>DPHR01000005.1:0-12986 GCA_003522945.1 Clostridiales bacterium
GCCGGATCTGATCCTCCGCCACGGCGCGCGGCACCACGCCCGTCACGGGCATCGTGCGCGCCGTGCTCTCGGCATAATGCGCCAGCTCTTCAAGCGCTATCACGACCGTTTCCATAGTTTCCGCCTCCAAAGCATGACATTTACGGAACATTTTTCCCCAATGTCCGGCACAATATGCAAAAAGGGAGCCGCAGGCGATCCTGCGGCTCCCGAGCCGGTCGGTTTTTTTGTTTTATTCCACTTTGCGGGCATAGTAAATGCCATTGAAGGGGTGCAGGAGCTTTTCGCCGTTCAGACCGCGGACAACCTCCTCCGCGCCCTTGGTGAGCAGCGCTAGTGAGGCTTCTTCGGAGTACCATGCCGCGTGCGGCGTGAGGATGACGTTGTCCATGCCGATGAGCGGATGGTCGGCGGGGACGGTCTCGCTGCAGAGCACATCGATGCCTGCGCCGGCGATCTCGCCGTCGCGCAGCGCCGCGATCAGCTCATCCTCCTTGACGATGGCGCCGCGGGCGGTGTTGATGAAGAAAGCGTCCTTTTTCATTTTGCGGAAAAAGTCCGCACCGATCATGCCCTCCGTGGATTTGTTGAGATGCAGGTGCAGGGAGATGACGTCGCTTTCTGCGGCGACCTCGTCCATAGACTTGAGCGTGATGCCGAGCGGCGCGACCTGCTCCTGCGTGAGGAACGGGTCATAGGAGATCACGTTCATGCCGAAGGCCTGCGCCTTCTGGATCGTGCTGCGGGCGATAGCGCCGCAGCCGATCGTGCCGAACGTGCGTCCGGCGAGCCGGTGCACGGGCTTGGCCACGGAGAAGTCCCACACGCCGCGCTTGACCGTGTCCATGAGCTTATTGAGCTTTTTGGTCACGGCGAGCATGAGCAAAATGGTGTGCGTCGCCACATCCTCGATGCCGTAGTCCGGCACGTTGCACGCCGGGATGCCGAGATCCCGGGCGGCGTCCACGTCGATCGTATCCATGCCGACGCCGCTATGCACGAGCAGACGGCATTTGGGAAGCGCGGCAAGGATATCGCGCGTGATCTCGGCAAAGTGTACCTGGATGGCGTCCGCGTCTTTGCACGCCTCGATAATCTCCTCAGGCGATTTGCACTGGCAGGGGCGGAACTCGAAGTCCGCCGCCTTGTAAACGTCGATGAACGGCTGGATCGTTTCATACGAATAGTCCGTCAGCACGACGAGCGGTCGTTTTTTCGTTACCGGCATAGGAAACCTCCGTCCACAGGGATCGTAGCGCCGCAGATGTAGTTCGACGCCTCCGAGGCTAGGAACACCACGACATCCTTGAACACCTTCGGATCGCCCCACGCTTTGGAGGGGATCCGGTCGATGATCTCCTTGTTGCGCACGGGGTCCTCCATCAGGGGTTTGCCCATATCGGTGGCGATATAGCCCGGCGCGATGGCGTTCACGTTAATGCCCTCGGCGGCCCACTCGTTGGTGAGCGCGCGGGTCAGGCCCATAACGGCAGTCTTCGTCGCAGTGTAGGCCGGTACGCGGTATCCGCCGAAGTAGCTGAGCATGGACGCCACGTTGATGATCTTGCCCTTGTGCTGCGGGATCATCTCGCGCGCGGCGAGTTGGCTCAGGAAGAACACGGCGTTGAGATTGATGTTGACCACATCGTCCCACGCCTGCTCTTCAAAGTCCACGGACGGCATGCGCCGCTGGATGCCAGCGCAGTTGACGAGAATGTCCAGATGGGAGCCGAGAAGCTCCATGCTCTCGGCAAAGGCACGCCGGAGCTGCTCGCGCTCGCCCAGATCGGCGATCACGCCGTGGACGGCGTAGCCCTTTTCCCGAAGATAGTCGCGCACCGTGAACATCCGCTCGGAGCGGTTGATGAGCACGACCTCCGCTCCTGCCTCGCAGAGGCCTTCGGCGAGATAGCGGCCGATGCCCTCCATCGCGCCGACGCCGGTCACGATGGCCTTTTTCCCGGCAAGGTCAAACCTTGCCCGCATTTCCTCTATCATTTGTCCACGCCTTCCTCAGATATAGTTCTTGTCCTTGTTGTATATGCCGTACACGCGGTCCTCCGGCCGCAGCGCCACGAGCGCCCACAGATAGGTGTTGCGCGTGCCGGGCGAGGCGACGGTCGGGTGATAGCCGCACGGGAACACGACCATGTTGCCCGAGCGGACGGGGTGGGCGACGGCGTCGGAGTACAGGCCGTTCTCCTCGAGATAGGTGATCTGATAGCCCATCTTCGGGGCAGGCATGTCAAAGTAGCAGTACGTCTCCTCGAGCATGGCGGCGTGCTCGTGCGGCGGCCAGCTCGTCCAGCCGGAATCCGGACCGAAGGTGTAGCCGCAGAGTAGCCGCGATGCCGGTGTCTTGTCGCCAAGCATGATGAACACCTCGCGCTGGAACGTGCCCTCGCCGTGCACCTCGTGCATGGGGCCTAGCGGGGCGTTCGGGTCGAAGCGGATGTGCAGCGTCTCGCCGACGCCCTCATAGAGCGCATAGGCAATATAGAAAACGCAGTTTTCCTCCGCACGGAGCGTGCAGACGGTGTTTCCGGCGAGATACAGGCCGTCCAGTCGGCTCATATCCTCCGCGTCTTTGCCCTCAACAGTGATGACGGCCTTGCCCTCGATGAGAGAGAGGAAGTACTCATATTCGCCCGATTCGACCGTGTAGTTCTCTCCGGCAGGGAGATTCAGACGGTCGATGTGCGTATAGACGCATTCGTGGATATCGGGCGTGATGACGGTGTGGCGTCCGGGCTCTTCGCTGCTTTTGACGTTCCACTTGAGCATATCTTCGCGTTTCAGTTTCATAAGAACAACTCCTTTTCATGATGCCGGTGCGGCTTCGCACCGGCATGGGTTTTTCAGCCTACGACCCACGCGGTGACCGCGGGGACGAAAATAATGAGCAGCACGACGCAGAGATTGGCAATGAAGAACGGCATCTCGCCTTTGGTGATCTCGCCGACGCTCAGACCGGAGATGTTGGCCATGCCGAACAGGTTGACCGCGACCGGCGGCGTGCAGCAGCCGAGCGAGTTGAGGATGCAGAACACGATGCCGAAGTGGATCACGTCGATGCCGAGCTCCTTGGCAACCGGCCAGAGCAACGGCACGAGTAGTACGGCGATGGAGGTGCCGTCCATGAACATGCCGAAGATGACGAGCAGCACAAAGCAGAACAGCAGGAACACCGTCGGGCTCATGTGGCAGCTGAGCACGAACTGCGTCAGGCTCTTGGTGAGACCGGCGTAGGAGAAGAAATAGGAGAACGCCGTCGCGCAGGCAATGATAAACATGATAACGGTGCTCTGCTTGGCCGAATCCACGAGGATCGTCGGCAGATTGTGGAGTGAGATCTCCTTATAGACGAATCGGCCGATCAGATACGCCGCCACGCAGGCAATGCCGGCGGACTCCGTCGGGGTGAAGAAGCCGCTGTAAATGCCGCCGAGGATGATGAGCGGCACGGCCAGCGCGGGCAGCGTGCGGGCGATAACGCCGAGCAGCTCGCGGGCCGTGTGCTTCTGCACGCCGGCCTTCGGCCACTTGTCCTTGCGGGAGATGACGAACACGACACCGGCAAGGACGATCACTGTAAAGATACCCCAGAAGATACCGGCAGAGAACATGTTCGTAACGGAGCAGCCGACGAGTGTGCTGTAAATGACCATGATGATGCTCGGCGGGATGACGGGGCCGAGACCGCCCGCCACGGCCATGAGACCGGCGGACTGCGCTTCGGGGTATTTAATCTCCTTCATGGAAGGATAGATCATCGCGCCGATGGCGATGGTCGTGGCCGGGCCGCTGCCGGAGAGCGCGGCGAAGATCGCGCAGGCGAGAATGGCCGTATAGGCCAGACCGCCGCGGACGCGGCCGGTGAGAATGTTGGCAAAGTCCACGATTTTGCGGGAGATGCCGCCGGCGGTCATCAGGTTGCCGGCGAGAATGAACAGTGGGATGGCCATGAGCGGGAACGAGTCCATGCCCGTGTACAGGCGCTGTGCGATCGTGACGATGGGAATACCGCAGTAAAAAAAGCTGACTAGCGAGGAGAGCCCGAGCGAGATCGATACGGGCAGCCCCAGCACCAGGAACAGCACAAAAGAGCCGAAGAGGATCAGTGTCGTCATATTCATGCGTTCTTTTCCTCCCCGTTCTCGGATTTTTTCGTGCAAAGCTTCACAATGGTGTTAATGAGAATGATCGTCTGCGTAAGGAAGATCGCGAGGCAGCCTACCGTGACGCAGCCGGCAAAGTAATATTTGGGGATCTGCAGCGCTGGCATAACGCCGCCCACAGTCATCATGGAGCGGATCATCCGGATGGAGGCAAAGCCCACCACGCCGGAGAATACGATCACCATCAGAGTGGAGAAATGGTCGAACCAGACCTTGACCTTTGGAGGAAGTCGACGGACAAGAGAGTCCACATTGAGCTGCGAATGGTCGCGAAGGCTGATCTCCGTACCCAGCATCAGCATATAGATCATGCAGCCGCGGGCCAGCTCTTCAAACCAGCTGATGTTGAGCTTGAAAAGATTTCGATTCAATACCTGACCAAACACAGCCAGGACCATAACAGTGAAAAAGATGGTGATGAGCACCCGTTCCACCCGGTCGATCGCTTTGACAATTTTCACAGAAGTCAACCTTTCTTGCTTTCAGGATCGGCCCGGGAAACGGAGGTCATCCGCTTCCCGGGCGCTGAGAAAAGGAGGAAGATGCTTATTTCGCTGCGTTGACCATTTCGACCAGTTCGGTGGGGATGCGGTCGTTGGCGAACTCTTCGTACAGGGGCTTGCAGAGCTCGTACAGAGCGGTACGGTCAATGTCGGTAATGGTGGCGCCGTTGGCTTTGAGTGTCTCGATGGCGTCCTCGTTGGCCTGAAGCACCATGGCGCTGGCCTGGGCAATGCCATCCTTGCAGGCGGCGAAGAAGGCATCGCGCATGTCGGCAGGGATCTTCTCAATGGCTTCGTTGGAAATGAGGATGATGCAGATGTTGTAGGTGTGGCCGCTGAGCGTCAGGTACGGGGCGACCTCGGAGAAGCCGTCGGAGAGGTAGTTGGCGATGGTGTTCTCACCACCGTCCACGGTGCCCTGCTGGATCGCGGTGAACAGCTCGCTGTAGGCCATGGGGGTAGCCTGCGCGCCGATGGCGTTGAAGATACCGACGTCGACCGGGTTCTCCATGGTGCGGATCTTCAGGCCCTTGAAATCATCCACGGTATTGATGGGCTTGGAGGTGAAGCAGTGACGGAAGCCGGTGTACAGATATCCGCAGATGTTCAGGCCCTTTTCGGCGGCCTTGTCCGCGTAGTACTGACCGAGCTCGCCTTCCATGGCCTTCTGGATGTGCTCGTCGCTCTCAAAGAGGAACGGGCCGCCGACCGCGCCGAACTCGGGGATGACCGATCCGATAACGGCGAGGTTGGTAACGGCCATATCCAGCGTGTTCATCTGGATGGCTTCCTGGCTGGCGCCGACGTCGCCGAGCTGGGAGGAGGGGTAGACCTCGATCTCAATGGCGCCGTTGGTGGCTTCCTTGACGACCTCGGCCATTTTCTGGAAGGCGAGGTGGTTGGTGGCGGTGGGGTTGTGGCAGTCGCTGAACTTCAGAACAATGGGCTCGACGGTGCTGTCGGAGCCAGTGGTCGTGCCGGACTCGGTGGGGGTGGTCGCCGGGGTTTCTGTGCTGGCGCCGCAGGCAGCCAGACCGAAAACCATGACCAGAGACAGGATGAGAGCAAGGATCTTCTTCATTTCGGTTCCTCCATAATGGTTTTTTATCTTTTATTGTGTAAACAATAAAGAACAAAGTATTTTGTGTGCCGCCCTCCGGCGGCAGAGGGTCATGCTTTGAACTCGCGGAGCAGAGCGGCGCGCAGCGCGCGCATCTCCTCCTCCGGCAGCTCCGTTACCGGCGCGTCCATGCGAAACGGTCCGCCCCAGTCCGGCGCGCCGGGGCGCTTCGGAACAAGGTGGAAGTGGACGTGCGGCATGAGATCACCGTAAATGGCGTAATTGATCTTTTCCGCGCCGACGGCCCGCTGTATCGCCGAGGCGGTGCGCGCCACATCGTCCATGTAGCCTTGCCGCTCTTCCGCCGTGAGTTCAAAAAGCTCGTTTACATGGCGGAGACGGAACGCCACGACGCAGCGGCCGTAATAGGTCTGGCTGCGGAAGACGTATACCGTACTGTATGGTAGCGTACAGAGTTCCTCCATGATCGAGCGGCGAAACTCGCTCTCTTCATGGCAGTAGATACATTCCAAGACACAGACCTCCTTTTTTATTCATGGAGCACCCGCTCCAGAAACCGTGCCGCCTGGGCGAACCATCCGGCGCAGCCGTGGGATACATGCTTCTCCTCGCCGACCGTCGCGCGCGTGCCGAGACTCACGCCGTGCACGCCAGTGCCGTAAATATGCAGCTCATAGGGGATCTTTTCTCGCGCGAGTGCCGAAGCAAAGAGCAGCGAGTTTTCCGCGTTAACCATTTCGTCCGTAGCCGTGTGCCAGAGAAAGACCGGCGGGACACACCCGCTCACCTGCGTTTCCAGCGACACGCTCCGGCGCATTTTCGGCGTATCCTGCGCACCGAGAAGGTTATGGATTGACTCCTCGTGCGCCGCCGCGCCGGCGGTGATGACCGGATAACCGAGCACAAGCGCGTTCGGGCGAAGCTCCTCCCTTTCGGCCTCCGCCACTGCGCTGAGAGCAGGACGGTCCCACTTGCAGGCGTATTCCGCGGCAAGATGGCCTCCGGCGGAAAATCCGGCGATGACGATCGCGTCTTTCCGCACATGCCACTCTCCGGCGTTTTGCCGGATGAGCCGCACCGTGCGCGCGAGCTGCTCTAGCGCGGCGGGATAAATACCCTTTTCTGTGCTGTAGCGCAAAGAGAAAACGTGATACCCTTCGGCGAGAAAGGCGCAGGCGAGCGGCTCGGATTCGCGGTCATTCGTAAAGCGGTACGCGCCGCCGGGACAGAGGATTACCGCCGGACGGTCCTTCCAGCGGATGCGCTCCGACATATCCAGCACATAGCATTCGAGCACAGCCGTATGCCCGCCGGAGCTCTGAATGGGAAGGGAAAATGTCTTCACGCCGCGGTTTTCTCCTTTCTCTCGCGGTATGTTTACCGGTTTCATCTCGGCCGGTAAAAAAGCAGCGGTGCATACCGCCGTTCGGAAAAAACGGGGATCAGACGCGGATATCGGAAACGGTTTTCAAAGTCCCGCGGCAGATTTCCGTGATGCGTCCGTAGTTCTCTTCGCGGATGAGCTTTTTCGGGCAGAGCCAGCTGCCGCCGCAGGCGAGAACGTTCGGAAGTGCAAGATAGTCGGCCAGATTCTTTTCGCCGATGCCGCCGGTTGGCATGAACTTTACCTGCGAAAACACTGCGCCGAGCGCTTTAAGCATTGGCACGCCGCCGGCCTGCTCGGCGGGGAAAAACTTCACGCAGGTCATGCCGTCGCAGACGGCCTTCTGCAGCTCACTCGCCGTGGCGATGCCGGGGAAAAACGGCAGGCTCTGCGCACGGCACCATGTGAGCAGTGGCTCGCTGTAGCCGGGGCTTACGATGAACTGCGCTCCGGCGCTCTGCGCGCCCTCGGCGGTCTTCACATCGAGCACCGTTCCTGCGCCGACGCACATCTCCGGCACCGCTTCGGCAATGCGCCGGATGGACTCCTGCGCAGCCGCGGTTCGGTAAGTGACCTCCATGACCGGAACACCGCCTTCAAGAAGCGCTCTGGCCAGCGGTATGGCACGGTCGGCATCGTCCAGCACGACGACCGGCACAACGCCGAGACGTCCGAAAAGCTCGTAAATATCTCTCATTTGTCCCTCCATTCCGGTTCGCCGGCCATGAAGCGCTCGAGTTCCCGCCGGGAGGGAAGGCCGTCGTTGTCGCCCTTGCTCAGAAGCTGGATCGCGCCGATGGCGCAGCCGCGGCGCACCGCCTCGGCAAGAGGCATATCCTCGAGCAGTGCCGTGAGCACTCCGGCGGCGAAGCCGTCGCCCGCGCCGACCGTATCCACGATCCTGTCCACATGGAAGCCCGGAACATAGCCGCTCTCCCCGCCGGCAGAAGCGTAATACGCGCCCTTCGCGCCGAGCTTTACGACAACAGTCTTCGTTCCGCGGGCGATATACCACGCGGCGATCTTTTCAGGATCGTCCTCGCCCATGAGGATCTTCGCTTCCTTGACGCCGGGGAGAAAAATATCGGCCTGTTCGGCGATACCGTTAAGGCATTCGGCCATTTTTTCCGTGTCCGGCCAGAGCTGCAGCCGGAGATTCGGATCGAACGACAGCTTCACGCCGCTCCCCCTTGTGCGCGCCGCAAGTGCAAGGACGGCTTCGCGTGCAGAGTCGGAAAGCGCAGGTGTGATGCCCGTCATATGCACCAGCGCGCAGGCGGAAAGGTCGAGCGCGGCGACGTCCTCCGCCGACAGCGTGGAAGCCGCGCTGCCGCGCCGGAAGTAGAAGATGCTGGGATCGCCCTCGGCCACCATGGATTTGAACATGAAGCCAGCGGGGCGCTCGTCGGAGAAGAGGATATGTCCGGTAGAAATGCCGATTTCCTCCATCCGGTTGGTAATGCGTTTTCCGAACGGATCGCGGCCGAGCTTCGTCATGTACGACACCTCGTGGCCGAGGCGCTTCATGCCGATGGCCACATTCAGCTCCGCACCGCACGTCGTGAAGGAAAAGTGATCTACGTCCTCCAGCCGTCCGGTCTCCTCGGCGATGAACAGACCCATCGGTTCACCGACCAGGAGCGTGGTTTTATGATTCATTGCGTATCATCCTTTTTGATTTCACCGGAGAGCCGCGTTGTGGAGCGGCGGATGCTCAGCCTGCAGCCGAGCATGAGCTCCGTTGGCTCGGCGTTCTCCGTTTCGATGTTCTCCACGAGCAGACGGGCGGCATGCGTGCCGATGTCTCTCGCAGGAACGTAAATGGTCGTGATGTTTGGCTCCACGAGCGTCGCCCAGCTCATCTCTTGCTGCCAGTTCCAGTCTTCAGGACCGCACAGGCCGATCTCCTCCGGCATGGAGAGAGCGCGTGAATGGATCGCCTTATAGGCCTGAACGGTCGTAACGCTGTTGCCGCCGATTACGGCGGGCACATCGCCGGGCCGGAGACGGCAGCAGAGCTCGTCGAGCTGCATGGAGGCGGTGATGCCGAGCTTCGTGCTGACAACGAACACATCGTCGCCCGGGTCGTAGCCGTAGATCTCCTTCACCGCGGCAATGAAAGCGTCCTTGCGGCGCTGACGGGTGGAGTTTTTCTCCCAGCGCTGGGTGAAAAGCACCGGCCGCGTATAGCCCTGCTCTTTGAGATGCGCCACGAGATCGTGGAACGGCTTTTCCTGCTCGATCGTGACGATGTTGAAGCGGTAATTGCTGATATAGCGGTCGCACAGCACAACCGGCAGGCCGCGGCTCGCCACGCCGATAAGATGGTTGTTCTGGCTGGACGTGGTGTTGACCAGAAGCCCCGCAACGCCCTTGGAGATGAGCATATCGATGAGTTCCTCTTCCTTCTGCAGGCTGTCGTCGCAGTTGGCAAAGATCGGAACATAGCCGCGCTCCGCCAGATAGTCCCCGATGGCGATGATCAGCGCCGATGAGAACGGCGTGGACATATCGGATATGAGAACGCCGATCAGATTCGTTTTCTTGCGCTTGAGATTGCGGGCGATGTCGCTCGGCTGGTAGTTCGTCAGCTCGATGGCGGCACGCACCCGCTCGCGGGTCTTTTCGCTCATCATTTCCCCGTGTCCGTTGATGTAACGGGAAATGGTGGTTTTTGACACGCCTACGGCTCTCGCGATATCATCGATCGTTGTCTTGGACTCTCTGGCCATGGAGCAGACCCCTTTCGCCTTTTTTCTTAATTTTTACGTAAGTATCATAACAGGGAAAGGGGCGCTTGACAATCACACGTCGCAGAGATCGAGACGGCAGGAGTCGAGATTGTAGCGCTCGTGTTCGAGATCGCGGCGCTCGATGATGAGCTGGCGTTCCTTCTCCCAGGTCAGATGACGATAGGGCTCAGCCTTCTCGTCGGTCTTGAGCCAGTTCATGAAGTCCTCAAAAATTTCAGGCTGCCACGGGAACTCATCGATGGCGGTGGCGGAGTAGACGCCCTCGTGAATGCGCTGGAAGCCGAAAATGTCGCGGACATGGATCTTCTCGGCGTCGTCGGCAACTTCCTCTGCCATGTGCGGCGGGATGAAGCACACGCCGCTCTCGCAGGCGTAAACAACGTCACCGGGGAGGCAGGTGGCGTGGCCGATGCGGCAGGGCGCGTTGTAGCCGACGAGCGTGATATCGCGGATCGGCGAGGGGTGGAAGCCGCGGTAGAAGATGTTGATATCCTCAATCTCGCGGATCTGCTGCAGATCGCGGATGCTGCCCCATACGACGGCGCCGCCGCGCTTCGTCTTCTGGCGGATCACGGTGGCAAGATTGCCGCCGACGAGCGTGCCGTACTCGGTCTTATCGAAAAGGTCGGCGACAAAAACGTCGTCCTCAACCAGGCCGTCCACGACCCACTGGTTGTACATACCCTTCATGCCCTGGCTCTTAGCCTGACGCATCATAGCAAGCTCCAGATCCTCGCGGATGGGAACGAACGTCGCCGTCACGGCGCGACCGACGGTCGGCTTCTGCGTGTTGTGCGTGCACTTGAACTCACCCTGGAACTGATAGTTGTTCAGCTTCATCCAGGCCAGACGCCAAACTTCCTCGATGCTCATGTTGCGCAGACGCTCGAGAACGCTGTCGGAAACGCGGGGGCGTCCGTCCGGGAAGCGCTCGCCGGTCCAATAAGAAGTCATCTGAATGATGTCATCACGGTTGTTGAACTGCATGGTGTATAAGTTCCTTTCTGCTCCGGCTGTTATTTGTTAACCGGTTTCATTCCGCGGGATAAAAGAACGCCCTCGGCGCGATCCGATGGGCTGGTTCTCTTTTCGCCGTCATTCTCTCGCATTTTTCCGCTTTTGTCTACCCCAAAATTGTATTTTCATACAGCCTAATAAAAAACTCCGCGCCATTTTGGTAACTTAAACGAAAAGTTACGAAATCGGTTTCGTAATGGAAACGTTTCTTCGTATTGGAGCAAGTTTTCTCCCCGCTGTCAGCGAAAAAGCCTTGACAGGCTCGCTTTGGGCGGGTATAATGTGCCGGTGACAGGGAAAAATCCTTGACAGAGGGAGGCAGAGAGTATGGAAGAAGCGCTCTTTCGCACGATGCTCTTTGACTCTTACGGCGAGCTGCTCACCGAAAAGCAGCGCGAGTATTTTGACCTGCATTACAACGAAGACCTCTCTCTTGCCGAGATCGCGCAGAGCGAGGGCGTTTCCCGGCAGAGCGTGTGGGACATCATCCGCCGCGCCGAGGAGACGATGCGCCGGTTTGAAGAGAAGACCGGGCTGGTCGCGCGCTTCGCCGCCGAGCGGGACATTCTCGCCGCGGCGCAGGAAAAGCTCGCGCGGCTCGAAACCATGACCGATGGCGCCGCGCAGAGCTTAGCGCGCGAGATCGCCGCCGCATTACAGGAGCTGGGACATGGCATTTGAAAATCTTTCCGACAAACTCAATAACGTTTTCAAAAAGCTCCGCGGCAAGGGCCGCCTGTCGGAGTCGGACGTAAAGGAAGCGATGCGCGAGGTGCGTCTCGCGCTGCTCGAGGCCGACGTGAGCTACAAGGTCGTCAAGGACTTTGTCAAATCCGTCAGCGAGCGTGCCGTCGGCGCGGACGTGCTCGAGAGTCTCTCCCCCGCGCAGATGGTCATCAAGATCGTCAACGAGGAGCTGTGCGCGCTCATGGGCGGCCAGAGTCAGAAGCTCAACATCGGCTCAAAGTCGCCGAGCGTCGTGATGCTCGTCGGTCTGCAGGGCGCCGGTAAAACCACGAACGGCGCGAAGCTCGCCGCGCTCATGCGCAAGAGCCAGAACAAGCGCCCCCTGCTCGTCGCGTGCGACGTATACCGTCCCGCCGCGATCGATCAGCTCAAGACCGTCGGCAAAAAGCTCGATCTTCCCGTATACGAGGAAGGCCAGGGCGACCCGGTGGAGATCGCCAAGCACGCGATCGACCACGCCCGCCGCCACGGAAACGATCTCGTATTTCTCGATACCGCCGGACGGCTCCACATCGACGAGGCGCTCATGGACGAGCTGCGCCGCATCAAGGCCGAGACCGAACCGGCGGAGATTTTGCTCGTCGTGGACGCGATGACCGGCCAGGACGCCGTGAACGCCGCCGCCACCTTTGACGAGGCGCTCGGCATCACCGGCGTGATGCTCACCAAGCTCGACGGCGACGCCCGCGGCGGCGCCGCGCTCTCCGTCAAGGCCGTGACGGGCAAGCCCATCAAGTTCGCCGGCGTCGGCGAAAAGCTCGACGCCATTGAGGTCTTCCACCCCGACCGCATGGCGAGCCGCATTCTCGGCATGGGCGACGTGCTCACGCTCATCGAAAAGGCGGAGGCCGCCGTCGATGAGAAGAAAGCGCAGGAGCTCGCCGAAAAGCTCAAAAAGAACCGCTTCACGCTGACCGATTATCTCGACCAGCTCAACTCCATGAAGAACATGGGCTCGCTGCAGGAGCTCGCCGGGATGGTGCCGGGGCTGGACGCCAAGGCGCTCGCCGGCGCGAAGATCGACGAGAAGGCCATGGCGCATACCGAGGCGATCATCCTCTCCATGACTCCCGCCGAACGCGAAAACCCCTCGATTTTGAACTCCAGCCGCAAGCGGCGCATCGCCGCGGGCGCGGGCGTCGGCGTGGTGGACATCAACCGTCTGCTCAAGCAGTTTGAAATGATGCAGACGATGGCGCGCCAGCTTTCCGGCAAGAAAATGAAGCGCTTCCAGCGCGGCGGCGGCAAAATGCCGTTCGGCTTCTGACAGCTTTTTGTTGCAAGCGCCGATTAACAAGGGCACACACGTCGGACAGCCAGTCT
>DPHR01000005.1:13286-17457 GCA_003522945.1 Clostridiales bacterium
GGCATTTCCGCCCGGCAGAACCGCGTGTGCCCTTGTCAATCGACGCGAGGCAATGAAAATATAAAAAATTTATTTATCTTTGGAGGAAACACATCATGGTCAAAATCCGTCTGCGCCGCGTCGGCGCCAAGAAAGCCCCGTTCTACCGCGTCGTCGTGGCCGACAGCCACTTCGCCCGCGACGGCCGCTTCATCGAAGAGATCGGCACCTACGATCCTCTGACCGAGCCTGCCACCATCAAGATCGACATGGAGCGCGCCAAGTACTGGATCTCCAACGGCGCCCAGCCCACCGACACGGTCCGCGGCCTGCTGAAGAAAGCTGAAGCCTGATTCCGAGGGCTGCCGGAATGAAAGAACTGCTGACCTACATCGTGCAAAGTCTCGTGGAGAAACCGGACGAGGTCTCCGTGACAGAGCACGAGACCGGCGGCGAAACCGTTTTTGAAGTGCGGGTCGCCCCCGGCGACATGGGCAAGGTCATCGGCCGTCAGGGCCGCGTGGTCAAGGAGATCCGCGTGCTGATGAAGGCCGTCGCCCAGCGACAGGGAAAAAAGGTCTCTGTCGAGATCCTCGACTGAGTCTCAAACCCAAAACCCAAACCGCAGGGGTGGGGCGCTGCCCCGTCCCTGTGGTTTCCATATCTGGAGGTTTACCTATGGCAAAGGAGCCGTATCTCGAAGCGGGAAAGATCATCAACACGTTCGGCGTGCGCGGCGAGGTCAAGCTCGACCCGTGGTGCGACAGCGCCGAGTTTTTAAAGCCGCTCAAAACGCTCTACATTGACGGCGCGCCGCGCGCCGTCGCCTCGTCGCGCGTCCACAAGGGCATGCTCATCGTCCGCTTTGCGGATGTGGAGGACGTGAACGGCGCGATGCTTCTCAAAAACAAGATCGTATACTTCGCCCGCAGCGACGTGCGTCTGCCGAAGGGACGGCACTTTGTCGCCGATCTTCTCGGCGCGGCGGTCGTGGACGAGCAGGGCACGGAGATCGGCAAGCTCACCGAGGTGCTCGATATGCCCGCCGGGCAGGTCTACGTCGTGCAGGGCGAGACCGAGCATACGATCCCCGCCGTGCCGGAATTTATTCTTGACATCGACGCGGACGAGAAAACGATCCGCGTTCATCTGATAGAAGGGATGTGACGCCATGCGCATCGACATTCTGACGCTCTTCCCCGACGCGGTGGAGGCGTCGCTCAAGATCAGCATTCTCGGCCGCGCCGAGAAGAAGGGCATTCTGGACATCCACGCCGTCCAGATCCGCGACTATACCGAAAACAAACAGCAGCAGGTGGACGATTACCCCTACGGCGGCGGCTGGGGCTGCGTAATGATGGCGCAGCCGCTCAAGTCGTGCCTTGACGATGTGTGCGCCAAGGCGGGCGAAAAGCGCCGCCGCGTCATTTACATGTCCCCGCAGGGCAAGACGTTCGACCAGAGCTGCGCGCGCCGTCTTGCCGCGGACTACGACCATCTCGTGCTCGTGTGCGGCCACTACGAGGGCGTGGACGAGCGCTTCATCGAAGAGTGCGTGGACGAGGAGATCTCCCTCGGCGACTTTGTTCTGACCGGCGGCGAGATCGCCGCCATGGCGGTGACGGACGCCGTGTGCCGCCTTATCCCCGGCGTACTCGCGGATGAGGAGTGCTTCACCGGCGAGAGCCACTGGGACGGCCTGCTCGAATACCCGCAGTACACCCGCCCGGACGTGTGGGAGGGGCGCGAGGTGCCGCCCATTCTGCGCAGCGGCGTAGACCGCGAGATCGCCCGCTGGCGGCGGAAAAAGATGCTAGAGCGCACGATGGACAAGCGCCCGGAGCTCTTTGCCAAATTCGTGCCGCAGACGGACGAGGACAAGGCGCTGCTCGACGAGATCGACGCCGAGCGCCACCCGCGCCCCGTGCCGCCGAAGATCGACTGCCGCCGTGCGGAGGAAGCCGATCTGCCCGCCATTCTCGCCATTGCGGACGAGGCAAAGGCGTTTCTCGCCGCGCAGGGGCTGGACCAGTGGCAGCACGGCTACCCCGCGGAGGAGGACTTCCGGCGGGACATCGAGCGCGGCGATGGCTGGCTCTTCACCGCGGACGGAAATCCGGCCGGTTATCTCTGCATCAGCCGCCGGAGCGAGGCGGCATACACCGCCATTGAGGGCGAATGGCTCTCGTGCGCGGGGCCGTATCTCACGATCCACCGCATCATGGTTTCGGACGCCTACCGCGGAAAAGGCATCGCCTCGGAAATGATCTCGCTCGCGGACGACTTTGCCCACGCCTACTGCTGCGCGGGCGTGCGCATCGACACTGCCCCCGGCAATGAGCCCATGCGCGCCATGCTGCGCAAAAACGGCTTTGAGACCTGCGGCACGATCCGGCTCGTCGGCGGCGTGGACGACGGCGCGCTGCGCATCGCGCTCGAAAAGCTGGTGGAACGATGAATCTGACCGATTACCGCGACATAACGGCGCTTTTGCAGCGCCACGGCTTCCGCTTTTCCAAATCCATGGGGCAGAACTTTCTGACCGCCGCGTGGGTGCCGCAGCAGATCACCGCCGAAAGCGGCATCACGCCAGCCGACGGCGCACTCGAGATCGGTCCCGGCGTCGGCTGTCTCACGGTGGAGCTTGCGAAAACCGCGGGCCGCGTCACGGCCATTGAGCTGGACGAGCGGCTGCGGGATGTGCTCGACGAAACGCTCGCGGATTTTGATAATGTGTCGGTCGTTTTTGCCGACGCTCTCAAGGCGGATCTGCCGGTCATCTGCGCCGAAACGCTCGGCGAAAGACCGTGGAAGGTGTGCGCCAATCTGCCGTACAACGTGACGACGCCGCTCATCACCGCGTTTCTCGAGGCAGGCTGCTTTGAGAGCGTCACCGTGATGATCCAGAAGGAAGTCGCGCAGCGGCTGTGCGCCGCGCCCGGCACGGGCGAGTACGGAGCCTTCTCCGTGCTCGTGCAGTGGTACGCCGAGCCGAAGCTTCTCTTTGACGTGCCGCCGCACTGCTTCGTGCCGCAGCCGAAGGTGACGAGCGCCGTTGTGCGCATGGACCGGCGCGCCGCGCCCCCCGCGAGCGTGGACGACGAAAAGTTCTTCTTCCGCACCGTGCGCGCCGCGTTCGCCCAGCGGCGGAAAACGCTTTCAAACGCACTGCGTTCTGCCTTCTCCGAGCTGGACCGCGCCGCCATCGAGTCCGCCATGGAGGAAACCGGCCTTCCGCCCGCCGTGCGCGGCGAAACGCTCTCCATCGCGCAGTTTGCCGCGCTCTCGAATGCGCTTTTACGCAAGTTCGACAAATGAAAATTGCAAATTTCTTCACTTTTTTCGATATACGCCATTGCCAAACGGAACTTTTCCGTCTATTATGAATAATATAATGTAAAAGCAATGGGAGGCTCCGGGACATGGCATATACGATCAACCATTATATCACCGACTGGGTCGAGGAGAGCCGCGCGCTGATGCAGCCGGACAAGGTCCTCTGGATCGACGGCACGGAGACGCAGCTCGAGGAGCTGCGCCGCGAGGCGTATATCACCGGCGAGCTCATCAAGCTCAACCAGGAAAAGCTGCCGGGCTGCGTATACCACCGCAGCGCGCTCAACGACGTCGCCCGCGTCGAGGGACGCACGTTCATCTGCTGCAAAAAGGAAGAGGACGCCGGCCCCACGAACAACTGGATGGCGCCGGACGAGATGAAGGCGAAGCTGCACGATATCTATGCCGGGTGCATGCGCGGCCGGACAATGTATGTTATTCCCTATTCGATGGGCGCGATCGGCTCGCCGTTTGCCAAGTACGGCATTGAGATCACCGACTCGATCTATGTTGTCTGCTGCATGGCGATCATGACGCGCGTCGGCACGAAGGTCTATGAAGCGCTCGGCGATTCGCCGGACTTTGTCAAGGGTCTCCACTCCAAGGCCGAGCTCGACGCCGACAAGCGCTACATCGCGCACTTCCCGGAGGAAAACCTCATTATGTCCGTCAACTCCGGCTACGGCGGCAACGCGCTGCTCGGCAAGAAGTGCTTCGCGCTGCGCATCGCCTCCACGCTGGGCCGTAAGGAGGGCTGGCTCGCCGAGCACATGCTCATTCTCGGCGTGCAGAACCCCAAGGGCGAGATCCGCTACGTCTGCGGCGCGTTCCCGTCCGCCTGCGGCAAGACCAACCT
>DPHR01000005.1:17723-17867 GCA_003522945.1 Clostridiales bacterium
CAACCCGGAAAACGGCTTCTTCGGCGTCGCCCCCGGCACGAGCGAAAAGACGAACCCCAACGCTCTCGCCGCGACGCGCAAGAACACCATCTTCACGAACGTCGTCCTCAAGCCGGACGGCACCGTCTGGTGGGAAGGGCTCGA
>DPHR01000005.1:18079-18289 GCA_003522945.1 Clostridiales bacterium
CACCGTCTGGTGGGAAGGGCTCGACAAGAACCCGCCGACGGACGCGCTCAACTGGAAGGGCGAGCCGTGGGATCCCGCCTCCGGCGTGCCCGGCGCGCATCCGAACTCCCGCTTCACCTCTCCGGCGGTCAACTGTCCGTGCATTTCCAGCGAGTTTGAAAACCCGCAGGGCGTGCCCATCTCCGCGATCGTGTTCGGCGGCCGCCGCGC
>DPHR01000137.1 GCA_003522945.1 Clostridiales bacterium
CGCCGACCTCCGGCCCCGAGCTCACGCCCGAACCGTCGGCTGCGCCCACCGCGGAGCCTACCGCGACGCCGGAACCGACGCCGGAGCCGAGCCCTGAATACTTCACCGTTTCCATGGTGGGCGACTGCACGCTCGCCGAGGCAAAGACCCGCCGCGGGTGGGGCACGGCGCTGCAGACCGTCGTCGGGAAAAACTACGACTATCCCTTCGCCAAAACCGTGCAGTACTTTGAAAAAGACTATCTCACGATCGCCAATCTTGAGTGCAACCTCTCGGACAAGTATTACGATTCCATTGAGCAGTTCGTGTTTCTCGCCCCGGCGGATTACGCGAACATCCTCACCGCGGGCAGCGTGGAGTTCGTGACGCTGGCAAACAACCACACGATGGACTTCGGCCAGAGCGCCTATGACGACACGGCCGCCGCGCTCGACGCCGTGGGCGTTGCCTACGCGGGCGAGGACGAAACGTATATCTACGAAAAGGACGGCGGCGTGAAGGTCGGCATTTACTGCCTTTATAACCAGCTCACCTACAACGCCATGAGCATTCTCTCCGCGCAGGCGCAGGAAAAGCTCGTCGCGGCGTCGCGCGACAAGATCGCCGCGGGGCTCAAATCGCTTGAGGAGGCGGGCGCGGACTTCACCATCGCGTGCCTGCACATGGGCCGCGAGGGGTACTATGAACCCACCGACGTGCAGACCGAGCTCTGCCGCTACACCGTGGACGCCGGCTTCAACGCCGTGTACTGCACGCACGCCCACCGGCTCCAGCCGGCGGAGGATTATAACGGCGGCGTTATCTTCTACGGTCTCGGCAACTTCATCTTCGGCGGCCACACCAACCCCGGCAACGGCACCGACCCCGGCGCTTACGACACCGGCATCGCGCAGCTCACGCTCAAGCGCGTCGGCGGCGAGGTAACGCTCGACAGCTATTCCTTCATCCCCTGCTCGCTGAGCAGCACCGTCGGCCCCGACAGCACCGTGCTCGGGCCGAACACGCTGAACAATTACCAGCCCCAGCCCTACACCGAGGGCGGCGACGCCTGGAACCGCGCCATGTCCATGCTCGACGGCACCTACGAGGGCGCGAACTATCAGGTGGACTACGGCAACGTCCTCACCGCAATGAACGGGTAAACGGGTGAAAATTTCCCGTATACTCTATATTAATTTAATGAAATCACTTGCAATCGCGCGCGGAGGGTGGTATAATCCCCTCGTACGAACGTAAGAAACAGGAAGAGTGGGCAAAACCCACTCTTTTTGTTGATTTAAAAGAATTTGTCAGAAACTGGAAATTGAGGATTTTTTATGAGTAAAGTCACCGAGACCGTGACCGCGCTGGCCGCGCCCGTCGCCGAAAAGCTGGGTCTGGAACTCTGGGATGTGGAATACATCCGCGAGGCCGGACAGTGGTTTCTGCGCGTGTACATCGACAAGGACGGCGGCGTTTCCATCAACGACTGCGAGGCGCTCTCCCGCGCGCTCGATCCCGTGCTGGACGAGGCAGACCCCATTCCGGACAGCTACGTTTTTGAGGTCAGCTCCGCCGGCGCCGAGCGCGAGCTCAAGCGCCCCGGCGACTTTGCGCGCTTTATGGGCAGCGGCGCGGAGGTGCGGCTCTATAAGCCGGTGAACGGCAGCAAGTCCTTTGTCGGAACGCTCTCCGGATACCGCGACGGCGACGTTACCTTGACGATCGCTGGAAAAGAGACCACCTTTGAAAAGGCCCAGATCGCGCAGGTACGGCTGCGCGTGCTGTAAAAAATCACAACGTGATATAACGTAAGGAGCAAAAATAGATGAGTGCAATGAACGCCGAATTTTTTGACGCCATCGAGCAGATCGAAAAGGAAAAGGGCATCCCCCGCGGATACATGCAGGAGAAGATCCAGCAGGCCCTGCTGACCGCCTTCAAGCGCGACAACCCCGACTGCGAGGATAATGTCGAGGTCATCATGGACGAGAATAAAAAGACCATCAGCATGTTCGTTCTCAAGACCATCGTGGAGGAGAGCGAGTATGTGAACGACGCCACGCAGATCCTGCTCGACGAGGCGCGTCACTATGATAAGAAGGCCGGCATCGGCGACACCGTCCGCATCCCGGTCGAAACGAAGAAATTCGGCCGCATCGCGGCGCAGGCGGCAAAGCAGGTCATCATCCAGGGCATCCGCGAGGCGGAACGCGGCATCATCTATGACGAGTTCACCTCCAAGGAGCACGAGATCCTCACCGGTGTCGTCACGCGCATCGATCCGCGCACCGGCGCCGTGTCCATCAAGATCAGCTCCAACAGCGAATTCACCGAGGCCATGCTCTCCGCCACCGAGCGCATCAAGGGCGAAGAGCTCACCGAGGGCGACCGCATCAAGGTCTATGTCGTCGAGGTGCGCAAGTCCACCCGCGGCCCGCAGGTGCTCATCTCCCGCACGCACCCCGGTCTCGTCAAGCGGCTCTTTGAGCTGGAAGTGCCCGAGATCTTCGACGGCACGGTGGAGATCCGCTCCATCGCCCGCGAAGCCGGCAGCCGCACGAAGATGGCCGTCTACTCCGCCGATCCCGAGATTGATCCGATCGGCGCGTGCGTCGGCCCCCGCGGCGGGCGTGTGGCGAGCATCGTCAACGAGCTCGGCGGCGAGAAGATCGATATCATCAAATACAGCGAGGATCCCGAGCAGTACATCGCCTCGGCGCTCTCCCCGGCGGAGGTCCTCTCCGTTGAGGTGCTCGAGGAAGGCCACAGCTGCCGCGTGATCGTGCCGGACAGCCAGCTCTCTCTCGCCATCGGCAAGGAGGGCCAGAACGCCCGTCTCGCCGCGCGTCTCACCGGTTATAAAATCGATATCAAGCCGGAGAGCGCCGCGAACGAATAAACCACCCATCAAACGAACCCCGCCAGTCCACATACATTTCAGGAGGAGCGCTTTTGCCGAAAACCGTACCGCTCCGGCAGTGCATCGGCTGCCGTGAACAAAAACCGAAAACCGAACTGATCCGCGTCGTCCGCTCGCCGGAGGGGGAGCTCTCCATCGATCTGCGCGGCAGGGTGCCGGGACGCGGCGCCTATCTCTGCCGCAGCAGCGAGTGTCTGAAGCGCGCGGTCAAATCGCGCGCGCTCGAGCGCGCTCTGTCCGTCCCCGTGCCGGAGGACGTGTGGGCGCGGCTCACGGCGGAACTGGAGGCGGGCGATGGATAAAGCAGCGCAATATCTCGGTCTCGCCCGGAAGGGCGGGATGCTCGCCGTCGGCGAGGAAGGAAGCGGCACGGCGATCGCCGCCGGAAAGGGGCGGCTTTTGATGCTCGCCGCCGACGCTTCCCCCAACGCGCAGAAACGCGCCGCGGGTTTTCTGTACGGTCACCGCGCACCGCTGCAGACGCTGCCCTGGACGAAGGCGGAGCTTTCTGCCATGATGGGCAAGCGCGGATGCAGCATGCTCTGCTTCACCGATCTGCCCCTCGCCGCGCGGTTCGCCGCCGCGCTTGCCGAGGAGCTTCCCGGCTGGAAGGAAACAGCCGAACTTCTCGCCCAGCGCGAGGATAAGCTCAAGCGGCGGAAGGCCGCGCCCCGTAAGCACACCGAGAGCGGAAAAAGGAGGAAATAAGTATGGCGCTTGATTTTAAATACCGCATTCACGAGGTTGCCAAGGATTTTGGCATGACCTCCAAGGATATTTCCCAGATCCTCACCGACTATGCCACGACGCCGAAGAACCATATGCAGGTTCTCGAGGACGCCGAGCTGGATCTCATTTTCGAGTATCTGACGCAGCATCACCAGGTCGGCAGCATTGCCGAGATCTTCGCCCCCGAACCGGAGGAGAAGAAGGCCCCCGCCAAGGCGCCGGAAGAGAAGAAGCCCGACGCTCCCGCGCAGGAAAAGACCGCCGGCAGCACGCCGACGCCCGCAGCAGCCGCTGCCGCTCCCGCACAGCAGCCGCAGAAGCCGAAGCCGGAAAAGCCCGCCCAGCCGAAGCAGGTCGTGGAAAAGCGCGTCGTCGATACCCGCGGCTCCGCCGGAGCGAATCTCTCGAAATACGACGAGCGCTTCGACAAGATCGCCGGCAACGCCGGGAAGGACAAGGACATCCGCCGCGGCGGCAAGGAGAAGATCCAGAACAAGAACAAGCAGCGCCAGCAGCAGGTCGCAAGCGCCAAGCGCCGCCAGGAAGAGCGCGACAAGATGCAGCGCCTGCAGTTTGAGGTCGCAAAGAAGCAGCAGCTCAAGGTCAGCATCCCCGACGAGATCAACGTCGGCGAGCTCGCCTCCCGCATGAAGAAAACGGCGGTCGAAGTCATCAAGCAGCTCATCAAGCTCGGCGTGATGGCGTCCGTGTCCGATGTGATCGATTACGATACCGCCGCGCTCGTCGCCATGGAGCTTGGCTGCAAGGTGGAGCACGAGGTCGTTGTGACGGTCGAGGACCGTCTTATTGACGATCACGTCGATACCGAGGACGAACTCGTCCCCCGCGCGCCGGTCGTCGTCGTCATGGGCCACGTCGACCACGGCAAGACCTCCCTGCTCGACCGCATCCGCAGCGCGAATGTCGTTGCGGGCGAGGCGGGCGGCATTACGCAGCACATCGGCGCGTACCGCGTGATGGTCAACGGCAGCCCCGTCACCTTCCTCGACACCCCGGGCCACGAGGCCTTTACCACCATGCGCGCCCGCGGCGCGATGGTGACCGATATTGCCATTCTCGTCGTCGCGGCCGATGACGGCATCATGCCGCAGACGATCGAGTCCATCAACCACGCCAAGGCCGCCGGTACGCCGATCGTCGTGGCGATCAACAAGATGGATCTCCCCGGCGCGAACCCCGACCGCATCAAGCAGGATCTCACCAAATACGATCTCGTCCCCGAAGAGTGGGGCGGCGACACGATCGTCTGCCCGATCTCCGCAAAGACCGGCGCGGGCGTCAAGGAGCTTCTGGAAAATCTCGTGCTGCAGGCCGAGATCATGGAGCTCAAGGCCAACCCGAACCGTCCGGCGCGCGGCACGGTCGTGGAAGCGCGTCTCGACAAGGGCCGCGGCCCGATCATGACCGTTCTCGTGCAGAACGGCACGCTCCACACCGGCGACATCATCATTGCCGGTACCGCCGTCGGCCGTGTGCGCGTGATGACGAACGACCGCGGCGAGCGCATCACCGATGCCGGCCCCTCCGTCCCGGTGGAGATCGCCGGTATGTCCGAAGTGCCGTCCGCGGGCGACGTGTTCAACGCCGTCGCCGACGAGCG
>DPHR01000062.1:0-1029 GCA_003522945.1 Clostridiales bacterium
GGCGAGACCGCGGGCCCCGGCGTTTTGACGGACGAGCACTGCATCGTCTCCGTCGAAGGCCGCGAAACGGCCGGAAGCTACGCCGGAGACGGCTGCGACGGTCTGCCGGACGGCGAAGGCGTTTTCACCGGCGAGAGTGAGACCGGCGTTCCGTTCACCTATACGGGCGAATGGTCGGCGGGGCTCATGGACGGCAAGGGAACGCTTTCCTACGACGCGGAAAACCTCTACACGCGCACCGGCACGTTCACCGCCGGGCGCTTTACGCCGGACGGGCTTGAGACGCTCGTCTCTCTCGGCACCTGCGAGCCGGAATTCACACTCACGGAAAACCAGCTCACCTTCCTTCGCGAGACCGCCGATCTCTGGGAGCGTGCGGACCATCAGGATTTCTTCAACTCCGCTTATGCGGCGCTGCGGGCCAAAAACGTTTCGATCGCGCAGTGTTTTTCGGACGACTCCTTCCGCGAGGAGCCGTACTGGATGGAGATCTACGCCATGCGCATCATCACGGCGCGCACCGGCGCTCTCGTCCCCGGCGGCAAGGAGATGACGTGCATCTTCGCCGTTGAGCGCAATTATCAGTACCCGTGCTTTGTGGTCGTCCCCGGCAGCGTTGACCGTCTCTCGCGTTGGAACTCTTTCCACGTTTACGCCGTGCCTATCGCCGTGAGTCCGTATATCAACACGCTCGGCGAAGAGAAGGAATGCCTTGTTCTCCTTGCGGGGGATATATATACCGGAATGTAAAAAAATGACCGCCTCCCCGGTTCGCCTGGGGAGGCGGTTTATCATCCCTCCGTCTCGCCTTCGGCGAGACGGCTTCCTTTCACAAGGATGCTTTTTTATGCGGAGGCGGCGTGCTGGCGGCCGGTGTGGTCGATGTAGGTGTCACCCGTGAGCAAGATCTCCGAGATCGGCACGACCGTATACCCCTCCGCGAGCAGATATTCGATGATGGAGGGCAGCGCCTCGGGCGTATGCAGCCCCGCGTTGTGGAACAGAACGATGCTCCCCGGCTGCACCTTG
>DPHR01000062.1:1197-4440 GCA_003522945.1 Clostridiales bacterium
ACGATGCTCCCCGGCTGCACCTTGGTCGATACGCGCTTATAGATCTCGCCCGCCGTCAGCTTTTTCCAGTCGAGCGAGTCGGTGTCCCACTGCACCGCCGTGAGGCCCATGCCGTTCACTGTGCCGATAACGTTGTCGTCATATTCGCCGTAAGGACAGCGGAATAGCGTCGGGCGCACGCCGGTGACGGCCTCGATCTTGTCGCTGCAGCGGTTCACCTCGTCGATGATCTGCTTTGCGGTGAGCTTTGCCATGTGCGGGTGAGCGTCGGAATGGTTCATCACCTCGTGTCCGGCATCGTGGAGCGCCTTTACGCTCTCCGGGTATTTGTCCACCCACTCGCCGACAACAAAGAACGTCGCCTTCACGTTGTACTTTGCCAGGATATCGATGAGCATCTGCGTATCCTCGTTGCCCCAGGCCGCGTCGAACGAAAGGCTTACAAACTTTCCGTCCCGCTCCACGCTGTATACGGGCAGCTCCCGCTCCGTGACCGCCGCGCCGACGACGCGCGGAGAGTATATGAACGCAAAGATCGCCGCAACAGCGAGCACGAGCGCCGTACCGGAAGCAAATCTATTGTGCCGTGAGAGAAAGCCGCCGATTTTACCTGCCATCATAAATTTATCCCCCCTCGCGGACATCCTATGAACGCGGGAGGGGATGTATTCATTGTTCGTCCCCGCGCGGGAAGATCACGTTGGGAGAATAGCCGGTATACTTCTTATAGACCTTGTTGAAATACTTGTAATCGGAAAAACCCACCAGCTCCGCGATCTCGTAGAGCTTGCGCTCGCCGCGCTTCTGCAGCTCCACGGCGCGCCGAATGCGGTAGTAATTGAGAAAATCGTGGAACGTGTAGCCCGTTTCCGCCTTGAACTTGGCGTTCAGGTGCGTGCAGGATATGTTCAGCTGCTGGCTCAGATCAGTGAGCGAGATGTGCTCGGCGTAATGCTGCCGGATGTACTGCATCATGGCCTCGGCATATTTATTTTGCAGCGGCGCGGGCTTTTCGTCCGGCTCCGGGGTTTCCCCGCTCTGTCCGTCCGGCGCTCCGGCGGCGATGCGCCGCAGACAGTTCTTGAGCTCGTTCACGTCCACGGGCTTGAGCAGGTATTCCGCCACACCCAGCCGGATGGCCTGCTGCGCATAGTCAAACTCGCCATAGCCGGAGATGATGATCGCGTGAAACGGACAAACGCCGCGACCCTCGCGCAGCATTTCCAGCCCGTCCATATCGGGCATACGGATGTCGGTGATGACGATATCCGGGCGCAGCGCTTTGATCTGGGTCAGGCCCTCCTGCCCGGTGGCGGCCTCACCGACAACCACGCAGTTGACCTCCGTCCAGTCCATTTTGTATTGCAGTCCCCGGCGGATCAGATTTTCATCCTCCACCAGCAAAACCTTCAGCATCCTTCGTTCTCCTCCACTTCATAAGGGATGGTGAGCGTTACAGCGGTACCCTGCCCCTCCGTGCTCTCGATCTGCACGCCGTAGGGCGCGCCGTAGGTCAGGCGAATGACCTTCTGGATGTTATAAAGCCCCACATGGGCGGCATATTCGTTCGTGAGATCGTGCTCGAAGCTCTCGCGCAGCTCGGCCAGACGCCCGGCAGGGATGCCCGTGCCGTCGTCCGTTACGATGAAGCGCAGCGTATCGTCCCGGTGCTCCGCCTGCACGCGGATGGAGAGCGTCCGCCCGGCACGGTAGCCGTGAACGATGCTGTTTTCGATGACCGGCTGCAGAAGGAGCTTCGGCACACGGCATTCGAGCAGCTCCTCCGGAATATCGAAATCATAGAGCAGGCAGTTGTTGTACCGCGCCTTCTGCAGCAGCAGATAGTCGTTCACATACTCCACGTCTGTTTCAAGCAGCACCTTCGTGTGGCCGTAATTGACGCTGTAGCGCATGAGCGAGGCGAACGAGAGCAGCATCTCCGAGGCCGTTTCCGGATCCTCGCTGATCTGATAGCGCACGGTCTCCATGACGTTGTAGACAAAGTGCGGGTTGAACTGCTCTTCGAGATGCTTGATCTCCATCTGACGCCGCCGGTTTAAAAGCTCGTCGTTATGCGCGATCAGCTCCCGGAAGCGGGTATAGAGCGCCTGCGACTCCTCGGAGCACTGCGGCGGCAGCGCCTCCGCGCCGCCGTTTTTGGAAAGATCCTCCACCGCGGCGGTCAGCTCGCCGAGCTCCATGGCGTTCTGGCGCGTGAACGCCTTCGTCATGGCGACGACGACACCGGTGAGCAGCAGAAGAAGGACAATAAAAAGGCCGCCGCTGTAGAGCAGCATCCGAAGCTGCATATCCAAGGACGTGAGCGTATACAGCCGCAGTGCCTGCGGCCCTACCGCACCGCAGACGGCATAGTACCGGCTGCCGTCCAGCGATAGGATGCCGTCGTCCTCGAGAGACAGCGAAAACTTGTTGCTCGGCTGCTTGTCCTGCGGGTCTTCCCGCGGATCGAGCGTCGTGTAGATCAGGTTATCGTATCGGTCCGTCAGCAGTACCTCGGAATCGGTATCACGCACAGCGTCCCGGAAGCCCTCCTGCCGGAGATTCAGCAGAAGATATCCCGCCGCGGCCCCGGTCTCATCCGGCACGGCGCGGCAGAGCGTATAAGCGCACGCCTGCTCGCTGCTCACCGGCGCGGTGCAGACATACCGGAGCGTTGCCGCCGGTTCCTGCTTCATGCGCGTCGCAGCGCCCGCGGCAAACGCGGACGAGGAGAAGATCGACTGGTTGTGCGCGCTGAAGTTGGAGCTGAGCACCTGCATATCCGCGCCGAGCAGCACGAAATACGCGCGCAGCTTCTGCTGATTGGTGAAATCATAGAGCAGCCGGTTGGCTTCCAGACACTCGCCTCGATCGCCGCTTCCGACGGCGCGGCGCAGCGCGTCCGCTCCGGTCAGCTCCTCTGCCCCGCGGTCATACGCCGCGAGCTGCTGCGTGAGCACCGTTTCGAGCTCCTGATTGTCTCTCCGGCAGCCGCGCACGACAACGGCAAAGAAGTTCAGCGCGAAGCCGCCCAGATACAAAAGCAGGATCAGCGCCAGTATGGTAGCCACGTAGCCGATGAACGAGCGGCGCAGCTGATTTTGAAACGGTTCGCGATGCATGGCCGTCCCTCTCTTTCCCGGCGTCATTTTACCATATCCTTCCCTTTCTGAAAAGGGCGAAAAGCGGTGCGCCCATTCAGGCGCACCGCACAGCCTATCGAAAAAGCCTCGCAGAGTTTGC
>DPHR01000062.1:4712-9083 GCA_003522945.1 Clostridiales bacterium
AGCGGTGCGCCCATTCAGGCGCACCGCAAGGCCCTGCAAAAGACTTGAGGGACGCTTCCCGCTTTATACGCTCAAGTCCTTTTTGCCGCTGAGTTTGAAAAACACAAGAAGCGACACGATCGAAGTGAGAGTCAGGATCGTAGAGTAGGCCGCCGCATTGCCGAAGTTGCTGCGTATGACCTCGGAATAGATCGCCACGGTGAGCGTCATGGTCTTGCTGGTGTACAGAATGACCGAGGAGCTCAGCTCGCTGATGAGCGTGATCCAGCTCATGATCGCGCCGGAGAGAACGCCGGGGAGCATCATGGGGATCGTGACGCGCAGAAACGTTTTGAGCTGCGATGCGCCGAGACTGATGGACGCTTCCTCCACGCTGGGGCTGATCTGCCCGATGATGGCGGTGCTCGATCGGATCGTATACGGCATGCGCCGGATGGAGAGCGATATAACGATGATGAGCACCGTGCCGCCGAGCATAAACGGAGGCCCGTTGAAGGCGTACAGGAATGAAATGCCGAGCACCGAGCCGGGGATGATGTACGGGAACATGGTGAGCACATCGAGCACCGAGGTGAGCGCATTGCGCTTGCGGACGCTGAGATACGAGATCAGTATACCGCATACGACTACGATCACGATGGCGATCAGGCCGAAGAGGTAGCTGTTGGTAATGGCGCTGGTGTTGCTCTTGGCAAAGATGTTGCGGTAGTTATCGAGCGTAAACTCGCCGGTGAAGAGAGAGCCGTTGATCGTGCCGATGAAGGACGTGACGAGCACCGTGATCTGCGGCAGCGCCGCGACGAGCGCCACGAGATACACCACGATATGGGAAACGGCGCCGCGCCAGCCCTTCGGATCTGCCGCCTCCATGGGCTTGAGCGCCGACATGGAATAGGTGAACCGGCGGCCGAGCGCCTTTTGCAGGAAGAAGAACATAAGCGCGATAACGATGACGATCAAGCACATCGTGGCGGCAAAGCCGTCGTTCGTGCCGACCTCGCCCATAAACTGCGTATACAGCATGACCGGGAAGGTCTTATACCCCTCGCCGATGATCATGGGCGTGCCGAAGTCGGCAAACACGCGCATGAATACGAGCAGCGCGCCCGCGAGAAGCGATGGCATCACCAGTGGGAAGATGATCTTCGTCACACGCTGGAAGGCGTTGCAGCCAAGGCTCTCCGCCGCTTCGTTCAGGGAGTTGTCCAGATTCTTCATCGCGCCGGAAACGTACATGTAGATCAGCGGGAAGGACTGGAGAGAAAAGACGAGCACGATACCGGCAAAGCCGTAAATGCCCGGCAGCTTCACACCGAAGAGGGCGTTTGCGATGCGGGTGATAAAGCCGTTCCGGCCCAGGAGCTGGATCCACGAATACGCGCCGATGAACGGGGGCGAGAGATAGGAGATCACGATAAGGATGTTGATGAGACCCGCGCCGCGGATCTTCACGCTGCGCAGCAGATACGCCATCGGCACGCCGATGA
The DNA here is from genome assembly GCA_003522945.1 of Clostridiales bacterium. Taxonomy (GTDB): domain Bacteria; phylum Bacillota; class Clostridia; order Oscillospirales; family Oscillospiraceae; genus Apopatocola. The sequence goes on from DPHR01000062.1 coordinate 6,200, forward strand.
GCGACGCTACGAGCGTGGACACGACCGTGACCTTAAAGCTGTTGACGAGCGCGCCCCAGTAATACTTCTTCGTGAAGAACTTCACAAAGTAGCTCAAATCGATCTTCCCGCCGGTAAAAAGGCTCTTGATGAGCAGCATACCGATGGGATAGATGACGAACAGCAAAAAGAGCGCGAGCAAAACGAGCGTCAGCGCCGTCCAGCCGTTGAAGCGCTTTTCTCCGGCGTATCTCATAAAAGCTCCTCCCGGATGACCAGAGAGCGCTTTCCGTCGGCGGTAAAGACATTGATACGGCGCGGCTTCACGCGCAGGCGCACCTCCGCGCCGTTCGGGATGACCGCCCATTCCTCGTCGCTGTCGCGGACGGCTTCGATCTCCTGCCCGGTGGGGAGCGTCAGGAAATAATGCGTGGTGGTGCCGAGGAAGACACTGCTGCGCACCGTGGCGGGAATGCCCTCGCCTTCGCCGGTCGAGAGCAGGAATTCCTCCGGCCGGACCGCCGCGAGCACGTCCATGCCGTCGGATGCCTCGCCGCAGAGATTCGTCATCGCCGCGCGGTAATCGCTCCCGGCAAAGCAGAGCTCCGCGCCGTCCCCGCCGCGGGAGACCGTCGCGTTCAGGAAGTTCGAGAGGCCGATGAAGTTGGAGACGAAGCGGTTGGCCGGGCGCTGGTAGACGCGCTGCGGCGTGTCGATCTGCTGGATAACGCCGCCGTCCATGACGGCGATCCGGTCGGAGACCGCGAGCGCCTCCTCCTGATCGTGGGTGACGTACACGGTCGTAATGCCGAACTGCTGCTGGATGCGCTTGATGGCGTTGCGCATTTCCACGCGCAGCTTCGCGTCCAGATTGGACAGCGGCTCGTCCATCAGCAGCACCTCCGGCTCGATGACGATGGCGCGGGCAAGCGCCACGCGCTGCTGCTGTCCGCCGGAGAGGTTTGCCGGCATGCGGTCCTTGAGATGGTCGATCTTGACGACCTTGAGGATGCTGTTGACCTTGCGCTCTATTTCATCCTTCGGCAGCTTGCGGTTGCGCAGGCCGAAGGCCACGTTATCGAATACATTCATGTGCGGGAATACCGCGTAGTTCTGAAACACCATGCCGATGTTCCGTTTGTTGGTGGGGATATCGTTGATGACGCGGTCGTTGATCTTGAACGTGCCGCCTTCGATGGAGTTGAATCCGATGATCATGCGGAGAAGCGTCGTTTTGCCGCAGCCGGAAGGGCCCAGCAGCGTGAAAAATTCGCCCGGCTTAACTTCCAGAGACAGGCCGTTGATGATCGTGTCGTTGCCGTAGCGCTTGACGGCGTTTTCAATGGTAATGGTGGCTCCCATCGTTTCAGTTCCCTTTCTCTGCGAGATTCTTTGTAGAATGTGCGGGTCTGCGGCGCACGGCCGCAGACCCGCACGGGATGCTTTCCTTGCGAATTAAGCCACGTTTTCGAGGCACTCGCTGTATTTTTCGGTGATGGCAGACTTGTTGGCGGCGACCCACACGCCGTCATAGGACTCCAGACGGGTGATCTCGCTCCACGGCGTAAGGCTGTCGTTGAGCTGGACGTTCTGGCGGAGCGGACGGACCGTGAGGTTCTGTCCGACATAGTTCTGGCAGGTCTCACTGAGCATGTAGTCCACAAACTTCTTGGCGTTCTCCATGTGCGGAGCGCCCTTGATGATGGACACGCACTGACCGGACATCAGAGCGCCCTCTTCCGGGAACACGACTTTCACGGCAACGCCGTCACGGACGTAAGCGGCAGCGGGGTCTTCCCAGGTCAGGCCGACGATGTACTCGCCCTCGGCAACGCCCTTGTAGACCTGCGAGGAGCTGGTGAGCGCAACACCGTCGAGATTCTCAACGAGCTTGGCCGCCCAATCCCACGCGGCGTCGGACATCGGGTCGCCGCTGCCCATGTCATAGAGACCGGCGATCAGGCACTGGAACGCGGAGCTGGAGTTCACGGGGTCGCCCGCGGCGATCTTGCCCTTGAGCGCGGGGTTGAGAAGGTCGGCGAAGCCGTTGATCTCGATATCACCGGCGAGATCGGTGTTCACGATGAACACGGTGGGGTCGCAGAAGGCGGGGGAAGAATAACCGGTGGTGTTCTTGTAGCCTTCCATCATGTTGGCGTCTTCGGGGGAGACATACTCTTCAAAGCAGTCGGTGTAATCCTTCAGCATGGCTTCGTCCGCCGCCCAGCAGATATCGCCCTGGGGATTGGCAGCTTCGGAACGCACACGTTTGAGAACCTCGCCGGTGCCGCCGGTGACGACCTCGACGTGGATGCCGGTGTCCGCCTCAAAGTTCTCGATGACGGCGTTGTTCAGGCTCTCGCTTCTGGCGGTATAGACGATCAGGGTCTGCTCGCCTTCGGCGGGGGCTGCGGTGTCGCCGCCCTCGGCGGGAGTGCTCGTCTGGCCGCAAGCCGCAAGCGCGAGCACCAGCGTCAGCGCCAGCACCAGAGCCATGAGCTTCTTCATTTTCATCTTCATTTCCTCCTTTTGTTTTGAGCCGTTACGACTCATTGCATTTTTATTGTACTATACCGAACAAGGAAGTAAATCCCACAAAACGCAACCCTTTCAGGGAATTTTTCAAACTAAATGCCGGTTTTATATAAAGGAAAACGTTTCATTTTATTTATTTTGCACAATACGCAAAAAAATCCCCGGCGCAGGCATCCAATGCCCGTGCCGGGGATTCTCAAAGGCTTTATTGTCCGTCAAAGTGGACGGTGATCTTGGTTCCGGCGTCCGGCTCGCTCCAGAGCTCAAGGCGCGCCTTGTGCATCGCCGCGGCGTGCTTGACGATGGAAAGGCCGAGGCCCGTGCCGCCGAGCTGCCGGGAATGGCTCTTGTCCACGCGGTAAAACCGCTC
>DPHR01000062.1:9222-9390 GCA_003522945.1 Clostridiales bacterium
GTCCACGCGGTAAAACCGCTCGAACACCCGGTTCTGGTGCTCATACGGAATGCCGATGCCCGTATCCGCCACGGACAAAACCGTTTCGCCGCCGCGCTTTTCCGCCGTGACGGTCACGCTGCCGCCGGGACGGTTATACTTTACGGCGTTGTCGCAGAGGTTATAGAC
>DPHR01000021.1:0-153 GCA_003522945.1 Clostridiales bacterium
ACCGCCGAAAAGCACGACAGCTTTCTCTCCCCGGCGAAGGACGGCGGCGCGCTGCCGGAGTTTTCGGGCCGCGAGCTCATCCACAGCGAGCCGGACGCCTCGAGCTTTCCGTCCGGCGGTCTTCGCGCCACATTCGAGGCGCGCGGCTACACC
>DPHR01000021.1:254-17422 GCA_003522945.1 Clostridiales bacterium
GGAGTTTTCCGGCAAGGAGCTCGTCCGCGGCGAGCCGGATGCGTCCAGTTTCCCGTCCGGCGGCCTGCGCGCAACGTTTGAGGCGCGCGGCTACACCGCATGGGACCCGACGAGCTACGCTTTCGTAAAGGACGGCGTGCTCTGCATCCCGACGGTATTCGCCTCCTACGGCGGCGAGGCCATCGACAAGAAAACGCCGCTTCTCCGCAGTATGGACGCGCTGAATATCCAGGCGCTGCGCATTCTGAAGCTCTTCGGCGACACGCAGACCGCCGCCGTGCGCGCGAACGCCGGCGCGGAGCAGGAGTATTTCCTCATTGACCGCGGCGTTTACGAGCAGCGCCCCGACCTAATCTACACCGGGCGTACGCTTCTCGGCGCTCGCCCGCCCAAGGGACAGGAGCTGGACGACCATTATTTCGGCGCGATCAAGCCGCGCGTGGCGGCGTTCATGCGTGAGCTGGACGAGGAGCTCTGGAAGCTCGGTGTCCCGGCCAAGACCGAGCACAACGAGGTCGCTCCCGCGCAGCACGAGCTCGCGTGCGTCTATTCCACGGTGAACATCGCCGCCGATCACAACCAGCTCGTCATGGAGTGCATGAAGCGCGTGGCGGACCGGCACGGCATGGTGTGCCTGCTGCACGAAAAGCCGTTCGCGGGCGTGAACGGCTCGGGCAAGCACAACAACTGGTCGCTTTCCACCGACCGCGGCGAAAATCTTCTGAACCCCGGCGACACGCCGGAGGAGAACGCGCAGTTCCTGCTTATCCTCACGGCGGTCCTGCAGGCCGTGGACGAATACCAGGACCTGCTGCGCATCTCCGTCGCGGGAGCCTCCAACGACCACCGTCTCGGCGGCAGCGAAGCGCCCCCGGCGATCCTCTCCGTGTTCCTCGGCGACGAGATCACCGGCATTCTCGATTCCATTGAGAACGGCACGCCGTATGAATCCGGCGAAAAGGTGCAGTTCAAGGTCGGCGTGCATGTCCTGCCGCGCTTCCCGAAGGATACGAGCGACCGCAACCGCACCTCGCCCTTTGCCTTCACGGGCAATAAGTTTGAATTCCGCATGGTCGGCTCGTCGCAGTCGATCTCCGAGGCGAACATCATTCTCAACACCGCTGTGGCGGACGTGCTGCGCCGCTATGCTGACGAGCTGGAGGGCACGGCGGACTTTGAGAGCGCGCTGCACGAGCTCATAAAGCGCTCCATCCGTGAGCACCGCCGCATCATCTTCAACGGCAACGGCTACGAAGAAGCATGGGTGCGCGAGGCCGCGCGCCGCGGTCTGTGCAACTACCGCTCCACGCCGGACTGCGTACCGCATCTGCTCGACGCGAAAAACGCGGAGCTTTTCCGCCGCAACCGCGTGTTCAGCGAAACGGAGCTTCGCGCCCGGTGCGAGATCGTGCTTGACCACTACGCCAAGGAGGTGCGCATCGAGGCGCTCACGCTGCTCGATATGCTGCGCAAGGATGTGCTCCCCGCGGTGAGCCGCTTTACCGGCGCTCTTTCCGCCACGGCGCACGAAAAGAAAAAGCTCTGCGGCGAGAGTGCCTGCCGGTATGAAAAAACGGCGGCGGCGGAGCTCTCCGCGCGCGCGGCGAAGCTCTGGGACGGTGCGGAAAAACTGGAAAAGGCGGTGCGCCGCATTGACGACGGACGCCTCTCCACCGAATCCGCCGTGGAGATTTGCCGCGGCGAGATATTGCCGGAAATGGAGACGCTGCGCGAAATTTCCGACGGCGCGGAGCTCATCATGGACCGCGCTGCGTGGCCGTATCCGTCTTATGGTGAGATCCTTACCAGCGTATATTAAAATTTAGAAGAAAACCGGCGCTTTTTGGTAAAATACCGAAAGCGCCGGTTTTGCCGCCTTGACATCCGGCGAAGAAACCGATATAGTATGGCCACAAACAAACAGCGTGTGGATCCGCGTCGAAAGACGTCGTCGGGGAGCCCCCGCCGAGGGAACACGGATGCAAATTCCGGACTATCCCAGTAACCGTAAAGCGGACAAAAAAGCCGGTACCACTGCCGAAGGGCGGGAAGGGGCTTGAGTAGGATGATGCCAAGTCGGGAAACCTGTTTTCGCATGAGAGCTTCTGGGACGGGGTATAGCTGTGCGATCCATCGCCGATTCCGCCGCCCTTTCCGAGAGAGGGGCGGCGTTTTTGCGCCGGAAGGCTGGTTGTTTGAATATTTTTTGAGAAGGAGTTCAAGACATGAACGCCAAAAAGATCCTTGCTCTTGCATTGGCAGCCCTGATGCTGCTCTCGCTCGCTGCCTGCGGACAGAGCGCTGAGCCCGCCGCGACGGAAGCTCCTGCCGAGCCTACCGAAGCCCCCGTGGAAGCCACCGAAGCCCCCGCGGAAGATACCTCCGTCACCGTGACCGACATGACCGGCCGCGAGATCACGCTCGAAGAGCCCGCCACGCGCATCGTTGCGCTCACGGCGTCCGACTGCGAGATCATCTGCGCGCTCGGCGGCATGGACCTGCTCGTCGGCCGCGGCACCTACTGCGACTACCCCGCCGAAGTGCAGGAGATCCCCTCCGTGCAGTCCGGCTATGAGACCAACATCGAGCAGATCATCGCTCTCGAGCCGCAGGTGCTCCTTATGAGCACGATGGCCCAGACCGAAGAGCAGATCAAGGCGCTTGAGGACGCCGGTGTCCACGTTGTCGTTTCCGACGCGCAGGATATCGAGGGCACCTATGCCGCCATCCGCATGATCGGCGCGCTGCTCGGCAAGAACGAGGAAGCCGAAACGGTCATCGACGGCATGAAGACGACGTTTGAGTCGCTCAAGGGCGTCTGCGGCGACGGCGAAAAGACCATTTACTTTGAGGTCTCCCCGCTGGAGTACGGTCTGTGGACGGCCGGCGCCAACACCTTCATGAACGAGATCGCCGAGCTGCTCGGTCTCAAGAACTGCTTTGCCGACGTGGAAGGCTGGGCGGAGATCAGCGAAGAGCAGGTGCTTGAGCGCAACCCCGACTATATTATGACCATTTCCATGTACTCCGGCGAGGGCCCCACGCCCGAAGAGGAGATCGCTTCCCGCGCCGGTTGGGAAAATGTGACGGCTGTGAAGAACGGCGCCATCCTCAATCTGCAGAACAACGAGCTTTCCCGCCCCGCACCGCGTCTGGCGGAAGGCGCGCAGATGCTCGCCGACTTCATTGCCGGCGTTGAGGCCAATGACAAGGCGGCCTGAGCCAAAAGAAAATAAAACCATGGTACGCCGGGAGGGGTTTGGCCTTCCGGCGTATCTGGCATTTGCCGCGGCGACGGTATTCACGCTTCTCGTGTGCGTGTCGCTCGGCAGCGTAAAGCTGCCGCTGCGCGAGACGTTCGGCCTTTTGTGGAACGCCCTGGCGGGCCGCGGCACGGGAACGGGCATGAGCGCGACGATCGTATTCTCCGTGCGCCTGCCGCGCGTGCTGTGCGTTGCGCTCACGGGCGCGTCGCTCTCGGTGTGCGGCGCGGCGATGCAGGGCCTTTTGAAAAACCCGCTGGCGGACGGCTCTACGCTCGGCGTATCGTCCGGCGCGTCGCTCGGCGCGGTGATCTCCATCGCGTTCGGCATAACGCTCCCCGGCATCCCGCTCGCCGGGACGATGAGCATGGCAATGCTTTTTGCGTTCCTCTCGCTCGTCGTCATTCTGGGCCTTGCGTACCGGCTGGACGGCTCGCTCTCCACCGGCACGATCATCCTCATCGGCGTCATTTATTCGATGTTCGTTTCAAGCGTTCTCTCGCTCGTCATCACGTTCGCGCCGGATAAGGTACAGTCTATCACGTTCTGGACGATGGGCTCGCTCGCGGGGCGGGGGTATGTCCACGTCCTTGTGCTGCTCGGCGCGCTCGTCGTTTTCGGCGGCGTGCTCTTCGGCTGCGCGCGCGAGCTCAACGCCTTTGCCGTCGGCGAGGACAACGCCCGGCACATCGGCGTGAACGTCCGGCGCGTTAAGCTCACGGTGATGATCGCGGTGTCGGCGCTCATCGGCGTGTGCGTGTCCGTCGGCGGCACGATCGGCTTTGTGGGTCTTGTGACGCCGCATATGGTGCGCCTCATCACCGGGCCGAACCACCGGCGGCTGCTCCCGGCGAGCGCGTTTGGCGGGGCGATCTTCCTCATGCTGTGCGATCTTCTCGCGCGCACGCTCTTTGACCCGCGCGAGCTGCCCGTGGGCGTCGTCACGTCGTTCATCGGCTCGATCCTCTTCGTCGTCATCTTCATCCGCACAAGGAGGGGCGAGAAATGAGCATGCTGGAAGTACAAAACCTCTCGGTGCGCTTCGGCAGCGCCGTGATCGTGAACGATGTGAGCTTCTCCGTGCAAGACGGCGACTGGCTCATGCTCATCGGGCCGAACGGCGCGGGCAAATCCACGATCGTGAATGCCGTGTCCCGCGGCGTGCCGTATACGGGAACGGTGCTTTTTGAAGGGAAGGACGTGCAGAAAACGCCCGCCCATCTCCTTGCGCGCGGCATGGGCGTGCTCGCGCAGCACCACACGGTCGGCTATGCCTTCTCCGTGGAGGAGGTCGTGCGGCTCGGACGCTATGCCTATGCTCCCGGTATTTTCTCCCGCCGGAGCGACGAGGACGAGCGGAGCGTCGCCGAGGCGATGGAGCTGACAGGCGTGGCGCATATCGCGCGCCAGTCCGTGCTCACGCTCTCGGGCGGCGAGCTGCAGCGCGTCTTTCTCGCGCAGCTCTTTGCGCAGAACCCGCGGCTGCTCCTGCTTGACGAGCCGACGAATCATCTCGATCTTGTGTATCAAAAGCAGATATTCTCCCTTGTGCGCGAGTGGCTCTCCAAGGGCGGCCGCGCTGTGGTGTCGGTCGTGCACGATCTCTCGCTCGCGCGGATGTACGGAAGCCGCGGCGTGCTTCTCGACCACGGTAAGATCGCTGCCGCGGGGGAGGCCGCGGACGTGTTCGCGCCGGGAACGCTCAACGCCGTTTACCGCATGGATGTTGCCGACTGGATGCGCACCATGCTCTCCCAATGGGAAAAGTGAAGAAAGCAGCAAAGCGCCGCCGGAACCCCGGCGGCGCTTACTGCTGTAGTTTTAAGGTTTATGCTTCTGAAACCTCGTTGGGAAGCAGACGGCTTCCGTTGGAGTCAAAGAACTGGCAGTCACCGATCGAAAGGTCCCACCCTGTGGTGATGGACGCCGAACGAGCGTTTAAATAGTCCGAAAGGTGCTCCATAGGAATATTGACGGTTTCGCCGGGTTTCATCGTTACGGCTGTTTTGCCGCTGAAAACCAAGCGGTTTTCCCGATAGACGCTGTATTCCAATATGGTGTTTATTGTGTAGGGAGTGCTGTTCGTATAAGGCACGGTATAGCATTGGCTCGCTTTATCCCATCGGGCTTTGCTTGATCCGTAGTTAAATTCATCAAAGGCATGTCCCACCAGAGTAAAAGCCCGGAAATACTCGTTGTCCGAAAACAGGTCGCTGTTCTCACACAAATAATACAGCGCTTCCCAGCGGGCGGCGTTTCCTTTGAGGTATTCCTCATTCGTCTGATCATCCGGAAGAATACCGGCGAGCTCGGAACGGCAGCCATCAATATATTTTTCAGCATTCTGTTGTATGATACTGCTGTAGAACAGACCGCTGTACTCTGAATACTTTTCCAGAATATCTAATTCCGCTTCAACGCATTCTTTATAAGAACGGTCATCATTGGCGAGCTTGAATCTATATACAAAAGCTCGCTCCAAATCCGAAAGAAACTGTGCGTCAATGGCCTTTTTGCAGTCATCCCGGAGCTGATCAATTGGTTGTGAGCTGAACCCTTGAAGCGCTTCCACAGCGTCGGGATATAGTCCTTCATCATAAAAAGCCTGTGCTCTGTCCAGCACGGCAGTCTCGCGCTCGGCCTTTTCCTGCGCCTCCTTTTCCAAACGGATTTCTTCTATCCGAGCGGAGCAGGATTCGGATAATTGCCGGGCGTTGCTTCCGGGAATTTTTTCAGCGGCCGAAAGTGCGGCTTCATATTCTCCGGCATCATATAGGGACTGCGCTTTCTTTAGAGGAATCCATAATACCGCGCTGAGAACAATCATAATGATGAGCGCGGCGGTGAAAACGGAAAGGGCTCCGATCCGTAAGCACTTTTTTGTGCGGGCTTTTTGCGCCTGTGTTCTTTTTTCCGTTTCCAACCGCTCCGCTTCGGCTTTCGCTGCATTTTTCTCTTCGTATTCTTTCTTTCGCTGTACATAATCCGAGACAGAAATATGGAAAAACGGCCGGCCGCAGCAGTGACATTCTTTTTCTTCCGTTGTATTGAGATGACCGGCGGCGCATTGCCAAAGTTCCAGATCCGGATAAAGTGCTGGTTCGCAGCAGCAGTCCGAGCCGTTTTCTGCTATAAAATAATCCAGCACTTCTGGGTCATCAAAGATGTCTGACAAAGGTTTTTCGGTTGGAATGGATTTCCACGAAGTGTTTGGGTCAGAAGACCAGGCCGTACCGTCGGAAAAAACTACGGAGGAACAGGAGATCGTTACGTCTCTCGTGGTTGCGTCCGGGAGAATAATGGCAGATGAAGTTCCAAACTCCGCGTCACGGGATACGGATAAATCCAAAAACTGATATTCCGGTATGCCCTTCAACGGTTTTCCGATAATATCACGGGCTTCAATTTCGAGAATCACGGCCGATATTTCTTTTTTTGCTACACTCTTCATTTTGACCTGAAGGATCACAGTGTGCGTTTCCGTATCCTGAAGAAGAGCGTATGCGGAAAGTACCAGAGGGCTTCCCGCACAGTACAGATTGCAGTAGCTTTTTTTTATTTCGTTATATCTTGACGACATGGGAACCTCCTTTAAAGATTCGGAAGATCTTCAAATAATGATTTTTCTGCCACAATTCCGCTTTTTTCGGAAAGAGAATTGACGGCAGTATTCATTTTGATTTGGTGAAGCAATTCAACGACCTCGCCGAAGGCGTAGATTCCAAAACTTGCAACAAGAACAATGGCGATAAAAACAATACCGACAAGTGTAGATTCTTTGGAAAGCAGGACAAGACCCACTATGACACCTGCGACAGCGTTTAAAATACCGTAACCCTTTAAGACATCAGCAACTGTGTTGGACGAATTATTCATGATCTCATGTGCCTCCCTGTGATCAGAACAGTTCAGTCCATTTGGAATACTTCACACATTGAGCGTCACGGGCGCGCGATGTGTCAAAAAATCGGCTGCTGCAGTTTTCGCAGTTGCCGCGTGTATCGGAGATATCGATTTTGGGTACACCTTTGCGATCAAACACCGGATCCCTTTTGCCGGTCCAAAACTGACATGTACCGCAGATTTTTCTATCGGTTTTGCTAAGCATAAAACCACTCCCCTTTATAAAAATGGACGATAACATGATAAAGACCAAAGCAATGATATAACAAATTGTTTTATAAGTCAATATAACAAAATGTTTTGCCTATACTTTTGTATATACCGCGCCGGGAAGGATGAACAGTATGTACAGGAGGATACGCGATTTGCGGGAAGACCGAGATCTACGGCAGAAAGACATGGCGGAGTATTTGCGCTGTACGCAGGTGAGCTATTCGCATTATGAACTGGGAAAGCGTGATATACCAACGGATGTGCTGATTCGCCTGGCGGATTTTTACGGCACGAGCACGGATTATCTGCTTGGTCGGACGGATGTGAAACAGCCATACCCGGAATCCAGGTATCTCGTGGATGGATAATTGATAAAAAGGATGGTGCACGGTGGCGAGCGCCGGGGCAATGGTGGGAATTGCGTCTGTTATAAATGCATAATTATGTCAATGATTTTATTGATGTAAAGAGATAAAATGCGGAAAATGGCACGAGGGTATTGACAGAAGGGCCCCCCCGCCGTATAATCCGTGCATAAAATAAGAAAGCACCTGATAGAGGTCGCGGAAACGAAGAGTATCTTGCAGCACACGCCGGCAGGCGGCTGCAGGAGAAAGGCAATTCCGCCGAAGCACCGCATGGCTGCCGCCGTGCCGCTGCTGGGACGACGCCCAATAAGCGCCGGACTGTCACAGTTACTGTGGAGAGCTATCAAAGGAAACCGGTTTTTGATTTTCTTTTTGAATCTCATTTTTCGGAAAGCCTGCGATACCACATCGGGTCGCAGGCTTATTTAATTTTTCCGAAAAGGAGACAGAAAAAATGAGAAGAAGAAACATCCTTGCGCTGCTGATGGCAGCCGCCCTCTGCCTTTGCCTGCTCGCCGGGTGCGGCAGTGCAGAAACGACCGACAGCACCGGAACGAGCATCACGGAAGCGGCGACGATCGCCGATCTCAAGGGCATGAAGATCGCGGCGCAGGCCGGAACGTTCCACGCCGACGCACTCAACCAGATCGAAAACGTGCAGGGATCGACGTATCCGGAGTTCGCCGATCTTCTGACCGCACTCAAGAGCGGCGCGATCGACGGCTACATCGCCGAGGAACCGACGGCCTTCTCCGTCTGCCAGAGCGACGATACTCTTACGTTCCTCCCGTTTATGAACAATGATACCGGCTTTACCGCCACGGCGTCCGATGTCGGCATCGCCATCGGTCTGAAGAAGGGCTCGGAGCTGCGCGAGCAGATCAACGCCGTTCTCGCGGAGATCACACCCGAGCAGCGCAGCGCGCTCATGGAGCAGATCGTGAGGCTCAGCTCCGGCGGGGAAGTGACCGAGTTTGCCGTGAGCGCCGAAGAGCCGGAAAACCCGACGGGCACGCTCCGCGTCGGCATGGAGTGCGCGTATGAGCCGTATAACTGGACCGATATCTCCGGCGCATCCTTCGGCGCGGTGCCCATCTCCGGCGAGGGCAAGGACGGCCTTTACGCCAACGGCTACGACGTGCAGATCGCAAAGTATGTCGCGGCGCGTCTCGGCATGAATCTGGAAATTTACTCCATCGAATGGGATTCGCTGCTGCCCGCGCTGGAATCCGGCGCGATCGACGCCGTTGCCGCCGGCATGAGCCCCACGGCCGAGCGCTCTGCGCAGATCGACTTCACCGATACCTATTACGAATCCAACCTCGTCGTCATCATCCGCAAGTAATCTGACCGAAAGGGCCGGTAAACAGCCATGAGCTTTTTTCAGGACGTAATCAACATAGTCGCCAAATATTATCCCCAGCTGCTCAGCGGCGTGGGAAACACGATGCTCATTGCGCTTACCGGCACCGTGGCCGGTCTCGCCATCGGCCTTCTGACCGGCATCGTCCGCACGGCGCCATTCTCCCGCAACGGTTTTGTGCGCGTGCTCCATAAGATCTTGAACGCCGTCATCGCCGTTTATGTGGAGATCTTCCGCGGCACGCCCATGATGGTGCAGGCGATGGTCATCTACTGGGGTTATGCCTTTGCCTCCGGCGGCAGCACGCTGCCGCTCATTCCGTCCGGTATCCTGATCGTTTCGGTCAACACCGGCGCTTACATGGCCGAGATCGTCCGCGGCGGCATCATCTCCATCGATAAGGGCCAGTTTGAGGGCGCTATGAGCATCGGCATGACCCATTCGCAGACGATGTTCAAGGTCATCATCCCGCAGGTCATGCGCAACATCCTGCCCTCGGTAAGCAACGAGTTTGTCATCAACATCAAGGACACCTCGGTGCTGAACGTCATCGGCGTAACGGAGCTTTACTACTTTGCCGGGATCATCAAGCGCCAGAGCTTTGAAACGTTCCAGACGTATCTTGTCGTGTGTGTGCTGTACTTCATTCTGACATTCACGGTCACGCGGCTGCTGCGCTTTGTGGAGCGCAAACTTGACGGGAACGACAGCTATGTGATCTTCGGCTCGCAGAGCGACAGTGCCGCCGAGATCCGCATCAAAACCGCGAGGGAGGGCTGAGCCATGGGTGAAAAGGTCATAGAGCTTGTGCATCTGCAAAAGCAGTTCGGCGATCATACCGTGCTGCGCGATATCCATCTCAGCGTGGAAAAGGGTGAAGTGCTCAGCATCATCGGCGCGTCCGGCTCAGGCAAGAGCACGATGCTCCGGTGCATCAACCTTCTTGAAACGCCGACGTCCGGCCAGGTGCTTTATCACGGGCAGGACATCACCGCGCGGGAGATGAATCTCTCGCAGTACCGCGCAAAGGTCGGCATGGTGTTCCAGAGCTTCAACCTCTTCAATAACATGACCGCGCTGCAAAACTGCGTCACCGGTCAGATGTCCGTGCTCCGGCGCAGCCGGGCCGAGGCGGAGAAAATCGCCATGGAATATCTCGGGCGCGTCGGCATGACGCCGTACATCCACGCCCGCCCGGCGCAGCTCTCCGGCGGACAGAAGCAGCGCGTGGCGATCGCCCGCGCGCTTGCGATGGAGCCGGAGGTGCTGCTCTTCGACGAGCCGACGAGCGCGCTCGATCCGCAGATGGTCGGCGAGGTGCTTGATGTTATGCGCTCTCTCGCCGGAGACGGACTCACGATGATCGTCGTGACGCACGAAATGGCATTTGCGCGCGACGTTTCCACGAACGTCGTCTTTATGGCCGACGGCGTCATCTGCGAAGAGGGACGCCCGAAGGATATTTTTGAAAACCCGCAGGACCCGAAGACGCGCGAATTTCTCTCGCGCTTCCTCGTGGGGTGATACCAAAGACCGCAGCGCTGCCACGCGCTGCGGTCTTCGTATATCGGCCCGGCCGGTTGACACGCGCCGGACGGCACTGGTATAGTGGAGCCGAAAAGGAAAGGGGGGCGAGATATGGAACACCGCATTTTGCTCGTAGAGGATGACCGCAGCCTCGCCGACGCCATCTGCGCGCAGATGAAGCTCTGGGCGCTGGAGTGCACCTGCGCTGCCGATTTCCGCGCGGTCATGGCGGAGTTCGCGCGCGTGCAGCCGCATCTCGTGCTGATGGACGTGTCGCTTCCGTATATGAGCGGGTATCACTGGTGCGCGGAGATACGAAAAGTAAGCTCCGTGCCGGTCATATTCATCTCCTCGGCGAGCGATAATATGAACATTATCATGGCGATGAACATGGGCGGCGACGATTTTGTCGCCAAGCCCTTTGATACGAACGTGCTCATTGCCAAGGTGCAGGCTCTTCTCCGCCGGACGTATGAGTTCGGCGCGGCAGCGCCCGTGCTCGAGCACGCCGGGGCGATCCTCAATACCGGCGACAATACGCTCACCTATGCCGACGAGCACATCGCTCTCACCAAAAATGAATACCGCATCCTGCTCACGCTGATGCAGAACAAGGGGAAGATCGTCAGCCGCGAAAAGCTCATGGAAGCGCTCTGGCAGACGGACTCGTTCGTGGACGAGAACACGCTCACCGTGAACGTCGGCCGCCTGCGCAAAAAGCTCGAAAACGCGGGGCTGCACGATTTCATCACGACGAAGTTCGGCGTGGGCTACGCCGTGGGGGAAAAATGAAGCTGCTCGGAGACTATATCAAAAGCCGCCGCGGGGTGCTGCTGTTCTTTGCGCTGGCGGCGGCGCTGCTCGGCGTATCCTTCGCCCTCTTCCATCTGCCGCTGCGCGTCGTGGCGTATCCGTGCGCGCTCGCGCTGCTGCTCGGTCTCGCGGCGCTCGCGCTCGATTTCCGGCGCGTATATAAGCTCCATCGGGAGCTTTCCCAGCTGGAGACCACGGCGGCGGAGCTCATCGGTGTGCTGCCGGCTGCGGCAAGCGTGCCGGAGGCAGACTATCAGGCGATCGTGCAGAGTCTCTGCCGCCAGAGCGCGGACGCCGCGGCAAAGGCCGCCGCCGACCGCGCCGATATGCTTGAATACTACACGCTCTGGGCGCACCAGATCAAAACGCCCATCGCCGCCATGCGTCTCCGGCTCCAGAGCGAGGACAGCGACTCCTCCCGCCGCCTTCTCGCCGATCTCGGACGCATCGAGCAGTATGTGGAAATGGTGCTCACGTATCTCCGGCTGGAGGGCGAGGGGACGGACTATGTATTCCGCGAAGCGAAGCTCGATGATATCGTCCGTCCGGCGCTCCGGCGTTTCGCCGGGGAGTTCATCGCGCGCCGCCTGACGCTCGATTATACGCCCACGGACGTGCGCGTGTTCACAGACGAGAAGTGGCTCTCGTTCGTCATTGAGCAGGTGCTCTCGAACGCTTTGAAGTATACGCCGCAGGGCGGCGTTTCCGTGTACGTTGAAGAGCCGAAAACGCTCTGCATCCGCGATACCGGCATCGGCATTGCGCCGGAGGATCTGCCGCGCGTCTTTGAGCGCGGCTACACCGGCTTGCAGGGGCGCGCGGACAAGCGCGCGAGCGGCATCGGGCTCTATCTCTGCCGCCGCATCTGCCGGAATCTCGGCCACACGATCACGGCGGAGTCGCGCCCCGGCGAGGGGACGACAGTCCGGATCAAATTGGAAGAAAAGAAGATCACGGTAGAGTAAATGTGACAGAAATGTTGGATTTGCCGTGCGAGTGTAAGCCGATCCGATGGAACGGGTCGGCTTTTTCGCTTATACTGATGCCAGAAAACGAAAGGAGTCCATTTCTCATGAGTTTACTGGAAGTTTCCGGGCTGAAAAAAGTATATAAGACCCGCTTCGGCGGCAATGCGGTCGAGGCGCTCCGCAACGTCAATTTCTCCGTGAACGAGGGCGAGTATGTCGCCATCATGGGCGAGAGCGGCAGCGGCAAAACGACGCTTCTGAACATTCTCGCCGCGCTCGACAAGCCCACCGCCGGCACGGTGCTGCTCGACGGGCGGGACTTTACCAAGATCCGCGAAAGCGAGGCCGCCACGTTCCGCCGCGACCATCTCGGGTTCGTGTTTCAGGAGTTCAACCTACTCGACACGTTCACGCTTGAGGATAACATCTATCTCCCGCTCGTCCTCGCGGGCAAGAGCTACGATGAGATGCGCACCCGCCTCATCGATATTGCGGAAACGCTCGGCATCCGCGAGCTTTTGAAAAAGTACCCCTACGAGGTCTCCGGCGGCCAGAAGCAGCGCGCCGCCGTTGCCCGCGCGCTCATCACAAAGCCGCGCATCCTGCTTGCCGACGAGCCGACCGGCGCGCTCGACAGCAAATCCACGGACGAGCTGCTCCGTCTCTTCGGCGAGGTGAACTGCGGCGGGCAGACGATCCTCATGGTCACGCACTCCGTGAAGGCCGCGAGCTGCGCCGGGCGCGTCCTCTTCATCCGCGACGGCGAGGTGTTCCACCAGCTCTACCGCGGCGACGCCACGAACGAGCTCTTCTACCAGCGCATCTCCGAAACGCTCACGATGCTCGCGGGAGGCG
Source organism: Clostridiales bacterium (assembly GCA_003522945.1). Lineage (GTDB taxonomy): Bacteria > Bacillota > Clostridia > Oscillospirales > Oscillospiraceae > Apopatocola. The sequence goes on from DPHR01000021.1 coordinate 13,528, forward strand.
GTGAGGCGCGATGAAAACCGCTCTCTATCCGCGTCTCGCGTGGGACGGCCTGCGCAAGAACAAGCGGCTTTTTACCCCGTATCTGCTCACCTGCGTGTGCATGGTGATGATGTTCTATATCCTCTCGTTCCTCGGCTCGCCGGAGACGTGCGCGCTGCTGCCGCGCGGCTCCAACACCACCGGAAAGATCCTCAATCTCGGCAGCTTTGTGATCTTTGTGTTCTCCGCGATCTTTCTCTACTATACCAACTCGTTCCTTGTCCGCCGCCGCGAGCGGGAATTCGGCCTCTATAACGTCCTTGGCATGAATAAGCGCAATCTTGCGCGCATCGTCACGTGGGAGAGCCTCATTACCGCCGCGCTCTCGCTCGTGCTCGGTCTTGCGCTCGGCATCGTCCTCTCAAAGCTCGCGGAGCTTGGACTGGTCAATATGCTCGGCGGCGATATCAATTACCGCATCCGCATTGACGTTGATTCCCTGACGCGCGCGCTGGGACTGTACGCGATCATCTTCGCGGTCATCTGGCTCTCCACGGTCGTCCGCGTCGGGCGCAGCAGCGCCGTGGCGCTGCTACGCAGCGAGTCCGTCGGCGAAAAGCCGCCGAAGGCAAACTGGCTGCTCGGCCTTGCGGGCGTCGTGATCCTCGCCGCGGCGTATTACCTTGCCGTGAGCATCACCAACCCGCTTGACGCGATCGTATGGTTCTTCGTGGCTGTGATCCTCGTCATCATCGGCACATATCTTCTGCTTGTCGCAGGCAGCGTGCTGCTCTGCCGCGTGCTGCAGAAGAATAAGAAATACTACTACCGGCCGGAGCATTTCGTGTCCGTTTCCTCCATGGCGTACCGCATGAAGCGCAACGGCGCGGGCCTTGCGAGCGTGTGCATCATCGCCACAATGATCCTCGTGATGATCTCCTCTTCCTCGTGCCTTTATTTCGGCGCGGAGGACTCCGCGAATATGCGCTACCCGAGAGATATAAACATCACTCTCGCCGGGGAGACGCCGGAGCAGATCACGGACGGCAATATCGAGCGCTACCGCCGTGCCATCGCCGATTATACGTCAGAGCGGGGCGTTCCGACGAAGGACGTGCAGAACTACCGCTATATCAATACCAGCGGTCTTTTCTCCGGCGACACGGTGCAGTGCTGGTATTCGCGGGAGGGCGTCTCGGCCTCATATTCGGAGCTTCGTGACATCTATATCGTTTCTACTGCGGACTATGCTGCCCGAACCGGAGAGAATGTTTCGCTTGCGCCGGACGAGGTGCTGCTGCTGACCTACAAATGCTCCTATGAGCGTCCTACGCTGACGCTTGCCATGGACGACGTCTCCCACACGTGGCGCGTTGCCGATGTGCGAAACGGTTATTTTCTCCCGCCGACGGTCGGTGGATTTATCGCGCAAATGACCCTCATCGTGAACGACACGGCCTCCGCCGTTCAGGATTTCCGCACATATAACGGGCATGTGGTTACGATGCAGTATAAATGGGTCTACAATTTCAATACCGACCTCGGCGATGAGGAGTGCGTGGCGCTCACACAGGGCGTCATGCGCACCCTCGGCGAGGTGGAGCCGGAGCAGGGCTATATGTACCTCCTAGCTGAGTGCCGTGCGGAGGGAAGCGCCGATTTCTACGGCAGCAACGGCGCGCTCTTCTTCATCGGCATTATGCTCACGCTTGTATTTATGCTCGCGGCGGTGCTGATCCTCTACTATAAGCAGATCTCCGAGGGCTACGAGGATCAGAAACGATTTGAGATCATGCAGAAGGTCGGCATGACGAAAAAGGAGATCCGCCGCAGCATCAATTCCCAGCTGCTGACCGTGTTCTTCCTGCCGCTGCTGCTGGCGGGCGTGCACCTTGCTTTCGCCTTCCCGATGATCCGGCGGCTGCTCGAGCTGTTCTCGCTTTACAATGTCGGCCTCTTCGTCACCACGACGCTCGTGAGCTTCGGCGCCTTTGCGCTGCTCTATACGATCGTCTACCGTCTGACGGCGAAGGCGTACTACAACATCGTGAGCGCATGATTTTTTCCAAAGAAGGCGGGGGCGACTCCGCCTTCTCCTTTTTAAACAAATCTTAAAGACCCTTTAATGGATTTTGCTCTGCGGTGCGTGATATCCTTGGCATCACAGGGAAAGGAGAAAGCGCCATGCAAACCGTAAAAATGATAAACTTCATCCTGATGTGCCTGTTTTTCGCCTGCTATATGTATCAGTTTCTGTACATACCCGTTTCGTGGCTGCCGCGGAAGCGGCGGGCGCGGGAAGCGCCGCTGCACCGCTTTGCGGTCCTCATCGCCGCGCGCAACGAGGAGACCGTCATCGGCAATCTTCTTGACAGCATCAAGGCGCAGAGCTACCCCGAACGCTTTCTCGAGGTTTTCGTCGTGGCCGACAACTGCCGCGATAAAACGGCGGAAACGGCGCGCGCCCACGGCGCGGAGGTCTATGAGCGGCACAACGCTTCGCTCCGCGGCAAGGGCTATGCGCTCGACTTCCTCCTGCGCGAAATGGAGCGCCATGCGCACAACGAGTTTGACGGCTACATCGTCCTCGACGCCGACAACGTGCTCGAGCGCGATTTCGTCTCCCGCATGAACGAGACGTTTTCCGAGGGCAAGGACATCGTCACCTGCTACCGTGACTCGAAAAACTACGGCGACAACTGGATCTCCGCGGGCTACGGTCTCTGGTTTCTCCGCGAATCGCGCTATCTGAACGGCGCGAGATCCCGCATCGGGGCGAGCTGCGGCGTTTCCGGCACGGGCTTTCTCTTTTCGCGCGCCGTGCTCGAAGGGCAGGGCGGCGGCTGGCCGTTCCACCTGCTGACCGAGGATATTGAGTTTACCATCGAAAACGTGACGGCGGGACGGCGCGTCGGCTACTGCCCGGAGGCCGTGCTCTACGATGAGCAGCCCGTCCGTTTCAAGCAGTCCTGGGCGCAGCGTCTGCGCTGGTCGCGCGGGTATCTGCAGGTGTTCCGCAAATACGGCGGAAAGCTCCTCTCCGGCATGTTCCGCGGCAGCTTCTCCTGCTACGATATGGCGATGAGCATCATGCCCGCGGCAGTGCTCACGGGGCTGAGCATCGTGGTAAATCTCGGCGCGGCGGCGGTCAACGTGTTCCATTACCATGAGTGGGACGTGCTTGCCATATCGGCGCTGCAGACGGTGATGAATCTTTATCTCACGCTTTTCGTCCTCGGCGCGGTCACGACCGCGACGGAGTGGCGCAGCATCCACTGCGCGGCGTGGAAGAAGATCGCTTATGTATTCACGTTCCCGGTGTTCATGCTCACGTATGTGCCGATCGTGGTGCAGTCGCTCTTCGTAACGCCCGAGTGGACGCACATCGACCATACCCGGGCCGTCACGGTGCAGCAGATCTGCGCGCCGGATTACCGCGACGCCGTGTAAAATCGCTTTAACGCTTTTTATCCGATATACGAAAATGGCATCGTCCGAAAGAATATCGGACGATGCTGTTTCCTGTCAGGAGATGAAAGCAGGAATCCTCTTGCTTATACGCTCTTCGGCGGCTTTACCATGACTCGCACGGACAGCGTTCCCCCGGTTTGCCCGGCGGAACGGCCGCGATCTGCTCGGCTTCCGTGACCGGTTCGCCGCCTCGTTTGACGCGCTCGTCCACGGCGCGCGGGACGCAAAAAAAGCGCGAATTATTTTCCGGCGGTGTGGACAAAAAAGAGCTTTTGCGCTAAAATACGCTCCGCAGGAGGATGAACTATGAAAACGAAAAAAAGGCTCCGCGCTCTGACGGGAGCCATAACGGATATCGTCCTGGCCGCGGTGATTCTGCTTGTGTTTGCTTATTTCCACCACGGGAGAATGTATCTTCTGGGACGGGGCTTCGTGGAAGCGCCCG
>DPHR01000052.1:0-5768 GCA_003522945.1 Clostridiales bacterium
CGACATGAACGGGCTGATGGAGGATCTGTTCGCGACCGTGACGAGGGACGCCGGCGTGCCGCTGCGCCGTCTGACGCAGGCCGAGCGCGCCGAGATCGTCGCGCGGCTCTATGAGCAGGGCATGTTCGAGCTGCGCGGCGCGGTGCAGTTCACCGTGGAAAAGCTCGGCTGCTCGCAGGCGAGCGTCTACCGGTATATAAAGAACGCCAAAGCCGCGGAGGAATAAAAAACGCCTCCCTCTGACGAGGGAGGCGGCAAAATTGATATTTTGACAGAGGGAGAGAAAGACGTTCGACGCGGAAAACGCCGTTTTTCTCTCCCTCCGTCTTGTTTCGCTCGACAGCTCTCTCGTCAGAGGGAGCCATAAGCGGCGCAGATGAAACTGCTTATCACGCCGTCGCTTTCTTCCCGGCGGCGCGGAGAATGAAGCCGAGGACAAGACCGGCTACGGCAGGAATGAGCCAGAAGAGACCGATGCCGAAAAGCGGCAGGCTCTCCTTGCAGAAGGCGACAAAGCCGTTCACATGCAGGAAGGCACGCGCCCCGTCCGGCAGCGCGGCGAGCAGATCCAGCACCGCCGCGGCCAGTGTGAACGCCGTGACCGAAACGAACACGCGCTTGTCGTAGTCAAAGAAATGTCCGAACAGGCTCAGCAGCATGAGCGTGATGGTGAGCGGGTAGAGGAACATGAGCACCGGCACGGAATATTCGATGATCTGCGTCAGGCCGACGTTGGTGATCAGCAGCGACACGACGCTGAACACGATCGCCCACGCCTTATAGCTCATGGACTTCGGGAACAGCACGCGGAAGATCTCCGCGCAGCTCGTGACAAGACCGATGGCCGTCTTGAGGCAGGCGAGCGTCACCGTAACGGCGAGGATGACCTGTCCGGCGGTGCCGAAATAGTATCCGGCGATATCCGCAAGCGCGATGCCGCCGTTGGCGCTCACGGCGAACGCGCCGCGGCTCTGCGCGCCGATGATCGTCATGGCGAGATAGATGAGCCCCATAAACACGCACGAGAACACGCCCGCGCGCACGGTGTTGCCCGCGACGTCGGCGTCGTGCTTAATGCCCAGATCGCGGATGACGCCCACAACGATCACGCCGAACGCCAGCGAGGCAAGCGCGTCCATCGTATTATAGCCGTCCAGAAAACCGGCGGAGAAGGCGCTGGAGGCGTATGCGCCCTCCGGCGCGACCGACGAAACGGCAGCGACAGGCTTTACGAGCGCCGTGACAACGAGCACGGCAAGGAACACAAGGAACAGCGGGTTGATGATCCGCCCGACCCATGTGAGGATCTTGCTCGGGCGCAGCGAGAAGAACAGCACGAGCGCGAAGAAGATCACGGAGAATATGGCAAGCTCCGTTACCGCACCGCCGGTGAGCATCGGCTCCACGCCGATGGTAAAGCTCGTCGCGGCGCAGCGGGGGATTGCAAAAAGCGGGCCGATCGTCAGATACAGCGCGCAGGTAAAGAATACGCCGTACCCCTTCCCTACGCGGCTGCTCATGGCGAGCAGATCGTCCGAACGGCTGATGCCGAACGCCGCCACGCCCATAAGAGGCAGACCTACCGCCGTAACGATGAAGCCGAGCGCCGCAATATAGGAGTTCGCGCCCGCGAGCTGACCCATATGCACCGGGAATATCAGGTTCCCGGCGCCGAAAAACAACCCGAACAGCATGCTCGCCACGGCGATGAGCTGCCGGAAATTCAATCTCTCTTTCATATCTCTTCCCTCATAACATGTTGCAAAATAAAATTATTTTGCAATTTAAAATATGAAATTAATTGTACATCTTTTCCGACGCATAAGCAAGTCTTTTTCAGTGAAACATTTGTGTTTTTCTGGTGTACTTTTGCGGTGTTTTTCTGTTATAATAGCTTCTGCAACCGCCGGTTGCGGAAGTTCCAAGCCGGAACGGTGGCTTCGCAACCGGCCTTCATGTCATACTGATGCCATAAATTCAAGGAGGACACACCTTTATGAATCTATCGGAAAAAATTCTGTACTGCCGGAAAAAGGCGGGCCTTTCGCAGGAGGCGCTCGCGGAAAAGCTCGGCGTGTCGCGGCAGGCGATCAGTAAATGGGAGACCGGCGAGTCCGTGCCGGAGCTCTCGAAGCTCGTCCTGCTCGCCAGAGCGTTTGACGTGACGACGGACTGGCTGCTCTCGGAGAGTGAGCCGGAACCGGAGACATCCCCGGAATCGGAAATCCCGGCCGCACCGGAGGCCCCGGCGCAGAGCTCCAACTGGGTCGAATCCGTCCCCGGCGTGATCGGGCGGCTCATCCGGCGCTACGGCTGGCTCTACGGCGTGTATACCGCGCTCGCGGGACTCGGCTTCATCGTGATCGGCGCGGTCGCGCGCGGCGTCAGTCTCAGCATGGAGCGTTCGTTCTTCGGCAGCACCGGCATGGATCCCTTCGGCGGATACGGCGGCTTCTCCGACTTTGCGGGAAGCGGCACGGTCTGGTATGACAGCGCCGGGAACGTCATCTCCTCCCCGTTCGGCTCGTCCGGCATGGGCAGCAGCGGCTTTACGAACCCCGTCGCCATCCTCGGCACGGTCATCATCGTGATCGGCGTCGTGATGCTCATCGCCGGCGTCATCCTCGCGGTGTATCTCAAAAAGCGCGGCAATACGAAGTAAGATCTTATTTCGGTTGGAACACACTCCCCGCCCACAGGAGAGATCCAGTCTCTGTTAGAAAAATCGCTCTGCCTGACATCAGGCAGAGCGATTTTCTCTTATATAAGGACTTAGCGTTTGGCTTCTTCCTTGTCCTCTTTTTTGCGCTTGGCGAGGATGATCCAGAGCAGGATTGCCGCAACGCCGACGCCGATAACGATCCAGAGCCAGACCGGAGCGCCAGTGGAGGCGACAACGGGAATGACTTCCGTTTCGGTCTCACCGCAGTTCTGGCAGGTAAGCACCTTTTCGCCGGTCTCCTTCTTCGTCGGCTCCTTGGTCACGGTACCCTCATCCCAGTCGTGGCCGAGCGCCGGAACGGTTTCGGTCTTGGTTTCCGTGCAGCCGCTGTTCATGCAGGAGATCGTCTTGACACCTTCTTCGGTGCAAGTCGGTTCGGTTGTGATCTTTCCGTCGTCCCACTTGTGACCAAGCGCCTTGACCGTCTCGGTTTTGGTCTCTTTGCAGCCGCTGTTCGTGCACTTGACCGTCTTGACGCCGTCCTTCGTGCAAGTCGGCTGCGTCGTCACAGTACCGTTGTCCCACTTGTGGCCCGTTGCGGGGATCGCCGTGGTGGTCGCCGCGCCGCAGCCGCGGGTGCAAGTCACGCTCTGAACGCCCGGCTGCGTGCAGGTCGGCTCCTTGGTGACCTTGGCATTGCCCCAGGCATGGCCGAGTGCCGGCGTGTTGACGGTATCCTCCGCGCCACAGCCCTCACGCTGGCAAACGACCTTCTTTGAGCCGCCCGCCGTGCAGGTCGCCGCCTTGACAACCTCCGCGTCCCTCCAGCTGTGGCCGAGCGCCTTTACGGCCTCGGTCTTAGTCTCCTTGCAGCCGGAGTTCGTGCACGAAATCGTCTTCACGCCGTCTTTCGTGCAGGTCGGCTCGGTCGTGATCTTGCCCGCGTCCCACTTGTGGCCCGTCGCGGCGATCTCTTCGGTCTTCGTCGCGGTGCAGCCGGAGTTTGTGCACTTAAATGTCTTGACGCCCTTCGCCGTGCAGGTCGGAGCCGTCGTCACTGTGCCGTTGTCCCACTTGTGGCCCGTCGGCGCAATATCCTTCGTTTCCTTATACGTGCAGCCCGTGCGGCGGCATGCCGTGGTCTGCTCGCCCTTTTCGGTGCAGGTCGGGGCCTTCGTCACCGTCGCCGCGCCCATGTCATGGCCAAGCGCCTTCACGGTTTCTGTTTTGGTCTCTTTGCAGCTGGAGTTTGTGCAGGAGATTGTCTTCACACCGGCCTTCGTGCAGGTCGGCTCGGTCGTGATCTTGCCGCTGTCCCACTTGTGGCCCGTCGCGGCAATCTCTTCGGTCTTCGTCGCGGTGCAGCCGGAGTTTGTGCACTTAAATGTCTTGACGCCCTTCGCCGTGCAGGTCGGAGCCGTTGTCACCGTGCCGTTGTCCCACTTGTGGCCCGTCGCCGGGATCGTGGATTTATTTCCAACCTCTGTGCAGCCCTCGTGCTCGCAGTATGCGCCGCGGACACCGGGCTCCGTGCAGGTCGGAGACTGAATCATTTCTGTTTTCCCGAAAGAGTGTCCGAGTTTCGCGACGGCCTCGGTTTTGGTTTCCGCGCAGCCGCTGTTCGTGCATTTGAACGTCTTGACGCCATTCTTCGTACAGGTCGAGGCAGTCGTCACGGTGCCGTTATCCCACTTATGGCCCGTCGCGGCAACATTCTCGGTTTTCGTTGCGGTGCAGCCGGAATTGGTGCACTTAAATGTCTTGACTCCCTTCGCCGTGCAGGTCGGAGCGGTCGTCACGGTACCGTTGTCCCACTTGTGGCCCGTCGCGGCAATGGTTTCCGTCTTCGTCTCGGTGCAGCCGACTACTGTACATTTATACACCGTCTGTCCGTTCTTAATGCAGGTCGCAGGAGTGGTCGTCCCGGCGTCCCAGATGTGATCATGAGCAGCAACGGTAACAGTGACCTTGCCGGGGGTAACGATGCACGGGACTCTGTTTTCGTCCAGATCACTAACCTTGGGATTGATTGTGACCGTGCTCGGTCCAAACGCCGCAGTATCTTTGATTCGGAATACGAGCGTCAGCATCGGTCCAATGTATGTCGAACCTGTGTCATTGGCCGACAGCCAGGTAGCGCTTGTCCCGACTTCCAAGCCGGACATGCCCGCGTTGGAAAAGCTTACCCTTTCCAGCACGTTCGTATCGTAGCTGATGCCTACCTGCATACCGACGATAGTCGGGCAGCTGGTAATGCTGACCGTAATCGTCACTTCATCGCCGCGGCTGCCTGTAGCCGATGTGACGGAGAAATTCATGGTTTCTCCATCGGCATACGCCCCCGTGCACAAAAGCGACGTCATCATGAGAATTGCGAGGATTACCGCCAATGTTTTTTTCATGATTTTGCGCTCCTTTTTATTTAAGTTCAACACTCATACCCGCAAGATATTTTTTCAGACGAACGCAGTCGAATATATCCACTTCGCCGTCGCCGTTCACATCGGCGTTGCTCGCGTTGATCGTTACGTTGAATCCGGCAAGATACTTCTTCAGACGGACACAGTCGAAGATATCCACTTCGCCGTCGTCATTCACATCGCCTGGAATCCGGCTCGTGACTGTTACGCCGCCCGCAACGATATTGGCATTCACCGCGCTCTCATCCAAAGCCGCTGCCTTGAAGCCCGTGACCGTCACCTCTGCCAGCCCGTCTGGAGCATTATCCAGTACCTGGAATTTCAGCGTCAGGATGTTCCCGTTAATTACATCCGCCGCTTCGTCGATCCAGATCGCCTTTTCGCTTTCACCAATGCCTACACTCCAGTCTTTCATGGCACCGTCCGTGTAGCCGATGAGCTTCAGCCGAGTCTTATCGTAAGTAATCTGGAAGTTTATGCCGATAATTCCGGGGTTGCCTGCAAGGGAAATATTCAGAGAAACTTCCTTTCCCTGCGACGCCGTGGCGGAAGAAACCGTCAGTGTGGTTGCGTAGGTCGGAGCATTCTCTTTCCAGACCGCATAGAGCGTTACCGCTGCATTTGCTGTGTAGCTTCCGCCCGGCTGATACTGCGCGCTTGTTGCCGTCTTGCTCGCCGCCCAGCCG
>DPHR01000052.1:6061-11239 GCA_003522945.1 Clostridiales bacterium
CATGTAGCCCGTCCGCGTCGGCTTTGTGCTGCTCAGCGTCAGTGCCGTGCCGTGCTTTTTGGTCTGCGCCGCCGGTGCGCCCGTACCGCCGTTCGCGTCATAGCTCACCGTATAGTCATTCTCTTTCCAGACCGCATAGAGCGTTACCGCAGCATTCGCCGTGTAGCTTCCGCCCGGCTGATACTGCGCGCTCGTCGCCGTCTTGCTCGCCGCCCAACCAAGGAACTTGTAGCCTGTACGCGTCGGTTTCGTGCTGCTCAGCGTCAGTGCAACATCCTTTGTTTTGGTCTGAGAGGCCGGTGCACCGCTGCCGCCGTTCGCGTCATAGCTCACAGTATACGTAATGGGCAGAGCCGGAATAACTTCCGTGCGTGTCTGCTTGCACGCGGTGCAGGTGTACGTTTTGACGCCTTCTATGCCAGGCTTCGCCGGGGTAGTTACAACGCCGCTGTCCCACGTATGCGTTCCCGTTGCATAGAGGTCATAGCGATAAAGCGTCTGCTTTTCGACCTGCATGGTGTCGGTCGCCGCCGGGGCGTTGGAGCCGCTCACCCAACCGCTCCAATCGTCCCACTTATAGAACGAATATACCGTCTGCTGTGTGCGGGTGCGGTAACGGTATCCGGTCGCCGTGTGATTATCCCACTTAAACCAGTTTTCGCCGTTGATCGTCGCAACGTATTTACCCGTTCCGTGCCAGTCGGACGTGGAGCTGCTCCAGGAGTACGGGAAGTATCCCTGATTCCACCCGCTCGAGTAGGTCTTTGCACCACAGCCGCCAGCCCACGTATAGCAGGTGCCGTAACCGTGCATGTGTGCGCCGCAGTTAGAGCAGTAGTAATAGTAATACCCGTACAGTGTTGTGGTCTCCACCTGTGTGGAATCGCTGGCCGATACAGCATCGGTCGACCAGTCGCTCCAGGAACCGTAATCGCTCCACACTTTTTCAGAGCCGGAAAGCGTCCAGCCGGACATGGTGTTGGAGGTGCCGGTCGTTGTCAGCTTATTTCTCGTCCGGTAGCGCTGCTGCGTTTCGATGTACTCATCGGCAACCCCGATCGGCTTGGTCGTAGACCAGTCAGACCAGTTGCCTTCCATGTTGTATTCGGTATACTGATAATCACAGTTTGCGCAGCTGACGAGCCGGTGCGGGCGCTCCGTGCAGCTGCCTTCCCAGCTTCCGTAGACAAGCTTGTGCCCCGTTGCCGCGATCGTTTCGGTTTTTTTCGTCTGGCACGCGGTGCAGGTGTACGTTTTGACACCGGATTTTTCACAAGTCGCGGCGGTCGTCACCGTTCCGCTGTTCCAGCTGTGGCCCTTCGCGTCAGTGTAATTGTCCTTGTAGCTGGCGCTGCAAACGGAACAGGTATATAGAGTATAGCCCTGCTCCGTACAGGTTGGAGCCACGACCTTCGACGTATAGGAGTGCGTCGTATGGCCGGAGTCTCCGGCCGTGAATTGGATGGGGCCGTTCAAAACGGTCTTTTCGATCGTTTTGCTTTGGAGAGTGTTGCTGTTATTGGCACAGTAATAGTTCTTGACCTGTACCTTGATGTAGAAATCATAGCTTCCGGGCGATGATATCCAGTCAAAATGCATCGCGGAGTCCAGCTCCGAGTTGTTCAGGTTTTTGGATCGCACCTGTTCAGTTCGGCCATAGCTCATGGTCGTTCCATATGTATGAACCGTTCCGGAAATGGCGCTGATGTCCGCATTGCTCGACGTGATCGTCCAGTCAACGGGATAGCTCTTGCTGACCGGAAGAGACGCCGGGACGCCTTTTCCGCTGGCGGAAATCCCGTTTTTAATGGCGGTATCGCAGTAATTCGTCACCTTGCAGAATGGGGCATAGACATAGCCCACCGTTCCGTCCAACAAACGCACGCGATACCAATAATGATCCGACGTCGTTACACCATTCTTGTAAAGCGCCGTTACCGTCAGGCTCGTCCCGGAGGCAACCGTCTTGACCACGGAGGACGCAGAGTCTGTCTCGTTGCTGCACGGCAGCGACCAGACCCGGTAGTCCTCCGTCATTTGTACGGTCAGATAGGAAGGATAATAGTCGCATTTGGAGAGGTACCCCTCATCTAAGTCTTTCCATAGTCCTCTGTAGTCCGTTGGGGCTCCATTATTTACTGAGTTAACCGCATACCCTTTCCCTCGCCCAGTATACTGAGTTGTTTTTTTAGTGTTAATAAAAAAGGCATTAAATGCATAGGAATCGCCCGTCCCATAGGGGTATCCACGCGTTACATGGCCTTTATGAACTGTAATATGAACATGAGCCCCATATGCATTAGGGTTTCCGTCTCCCATGCCACCTGCTTGATAAAACTCTTCGCCCTGAGATATAACTCTTCCGACATAGATATCGCTAATATCAGAGTCGTGCATAAAGCCAACGGTCATGTAATCATATGAGCCATCCGCCCAGTGAACCTTATTTACACTTTGAAGAACAATATATCCCCAATTTGCATCAACATATGCTACTTTCCCGGTGAAGGGGGCAAACACGTTGCCATTAGGTAACATATCTATAGCATTTTGGCTACCATGGCTGTAGGACTCATATGCCAACTGCGACAAATTCATTGTATATGCCGGAAACCATGCGTATTCGTCAGAACTTGCTGCGAGCATCACCGGAAGCCCTTCATCTGGAGTGTCCTCCGCAACAGCGGGCTCCAACGCAACATCAACGATCATCTCTTCACCAGTTGCCGCGTCTGCCTCTTCGATGATTAGCTCTTCAAAGATTCTGACATAGCCCTCGCAGAAAGCGACATAAACATAGTTACCGGGTGCAAGAAGATAGCTTCCGTCCTCTTCCGGCTCAAATTCCGTTTCGTCGTCTTCGGCATCGTAGACCAGGATCGTCGTTTCCTCCGGCGTACAGATAAATCGCACCGTTACATACTCCGGTTCCGGTGTCACTTCCGGCTCCGGTGTAGTCTCCGGTTCCGGCGTTGCTTCCGGCTCCGGCGTTGCTTCCGGCTCCGGGGTGGTCTCCAGTTCCGGGGTGACTTCCGGAACCGGTGTCGTTTCCGCTTCTGCTGTGGTTTCCGCCGTACCGGGTGTCTCTCCGTCCGCGAGAGCGGACACCGGCAGGAGCGTGAATACCATCAACACCGCGAGAAGCAAGGACAGCACTTTTTTCATGGCATAACTTCCCTTCCTTTTTATTTAAGTTCAACACTCATACCCGCAAGATATTTTTTCAGACGGACGCAGTCGAATATATCTACTTCGCCGTCGTCATTCACATCGCCCGAGATCCAGCTCGTGACTATTACACTGCCCGTAACGATATTGGCATTCACCGCGCTCTCATCCAAAGCCGCTGCCTTGAAGCCCGTGACCGTCACCTCTGCCAGCCCATCCGGAGCATTATCCAACACCTGGAATTTCAGCGTCAGGATGTTTCCGTTAATTACATCCGCCGCTTCGTCGATCCAGATCGCCTTTTCGCTTTCGGCATCCGCCGTATTCTTTCCTGATACAAGGTCATTAAACCACAACGATCTTTGATTGTCAATTTTAATTAACCAAAATGATAATGCAATATCATTTTGGTTATCTTACCATACATCATATTGCTCCACGACAGGAGCCGGGAGGTACGGTCATGATTTACGAAAGAATAAAAAAGCTCCGCGAGAAGCAGGGCTATACACAGACGGAGCTTGCCAAAATGCTTGGGGTGACGCGCTCGTGCGTGAACGCCTGGGAAATGGGCATTTCCGTTCCCTCCACACAGTCGCTGGTGCAGCTGGCGCAGATTTTTGATATGTCCACCGATTATCTGCTCGGTCTGGACGTGGCTTTCGCCATCCGCACCGACGGGCTTTCCGACAACGACATACAGCTCGTACATTCGATTGTTCAGCGGCTGAAAAACGGCGACGTGCAGGCCGGCTGACAGCGGGCAGTGAATAGAGCATCCTCCGGCTTCTCTCTGGGTTGAAGCCGGAGGATGCTGTTTTATGGCCGCTCCTTATTATATTTAACATCCTACATCATTATATTTAACATCCTACATCGCCCTCCGCATCGGCCAGCGGCGCGTTCAGCGTTGAGTTTCCCGCGAAAATATGCTACAATGCTTCTGTTCCCCGCGGGAAACAGAAGCATTCTTTATCGGAAAGGATGAGTGCCTATGCCGACACAGGTGACCAACTACCAATGCCCGTCCTGCACCGGGCCGCTGCACTATTCCGGCGCGTCCGGGAAACTGGAATGCGATTACTGCGGCAGCTCGTACACCGTTGCAGAGATCGAGGCGCTGTATAAGGAAAAGGAAGAAAAGGCCGCCGAGGCGTTTGAAACGGCGGATACTACCGCGCAGAGCGGCGACGACAGCAGCGCGTGGGACACCGCCTCCATGAGCTCCGACTGGGGCGCGGACGCCGCCGGGATGAAGACCTATTCCTGTCCTTCCTGCGGTGCGGAGCTCATCTGCGATGCGAACACCGCCGCGACCGCCTGCCCGTACTGCGGCAACCCGACCGTCGTGCCGGGGCAGTTTGCCGGGGCGCTGAGGCCGGACTATGTTCTGCCCTTCAAGCTCAGCCGCGAGGACGCGATCAATGCGCTCCGGCGGCACTATAAAAACAAGCCCTTCCTGCCGAGAGCGTTTTCCGCCCAGAACCAGATTGAGAAGATCCAGGGCGTTTACGTCCCCTTCTGGATGTTCGACGGTGAGGCGGATGGTCATGCGCGCTACGATGCGACGCGCTCACGCGTTTTCCGCACCGGCGATTGGGAGGTCACGAAGACCGACCATTTTGAGATCTGCCGCGACGGTTCGATGCCCTTTGAAAAGGTGCCGGTGGACGCTTCGAGCCGGATGCCGGACGCGCATATGGACTCCATTGAGCCCTACGACTATGCCGAACTCAAACCGTTTTCCTCGGCGTATCTCCCCGGCTTTCTCGCGGATAAGTACGATGTTCCGGTCGCCGACTGCGAAAGCCGCGCCGACGAGCGCTGCCGGAAAACGGTGCTGGACGCGCTCGGGCGCACCGTAAGCGGGTATGACACGTATATTCCCCGCGCGCAGGACGTCCGGCTGCGCCGCGGCAAGGTGCATTATGCGCTGCTGCCGGTGTGGATGCTCTCGACGCGCTGGAACGGCAAGAGCTTTCTCTTTGCCATGAACGGGCAGACCGGCAA
>DPHR01000052.1:11407-12002 GCA_003522945.1 Clostridiales bacterium
GCCATGAACGGGCAGACCGGCAAAATGGTCGGCGATCTGCCGACGGACGCCGGAAAATACTGGCGGACATTCGCCGCCATTGCCGCGCCGGTCGCGCTTCTCGGAACGGCGCTCAGCTTTCTGCTGCGATAAGGAGGGGAAAATATGAAACGGAAAATTTGCTCTTTCCTTCTCGCCTTCCTTCTCCTGCTCGCTCTCACCCCCGCCGCGCTCGCGGACGGCGCGCAGCTCTCTTACATAACGGACGACGCCGGTGTCCTCACCGCGAGCGAGACCGCCTCGCTCGAAAAGGCCGCGCAGCACATCGC
The DNA here is from genome assembly GCA_003522945.1 of Clostridiales bacterium. Lineage (GTDB taxonomy): Bacteria > Bacillota > Clostridia > Oscillospirales > Oscillospiraceae > Apopatocola. Next base: position 11,716 of record DPHR01000052.1, read on the forward strand.
GCAGCGCTACGGCGTCGGCATTTATCTTGTTACCGTGAACGACGCCTGCCGCATCGACAGCCGCGGCACATATGAAGCGGCGTATACCTACTATCACCGCAACTCGCTCGGCGCCGGCGCGGAGCGGAACGGCGCGATCCTCCTTTTAAGCATGAACGACCGCGCCTTCGCCCACTTCTATTACGGCGAAAAGAGCGAATACGCCTTCAACCGCTACGCCCAGGAGCAGATCGAGGATACGTTCCTCGATAACTTCCGCGAAAACGACTGGTACGGCGGCTTTTCGG
>DPHR01000052.1:12181-12587 GCA_003522945.1 Clostridiales bacterium
ACTGGTACGGCGGCTTTTCGGACTATCTGTCCGCGTGCGGGGAGTACCTTGCGCTCGCGGCGGAGGGGCACCCCGTGCGCCGCAGCCCGGTACCGGCGATCGTCATTTCGTGCGCTGTGGGAATACTCATCGCGTTTCTCGTATGCTCCATTCTCAATCGGAAGATGAAAAGCGTGTATGTGCAGGCGCGGGCGGACGGCTACGTTTCCGGCAAGCTCCGTCTCGCACGGCAGACCGACCGCTTTACCCACCGCACCGAAACGCGCCGCCGCATCGAACCGCCCAAGTCCTCCGGCGGAGGCGGCGGCAGCATCGGTCACACCGGCGGCGGCGGATCCGGCCGCAGCGGGCACTTCTAACAAATTCAAACCAACCCCACTCTGTTGAGGGGTTTGTTTGAGGGGAT
>DPHR01000052.1:12791-13477 GCA_003522945.1 Clostridiales bacterium
GTTCTGCGAGCGCTGCGGCGAGCCGCGCTGACATTTTTAACAGAACGTTTATTGCTTTTTCGCCGAAATTCCCGTATACTTTTTATACACTTGTTTAAAAAAGATAGTTAAAGGAGGCTTTGTGCGCGTGCAGAAACCGAAAAAGATCAAACGTTCCGCTCTTGAGAAAACGCGCACCGTGCTCGGAGAAAAGATCCGCGAGTCCGCCGTATCCGTACTGCCGATCCTCGTCATCGTTGTGATACTGTGTCTTTGTATCGTGCCGATGCGCACCGATCTGCTGCTCACGTTTCTCATCGGCGCGCTGCTGCTCACCGTGGGCATGGGGCTTTTCTCGCTCGGTGCGGAGCAGTCTATGACGCTCATCGGCAGCCGTATCGGTACGGCGCTCACGAAAACGAAAAATCTGCCGCTCATTCTCGGCGTATCGTTTCTTCTCGGCTTTGCCATCACCGTTGCCGAGCCCGATCTTCAGGTGCTCGCCGGTACGGTGCCGCACATTGAAAAGACCGTGCTTCTCGCCGTTGTCGGCGCTGGCGTAGGATTATTCATGTCGCTTTGCATGGTGCGCATCCTTTACGGTATCCGCCTGCGCTGGGTGCTGCTCGTGTGCTACGCGATCGTATTCGCGCTCGCGGCGTTTACGGATAAGAACTTTCTCTCCATCGCGTTCGACTCCGGCGGCG
>DPHR01000052.1:13619-14412 GCA_003522945.1 Clostridiales bacterium
CCATCGCGTTCGACTCCGGCGGCGTGACGACCGGACCGATGACCGTGCCGTTCATCCTCGCGCTCGGTCTCGGCGTATCGAACGTCCGAAGCGACAGCGGCGCGAAGGCCGACAGCTTTGGTCTCGTGGCGCTCTGCTCCATCGGGCCGATCCTCGCGGTGCTCATTCTCGGGCTCTTTTACCGCGACAGCTCCGGCGTTGCGGAGCTCACGGAGGTATCCTACGCGAGCACGACCGTGATCGGCTCGGCGTTTCTCGGTGCGATCCCGGTGTACCTTAAGGAAATGGCGGTCGCCATGCTGCCGATCGTCGGCATTTTCCTCATTTTCCAGCTTGCCATGTTCCGTATGAACCGCCGGAGCTTCTGGAAGATCATGGTCGGTATCCTGTATACCTATGTTGGTCTCGTGCTGTTCCTCACGGGCGTGAACGTCGGCTTCTCGTCGCTCGGCGCGGAGCTTGGCGCGGCGCTCGCCGAAGGGGATCGGAGCTGGTTGCTCATCCCGCTCGCGGCGCTGCTCGGCTGGTTCATCATCTCGGCGGAGCCCGCCGTAGGCGTGCTCGAAAAGCAGATCGAGGACGTGAGCGCCGGCGCTATCCCCGGCAAAACGATCAAGGCCAGTCTCTCCGTGGCGATCGCGCTCGCCATGGCGTTTTCCATGCTGCGCGTTGTGACCGGCATTTCGCTTTTGTGGTTCATCGTGCCGGGCTACGCGCTCGCGCTGATTCTCTCGTTCTTCGTGCCGGACATCTACACCGCCATCGCGTTCGACTCCGGCGGCGTGGCCTCCGG
>DPHR01000052.1:14654-15031 GCA_003522945.1 Clostridiales bacterium
GGCGCTGGTCGCCATGATGCCGCTGCTTTCGATCCAGGCCGTCGGCTTCTACTATGAACATATCGCAAAGCGTCCGCAGGAAGAGGCGGCCGTTTACGGCGATTACGATATCATCGAGCTTTGGGAGGCGAGCGCATGAACTACGTCATATCCATCACCGGTCCCGAAGCGCTCGGCGTGCTTGAGGACATATGCGAGGAGCTCGCGCTCCCGCTTAACGTGACGCTGCACGGCCGCGGCACGGCGGTGCAGAGCATGCTCGATCTTCTCGGGATCGAATCGAACGAAAAACGGGTCGTTCTGTCCACGGCGACCGAGGAAAAGACCGCCGCGCTGATCGAAGCGCAGAAGCGGCGGCTGCACATCGGCGTGCCGGG
>DPHR01000052.1:15201-15402 GCA_003522945.1 Clostridiales bacterium
GCGGCTGCACATCGGCGTGCCGGGTCACGGCATCGTGATCGCCGTGCCGGTCAAAAGCATTGGAGGAGGGAAAACCGTGGCATATCTGATGGGTGAAGAGAATAAATCCGCAAAGACGGCTCCGCCGTCCGGTTATGCGTATGAGCTGATCATCGTTGTGGCAAGCGAGGGACAGACCGATCTTGTGATGAACGCCGCCCG
>DPHR01000052.1:15680-17584 GCA_003522945.1 Clostridiales bacterium
GCGCCCGCGGCGGCACAGTGCTCCACGGCAAGGGCACTGGCGCCAAGGCCGACCCAAAGTTCCACAACATCTCCATTGCCGAGGAAAAAGAGGTCATCCTCATTGTTTCCAAGACCGAGGAGAAAAGTGAGATCATGCGCTCCATTCTCAAAAAGGCCGGGCCGGACACCCCGGCAAAGGCCATCGCGTTCTCGCTCCCCACGAGCGAGGTAGCGGGTTTCGGCTTCTTCGATTCGTAAAACGACAAAGCCCGGGCTGTGAAGCATTCACAGCCCGGGCTTTTGGTATTCAGCCAAAGGTGATCTTCTGCCCGTTCACATCCACCGCGGCCTCCACGCCGAACGGGAGGATGCAGCGCGGCAGCGCGTGGCCGATGTTGATGTTGCAGACAACGGGCAGCGTGGGATCGGCGATCACATCCGTGAGCGCGGCTTTATATTCTGCCTCGTATTTCCGGTCCATCGGCTTTCCGACGAGCACGCCGGACACCGCGCCGAATACCCCGGCGGTCTTGAAATATTCAAGCGCGCGCCGGTACTTCTCCGGCGGCATATATTCCTCACTCGATTCGATCAGAAGGATCCTCCCCCTCCAGTCCTCCGCGCTTGGGAAGAGGCCGTACTTTTGACACAGCACCGGCATATCGGCATACCGCCCGCCGTCGAAGAAGTCGAAGAGCGTATCGATGCACCCGCCGAGGATCTTACCGGAAAAGCGGGGTCTTCCCTGCAAAAGCTCAAAGCCGGTATCCGGATGCGCCGGGAGCGGCACGCCGGCCTGCTCCGGTGAAAAATCCGTGCGCGCTTCGTACCATGTATCGCTCGGCGTGACGGCGCGGATCGTGCCGGTTTGGAGGAGCTCTTCAAAATACCGGCGCGTATACGGCAGCATCTCGCCGCCCAGCTCGCATACGTCCGAGAGGAAGGACTGGCCGTAAAACGTTTTTACGCCCACCTTGTGGAGCATCATATGGTTGACGGTCGTATCCGAAAAGCCGAGAAATATCTTGTCCGTGCCGGAAACGGCGGTCTCGAGCTCACCGTTTGCAAAGAGGTACGGCGCAAGACGGTAGGTATCGTCCCCGCCGATGGCGCAGAGGATCATATCGATCTCCGGGTCGCGGAACGCCGCGAGAAGGTCCGCTGCGCGGTCCTCCGGATGATTTTTTATATACTCGATACCGGCGAGCGCGTGCGGCATGAACCGGACGTTGAGCCCATAGTCCGCAAGGCGCTTTGCGCCGATATCCAGCTCATGCTTTGCAAAGCTCTCCCCCAGCACACCGGCGGATAGGCTCACGACCGCAACGTTTTTTACCATGACATTCACCTCTTTTTTCCGGAATTATACCATTGGCTCTCCTCCGGCGCAACTCTCCTCTTTTCATTCCGCGCCGTTCGGAGTATAATCTTTCCATGCCAAACAATTTCAAGGAGCCAGCTATGAAAAAAGAGACAGAAACCTCCGCGCCGCTTTTCTCCGAGAACAGCCCTTTCAACGACCTCTGCGGTCTGGAGATCACGGAGCGGCGCGGCGGCCACTGCACGGTCGCGTGCCGCACCGGAGAAAACCATCTTAATCCGTACGGGATCGTACATGGCGGCCTGCTCTTTACCATGATGGACGTGGCCGGAGGGTATGCCGCCCGCACGCTCGATTCCGGGGAGACCATCCGCTGCGTAACGCAAAACGCCTCTACCGTGTTTCTCCATCCGGGGAAGCCAGGCATGCTGACCGCCGAGGGCGATGTGATCCGCCGCGGAGGCCGCATCATCGTGGCTACCGTGTGCGTTTATGATTCCGAACACAGCCTTCTCACGAAAGGCGAGTTCACCTATTATCGTCTTTGAATTGAAACTGACCGCAGCTCAAACGAGACCCACTTCGTTGGGCTCTCGTTTGAA
>DPHR01000052.1:17867-20160 GCA_003522945.1 Clostridiales bacterium
GCGAGGCTTTTTCGACAGTCTGAAACCGGCGGAGGGATCGTCCCTCCGCCGGTTTGTTTCGCTTATGCGTTTGTATGTAAGATCAGATCTTCATGCAGACATCCCATGCGCCCCAGATAACGTTGCGCAGGTTGCCCCACTTCGCGGCGGTGCCGACCTGACGGACATGCTTGCCCGCAGGCGCGACCGGCGCGGGACGGAAGCCCAGACCGTTGACGACGCTGTCGCACTCGACCTTGAAGGCATCTCCGCCGCTGCGCGGCTTGACCATGACGTAGCCGTCGCCGATCTCGCAGATGGAGTGCTCGAGATAGATGGGGACCTTCTTGAACACGAGCATTTCGCGCAGGAAGGAGGCGTTGGCAAGGCAGGTGCCGGGCGTGGCGATGAGGTCATTGGCGTATTCGACAATGATCGGGTGCTTGCCCTGCAGCACGAGCTCGTAAGCCGCTTCGCACGCGGACTGGCCGCCGCCGAAGAACACGACTTTGTCGCCGTGGTCCTTATCGCCGGTGAGCAGCTCTTCAAACGTGATCGTCTTGTTGAAGCCGGGCACGGGGAGCTTCTTCGGCACGGCTCCGGTGCAGATGATGACCTCGTCATACTGGCGGGTGAGCGGGTTGATCGGGTCGATCTCGGTGTTGAGGTGGACCTCGATGCCGGCCTTCTTCAGCTCACGGTCGTACCACTCGAGCAGCTTCTTGTCCGCTTCCTTGAAGGACATGGCGGAGGCATAGTTGTACATGCCGCCGAGCTTGTCGCTCTTTTCGTAGATGACCGGGGTATGGCCGCGCTTCTTGAGGACAAGGGCGCATTCCATGCCGCCGATACCGCCGCCGACGATGGCGACCTTCTTGGGGTTCTTCGTCGGGACGATCTTATACTTGTTGTGCTGCATCGTGGGCGGGGTCAGCGCGCAGCGGGCCAGATGCAGCGCATCGTCCATCGGCTGCATGTTGGGCGTGCCCTTGGAGCAGTTGAAGTTGAAGCAGGCGTTGTGGCAGTTGATGCAGGGCTTGATCTCCTCCTCGCGGTCCTCAAGGAGCTTGTTGATCCATTCGGGATCGACGAGATTCTGACGGCCGACGCCCATCGCGTCGATGCGGCCCTCGGCGATCTCCTTGGCAGCGAACTCGGGCTCCATCTTACCGGCGCAGACGACCGGCTTGGTGGTGAAGTTCTTGATGTGCTCGACATCCGCAATGTTGCAGTTGGGCGGCATATAGACCGGCGGATGCGCCCAGTACCAGGCGTCGTAGGTGCCGTTATCGCAGTTGAACATGTCGTAGCCGGCGTCCTCGAGATACTTGATGGCCTTTTCAGACTCGGCCATATCGCGGCCGAACTCAACAAACTCCTCGCCGGGGACGGCGCCCTGGCCGAAGCCCTTCGTCTTGGAGACGACGGAGTAGCGCAGCGACACGGGGAAGTCCTTGCCGCACAGCTTCTTGATCTCCTGCACGATCTCAACGGCAAAGCGGTAGCGGTTCTCGAACGATCCGCCGTACTCGTCGGTACGGTAGTTCATGTTGGCAATGGCAAACTGGTCAAGGAGGTAGCCCTCGTGAACGGCGTGGATCTCCACACCGTCAACGCCGGCATCCATAAGCATCTTCGCGGTTTTGCCGAAGGCTTCGATCATTTCGTGGATCTCTTCCTTTGTCAGCGCGCGGGACTTGACCTCCGGATACCAGCGGTTGGGGGTCTCGGAGGAGGACGCGCAGACATAATCGACGTCCAGAACGCCCTTGGCGACGGCGCCAAGCGCCTTCTTCTGGAGCATATCGACCATCAGCTGGTTGATCGCCATGCTGCGGCCCATGCCGGCAGAGAGCTGAATGAAGAGTTTCGCACCCGTCTTGTGGAATTCGGGCATCCACTCGGCGAGCTCGCGGAACATGCGCTTGTTCTGATACAGCCAGTGACGGCCGGGGATGCCCATCGTGTCGCGCACGCACTGCATGCCGGGCAGCACCAGACCGACGTTGTTCTGGGCGCGGTTGAGAATGTGGTAGGCCGCTTCCTTATCGAAGTGGCAGGGCTCCAGCCAGCCGAAGAGGGATGTGCCGCCCATGGACACCTGAACAATGCGGTTTTTGATCTCGCAGTTGCCGATCTTCCACGGGGTAAACAGGGAACTGTACTTTTCGTTCATGCGATCTTTCTCCTCCTTTTTTTGTGCGGGGAAGCGCTGGGGGACATTAGCGTCGATTGACAAGGGCCCACGCGGTTCTGCCGGGCGGAAATGCCCTCATACCGCGTCAAAGCCCTTGAGAATACACAAAGTATTCTC
>DPHR01000052.1:20441-21080 GCA_003522945.1 Clostridiales bacterium
CGACGTGTGTGCTCTTGTTAATCGGCGCTATCAATCCATACTATAAATATTATAACAAGCGTTGATTTATTCTGCAACTATATCTTTCTTATTTGTGTATTCTGCCGTCAGAACCGCCCGTTTTCGACATTTTGGTGCGTCGTTTTCGGACGGTTCGTTGTTTTTCCGACAAGCTATATTGGAAGAGATGCATAAACCGCCCCGGCAGACGCCGTTTTTTCTTTCCTTCTATCGCGCGCCGCGGCGCGCATAGACTCTTTCACGGAGGGGAGGCGTCATTATGGGGCTTTGGAGATCGATCCGGAAAAACGCCGCGCTGCTGACGGTCTCGTCTCTCGTCATGCAGTCGCTTTCGATGCTCTGGCAGGTGTGGCTGGCCGCGCATATCGGTCCCGCCGGCATCGGGCTTTTCCAGCTTATCGGAAGCGTCGGCTTTCTTTTCATAACGCTCGCGGTTTCCGGCATCCGGTTTTCCGTCACGCGGCTGCTCGCCGAGGAGCTGGGGCAGTGCCGCGGCGGGAGCGTCTGCGCCGTGATGCGCCGCTGCTGCGCCTACGCGCTCTTTTTCGGGCTGGGCGCGGCAGCCATTCTCTTTCTTCTTGCCGAGCCCATTGGTTTTCTCTGGATTGGGGACGCCCG
>DPHR01000051.1 GCA_003522945.1 Clostridiales bacterium
GGAGAACTCTCGCGCGAGCGGTTCGACGCGCTGCTGCGCTTTGCCGCCGGAGACGGCGACGGCGTGCTGGAGCTTCCGGGACGCCGCGTCCGGCGGGAGCTCGGGCAGCTTCGGCTCGGAGAGGGGGACGCGCCGCCGCTGGAGGAGCGCGTGCTTTTGCCCGGAGAAACGCTCCTTTACCCCGGCCGGTGGCGCATTTCGTGCGAAAGTTGCGCTGCGGGGTCGGAAATTCAAACTTCGTTCAACACTTTTTGCTTTTCATGTGCCAATATATGTGGTAAACTGTCCGTCGCATCCCGCGCCGCGGGAGATACGATCCTCCTGCACCGCCGCGGCGGTACGCGCTCGGTGAGCAAGCTGCTCGGCGAAGCGCGCATCCCGGTCTCGCAGCGCGACGCCGTTCCCGTTTTGCGCGACGGGGCGGGGCCTCTTGCCGTTTACGGCATCGGGCAGAGCGAGAGAGCTTTCCCCGCGCCGCAGGAACCGTTTTATAAAATCACCATTTCGCCAATTTCGGAGGAAGAGAGAGAATGAGAGAAGATATTGCGTCCATACTGCTCAGTGAGGAGCAGATCCATATGCGCGTCCGCGAGCTGGGCGCGGAGATCTCCCGCGATTACGCCGGGAAAGAGCCGCTGTTCGTCGGCGTTTTGAAGGGCTGCTTCATTTTCATGGCGGACCTGTTCCGCGAAGTGACGATCCACGGCAGCGTGGACTTTATGGCCGTTTCGTCCTACGGCAACGGCACCTCCACCACGGGCGCGGTGAAGATCAACAAGGATCTCAGCCAGGACATTGAAAACCGTGATGTCATCATCGTCGAGGACATTCTCGACTCCGGCATCACGCTCAGCTATCTCACGAAATATCTCCAGAACCGCAAGCCGAGCTCCATCTGCATCGCAACGCTGCTCGATAAGCCCGCGCGCCGCCGCGCCGATGTGCAGGCGAAGTACGTCGGCTTCACCGTGCCGGACGCCTTTGTCGTCGGCTACGGTCTGGATTACGCGGAAAAGTACCGCAATCTGCCGTTCATCGGCGTTCTCAAGCCGGAAGTATACGAAAAATAAATCTCTGATTTATATATTGTCCGCGCCGTCCGGTGGGACGGCAGAAAAGGAAGTGACAGTTTTTGAACAACCGACCCTCCCCCAACAAGACCCGTCAGATCGGCTTTCTCGTATTGATCTTCGTGCTGCTGCTCGGCACGATCTATTCCATGACGAGAAACACCGCAAAGGAATCGCTTGTCTATTCGGAAGTCATCGAGCTTTTTGAGACGAAGCAGGTCGAATCCTTCACCATCGACACCGACGGCAATCTCACCATGCAGCTGCGCTCCGCCTACAAGGGGCAGACGAAATACTCCTACGAGTGCGGCAGCTTCAGCATCTTTTACAACGATCTCAACGATCTCGTGCAGGAGCAGAAGGCCGAAGGCATTCTCACCGAGTACGACTACCCGCCCGCGTGGGAGGCGGCCTGGTGGCTGAGCTTTGTGCCGTATCTCATCATCTTCGTCATCATGGGCGTGCTGTGGTACTCCATGATGCGCTCGGCGCAGGGCGGCGGTGCCGGCGGCGTTATGAAGTTCTCCAAGGCGCGCACCCGCCTCGGCAGCGAGGAAAAGCAGAAAAAGACGTTTGCCGACGTTGCGGGCGCCGACGAGGAAAAGGAAGAGCTGCAGGAGATCGTCGAATATCTGAAAAACCCCGCGGCGTATTCCCAGATGGGCGCGCGCATCCCCAAGGGTGTGCTGCTCGTCGGCCCTCCGGGCACGGGCAAAACGCTGCTCGCCAAGGCGGTTGCCGGCGAAGCGGGCGTCGAATTTCTGTCCATCTCCGGCTCCGACTTCGTTGAACTGTACGTCGGCGTCGGCGCGGGCCGCGTCCGTGACCTGTTTGAGCAGGCCAAGAAGGTCGCCCCCGCCATCGTGTTCATCGACGAGATCGACGCCGTCGGCCGTCAGCGCGGCTCCGGTCTCGGCGGCGGCCACGACGAACGCGAGCAGACGCTCAACCAGCTGCTCGTGGAAATGGACGGCTTCAACGATAACCAGGGCGTCATCGTCATGGCGGCGACGAACCGCGCCGACATTCTCGATAACGCGCTTCTCCGCCCCGGCCGCTTTGACCGGCAGGTGTACGTCGGTCTGCCCGATATCAAGGGCCGTGCCGATATTCTGAAGGTCCATGCCCGCGGCAAGCCGCTCGGCGAGGATGTGGATCTGCGCGACATCGCCAAGGGGACGCCCGGCTTCTCCGGCGCGGATCTGGAAAACCTGCTCAACGAGGCCGCGCTGCTCGCGGTGCGCCGTCACCGCCGGTTCATCATGCAGAAGGACATTGACGACGCCATTCTCAAGGTCTCCATGGGCCCGGAGAAAAAGTCCCGCGTCATCACCGAGAAGGAGCGGCGGCTCACCGCGTACCACGAATCCGGTCATGCCATCGCCGCGCATTATCTTGAGCATGTCGATCCCGTGCAGTATATCACGATCATCCCGCGCGGTCAGGCTGGCGGCTTCACGCTGTTCCGCCCGCAGGACGACAAGAGCTTCCGCTCGCGCAGCGAGATGTTTGAGGACATCGTCGTCGCGCTCGGCGGGCGCATCGCCGAGAAGATCTTCCTTGACGACATCTCCACCGGCGCTTCCGGCGACATCCAGCAGGCGACGCACACTGCCCGCAACATGGTCACCGTGTACGGCATGAGCGACCGTCTCGGCCCCATCAGCTTCGATTCCTCGGGCCACAGCATCTTCATCGGCCGCGACTTCGGCCAGACGAAGAGCTATTCCGAAGAGACCGCCGCCATCATCGACGAAGAGGTCAAGCACATCTTTGACGAGGCCGCGCTCAAGTGCGAGGAGATCCTCCGCGCCCACGCCGACGTGCTCGTCGCGCTCGCGGAATATCTGCTCATCAACGAGACGATCGACGGCGAGGACTTCCGCTACTTCTGCGATCACAAATGCATGCCCCCGCTGCCGGAGAAATCCGACGCCGTGAAGCAGAAGGAAGCCGAGCTTCTCAAGGAAACCGAAACGCCCGCCGCCCCCGCCGAGAACGCGGAAGCGAAGAGCGAACCGGACGAAAACAAAAAAGAAGAGTAAAGCAAAAGCCCCGCCTGTTGGACAAACATCCAACAGGCGGGGCGTTGTTATCTATGAAGAGGAAGAAGCCCTCGGTCTCAGCAAGTCCCCCCTATTATGGCAGCGCCTTCAGCCATGCATTCCGACGTTGCTCCAGTACTCTTCCAGTGCGGCGTTGATTTTTGCGGGATCCATCTGGTCTACCGGTATTTCTGTGCCGTAGTCGGATTCATCGTCCAGTGGGACACAGAACACGCCACCCTCCTGCCGAACCATAATATATCTTTTATAAATTGTCCCGCCAAGCTTGTTTGTTCCCTGTAATTCCGCAACGATTGCATAGTATGTCAAGTCGCCATCGTTCACATTGAAGAGCTTTCTAATCCGAACAGCCGGAGCGTTGTAAAAGCTCTTCAGCATGGTGCCGGTCATGTAGTCGAACAGCTCCCGCTCCGCATCGTTGAGCAGTTCATACGCCGTCGGCGCGGCAACCGTGACGGAGCAGGCCGCTGTTTTGCCGCTCTCGGATACCGCAAGAATGTTCGTATTCCCCGGCGCAACTGCCGTCACCACGCCGTTCTCATCCACCGTTGCAACGCTTTCATCCGCGGATTTCCAGCCGTAGCTCTCCGTTGCGTTCTCCGGCGCGACAACGGCGGAAAGCGTTACGCTCTCCCCTTCCTTCAGCTCCGCCGCATTTTTTGAGAGTGTGATGCTCTCGATTTTCACCTCGCCGCAGGAGCACAGAAGCAGGCTGACGGCCAGCACAAGAAGCAGGATATGCCGTTTTTTCATTTTCTTCCCTCACTGTCTTTTTGTCGTTTTGGCGCAGTACGCGTCGTATTTGCAGTATAGCAAAACATTTGTAACATTACAAGTTATAAATATATCTTTTTACGTTGTCGCAATGCGTGTCGCCTGCGGGTAGACTGAATAAGGGTGAGCGCATGAGAAACAATCAGTTTTCCAAATACCGGAGTCTCGGGCTGAATATCGCCTATTACCGCAAGGACCGCGGTCTTTCGCAGAGCGAGCTGGCCGAGCGCGTTAACATCAGCCGCACGCACATGAGCCGGATCGAAACGGCGGACTGCGCCGTTTCTCTCGACGTGGTTTTTGATATCTGCGACGCACTGGAGATAAAGCCGGTCGAGCTTTTCGATTTTCGGGCATGAAGAACCGCCGCGAACGCAAGCGTTTGCGGCGGTTCTTGACGCCCCGGGCGGAGCAGAGCCCCTTGAGCTTGTCAAAAAAGTATTTTTGACAAGCTCTCAAACGAGACCCACTGCGTTGGGCTCTCGTTTGAAAAGGCTACGGCTCGCCGCAGCGCACTCGCTGCGCTCGCACGTTTGCGAGCCGAGAGGTATTTTCTCCGACGCACATGTCGCCGGAGAAAATGATCA
>DPHR01000029.1:0-15280 GCA_003522945.1 Clostridiales bacterium
GCGCAGCGCGGCGAGCGCGTTTTTTCCGCAGCGGCGGAGCGCATCGGTAAGGCCGATGGAGGTCGTAGTCTTGCCCTCGCCCGCGGGTGTCGGCGTGATGGCCGTGACGAGAACGAGCTTTCCGTCCGGCGCGGCGGCCTTTTCGCGCAGCAGGTCGAGAGAAACTTTCGCCTTGTGTCTGCCGTAAGGCTCAACGTATGCTTCGCCGATGCCCGCAGCCGCGGCGATCTCGGAAATATTTTTCAGCGCGCACTTATGCGCGATCTCGATGTCGGTCATCCGGATCCCTCCCCATATACAAACAGAGTCAGTATACAGTATTCCCGTCCTTTTTTCAAATGTTTTCCGCGCAGGAGGCGGGGCTGTCATGCATTTGCATCCGGCAAAAAATCTGTTATAATGCCGTCGGGTGATAGTATGGACACAAAGGCAAAGAATAAGAAGCCATCAGCCATTCAGCCGGGGATGATCCTCTCGCTCGTTCTCTGCGTGGGGCTCGGCGCGGGCGTCGCCTATGCGCTTCCTGAAAACGAGAGCTTTTTCGCCGTGTTCCTCTTCGGGCTTGCCGGGCTCTGCGTCTCCTTCGCCTTGCAGACCATCCTGCACGAGACCGGCCATCTGATTGGCGGGCTGCTGACAGGGTATAAATTCTGCTCGTTCCGCATCGGGAATCTCCAATTGCAGCGCGAAAACGGTGCGCTTCGCTTTCGCCGCCTGAAGCTCGCCGGGACGGGCGGGCAGTGCCTGATGACGCCGCCGGAGCCCGTGGACGGGAAAATTCCGGTGATGCTTTATAATCTCGCGGGGCCGCTTATGAATCTGCTCACCGCGCTTCTCGCGCTCGGCGGGTACTTCCTCTCCGGCGGCGGCAGCGTGGGCGCGTCTCTGCTCTTTCTATTTGCGTTCGTGGGGCTTTACCTCGCGCTCACGAACGGCATCCCGCTCCGGCTCGGGCCGATCGACAACGACGGCAAAAACGCCTTCTCCCTGCGCCGCGATCCGGAGGCCATGCGCGCCTTTTATCTGCAAATGGCCGTAAACAGCCGCCAGACGGAGGGCGAGCGCCTGCGCGATATGCCGGACGAATGGTTTGTCATGCCGTCGGACGAGGCAATGCAAAACGCCCTCGTCGCCGCGACCGGCGTTTTCTGCTGCAGCCGCCTCATGGACGAGCACCGCTTCGCCGAGGCGCACGAGGCGATGTCGCGCCTGCTCTCCGGCGGGGCGAACCTCGTCGGGCTCTACCGCGCGCTTTTGCTGTGCGACGAGATGTATCTGGAGCTCCTCGGCGAAAACCGCCGCGGCACGGTCGATGCGATGCTCACAAAGCCGCAGCGCCGCTTCATGCGCCAGATGAAGGATTTCCCGAGCGTGCTGCGCACGGAGTACGCCCTCGCCCTGCTGCACGACGGCGACAAAGAGCGCGCCGCCCTGCTGCGCGGCCGGTTTGAAAAGATCGCCGAAGCCTACCCGTATCAGGGCGAGATCGAGCAGGAACGCTCGCTTCTCGCGCTCGCGGACGGGAAAAATCAAAATATCGGATAAGGAGAACGCCATGTCACAGGTAACAAAGCGGGCGCTCGAGCAGTCGCTCAAAAATCTGCTGCTCAAAAAGCCGCTCACGAAGATCACCATCAACGACATTGCCGAGGACTGCGGCATCAACCGCATGACGTTTTACTACCACTTCAAGGACATTTACGATCTCGTGGAGTGGTCGTGTCTGGAGGACGCGCGCCGCGCGCTCGAAGAGAAGAAAACGCACGACACCTGGCAGCAGGGCCTCCTGCAGATCTTCGAGGCCGTGCGGGAGAATAAGCCGTTCATTCTGAACGTCTACCGCTGTGTGGACCGCGAGCAGGTCGAGCGGTATCTCCGCCCGCCCGTGGACCATCTCATTCTCGGCGTGATCGACGAGCAGTCCGCCGGAATGACCGTCCGCGATGAGGACAAGGCGTTCATCGCGCAGGTCTACGGCTACATTTTCATCGGCATCATGCTCGACTGGATCCGCGACGGCATGGCCGAGGAGCCGGAGAAGATCGTGGACCGGCTCGCGCTTCTCATCCACGATTCGATCCGCGAAGCGCTCGCGCGCTTTAAAATTTAAACAAAATCTCCGATTTGATCAAAAACTTTACACTTCGCGCCCCCGTGATAAAACCCTTATCACGGGGGCGCTTCTGTTTATGGAAAAAAGTATTTCCGGGGGATACTATAGGGCCATCAAGAGAAAAACAAATCTCACAGGAGGTCAATATTATGTATTACTCTGCCGGAACGTATGAATCCTTCGCCCACCCCGAAAAGCCGGAGGGCGTCGACAACAAATCCGCCTATATCATCGGCACTGGTCTCGCCGGTCTGACCGCGGCCTTCTATCTCGTCCGCGACGGCCAGATGAAGGGCGAGCACATCCATCTTCTCGAAAAGCACGAGCTTGCCGGCGGCAGCTGCGACGGCTACCGCGACATCACCAAGGGCTTTTACATGCGCGGCGGCCGCGAGATGGACAACCATTTTGAGGTCATGTGGGACGTGTTCCGCGATGTGCCGAGCATCGAAACGCCGAACGTAACGGTGCTCGACGAATACTACTGGCTCAACAAGCACGACCCCAACTACTCGCTCTGCCGCGCGAGCGTCAACCGCGGCGAGGACGCCCACACCGATAAGAAATTCGCTCTCGACAAGGCCTCTGCCATGGCGCTCTCGAAGCTCTTTCTGACGCCGGAGAAGGATCTTGAGGACAAGAAGATCTCCGAGGTGCTGCCCGAGAGCTTCTGGAGCACGAACTTCTGGCTGTACTGGCAGACGATGTTCGCCTTCCAGCGCTGGTCGAGCGCGCTGGAGATGAAGCGCTATCTCTGCCGCTACGTCCACCACATCGACGGTCTGCCCGACTTCAGCGCGCTGCGCTTCACGAAGTACAACCAGTACGAGAGCATGATCCTCCCGCTCGTGAAGTATCTTGAATCCCACGGCGTGCGCATCGAGTACGGCATGGACGTGAAGAACGTCGTCATCGAAAAGCACGGCGATAAGAGAGTCGCCAAGTCCATCGTTTACGTGAAGGACGGCCAGGAGCAGACGCTCGATCTCATTGAGGACGATCTCGTGTTCATCACGAACGGCTGCTGCACCGATACCTCCTGCTACGGCGACCAGACCCACGCGCCCGACCTTTCCGGCATCGAGAACGGCAAGGGCGAGAGCTGGGATATGTGGAAGAACATCGCTGCGCAGGCCGAGCACGGCGAATACGGCAACCCGGACAAGTTCTGCTCCGACGTGAACGCCACCAACTGGATGAGCGCGACCGTCGCCACGGCGAACGAGGAGATCATCCGGCATATCATCAACGTCTGCCACCGCGACCCGCGCGAGGGCAAGGTCACGACCGGCGGCATCGTCACGGTCAAGGACAGCACCGAGAACTGGTACCTTTCCTGGACGATCAATCGTCAGCCGCAGTTCAAGTCGCAGAACAAGGACACGGTGCTCGTGTGGCTGTACGCGCTCAACACCGACCGCCCGGGCAACTACGTCCGCAAGCCCATGCGCGAGTGCACCGGCGAAGAGATCTGCCGTGAGTGGCTCTATCACATCGGCGTGCCCATCGACCGGATCGACACGCTCGCGAGCGCAGCGTGCAACACGACGACGTGCTTCATGCCGTATATCAACGCCTTCTTCCAGCCGAGAAAGGAATCCGACCGGCCGCGCGTCGTGCCGGAGGGCGCGGTGAACTTTGCCTTCATCGGCCAGTTTGCCGAAACGCCGCGCGACACCATCTTCACCACCGAGTATTCGATGCGCACCGGCATGGAGTCGGTGTACACGCTGCTGAACGTAGACCGCGGCGTGCCCGAGGTCTGGGGCAGCAAATACGATGTGCGCGAGCTGCTGCGCGCGTGCTACTACGCCATCGATAAAAAGCCTCTCTCCGAGGCCGAGCTGAACTTCGGCGAGCGTGAGCTCATGAAGATCGTGCTCAAGAAGATCCGCGGCACGGACGTTGAGCTGCTGCTCAAAGAGAGCGGCCTCATCGAATAATTCCGAAAAAAACCGCAAAACAGCTGCCGCCGGTCAGGAAATCTGACCGGCGGCTTTTTGCCTTGACACAGGCGTTTGCCGTGTGTTATATAGAGAATATATCTGATTTTAAAGGAGGGACTACCATGGACAGCGGCAGTAACGGACGAATATGGGGCATGGCGAGACGCATCCCAGGGACTTCGTATGGCCGCGCAGGCCGGTGAAGTCTCTCTTTTCCGCTGCTCACCATTGCCCGGATCGACGTGCGCCGCACGCCGGGCAGCGGTGATATTTTTTTGCCCTGCTCCGGCGCGGTTATCAAAAAATCGTTGAAACGGAGGGCAGAAACATGGAAAACAAAACCGAACTCATGCAGCTCCGCCACCCGGATTACGACCGGGAGCTGACGGAGCTCGTCCGCAGCAATCTCTCGCCGAAGGCGTTCCGCGAGAAGCTGCTCGACTATCACGAAAACGACATCGCCGCCGCGCTCGAGGCGCTCACGCTCTCTGAGCGGCAGCGGATCTATCACGCGCTCGACGCCGCGGAGCTCTCGGCCGTGCTTGAATACGCCGAGCCGATGACGGCGTATCTCAATGAATTGAGCCTCCGGCGGCGGGTGAACGTGCTCTCGCGCATGGACGCCGACGCTGCGGTGGACTATCTCAAAACGCTCGAAAGCGGCGAGAAAAATACGCTCGTCGAGCTCATGGACGAGCCGAAGCGCCGCGAGATCGCGCGGCTCTGGGTCTACGGCGAGGACGAGATCGGCAGCATTATGACGACGAACTGCATCGTCATCCCCGAGGGGCTGAGCGTCAAGGCCGCAATGCACCAGCTCGTCGAGCAGGCCGCCGAGCACGACAACATCTCCACGATCTATGTTGTGGATTCCGACAACGCTTTCTACGGCGCGATCGATCTCAAAGACCTCATCATCGCGCGCGAGGGCGACCCGCTCGCGGAGCTGATCGCCACCTCCTACCCCTACGTTTACGCGCACGAGCGCGTTGAAGACGCGCTGCCGCGCATCCAGGACTATTCCGAGGACTCCATCCCCGTGCTGGACGAGGAAAACCGGCTGCTCGGCGTCGTAACGGCGCAAAGCCTCATCCAGACGGTGGACGACGCGCTGAGCGAGGACTACGCCCGGCTCGCCGGTCTCTCTGCGGAGGAGGATCTCAACGAAACGCTCGTGCAGAGCGTGCGCAAGCGTCTGCCGTGGCTGCTCGTGCTGCTGGGGCTCGGGATGGTCGTGTCGAGCGTCGTCGGCCTTTTCGAGAGCGTCGTGGCGCAGCTCACGCTCATCGTGTGCTTCCAGTCGCTCGTGCTGGATATGGCGGGCAACGTCGGCACGCAGTCGCTTGCCGTCACGATCCGCGTCCTTATGGACAGCGAAACGACCGGCGCACAGAAGCGGAAGCTCGTCTGGAAGGAAGCGCGCGTCGGACTTATGAACGGCGCAATCCTCGGCGCGGCCTCGTTCGCGCTCATCGGGGCATATCTTCTGCTGCGCGGCGAAGCGGCGCTCATGGCGTTCGGCGTTTCGGGCTGCATCGGCATCGCGCTCATCGCGGCGATGCTGCTCTCGAGCATTTCCGGCACGGTGATCCCGATCTTCTTCAAAAAGATCGGCGTCGATCCCGCCGTCGCCTCCGGTCCGCTCATCACGACCGTCAACGACCTCGTCGCAGTCGTATCGTACTACGGCCTCACCTGGCTGCTGCTCATCGAATGGCTCCATCTGGCATAAAAACGCTCCCCCACCTCGGATGTCTTTTCCCGAGGTGGGAGAGTTTTTTGCTTTGGCCGGTTGGTTTGATTATACTGCGCGGTAGATCGGCTCCCCATGCAGGAAGGTCTCCACAACATTCTGCGCCGTTTTTTTCTGCAATTCGGCAAGCGCCGCTTCCGAGCACCAGCTTATATGCGGCGTCAGAATGACATTCTCGCGATGCAAAAGCGGGGACTCGCTGAAATTTTCGGTGCCAAGCACGTCCAGCGCACAGTAGGAAATGCGGCCACTGTCGAGCGCTCGCATGAGCGCCGCTTCGTCCACAAGCCCCCCTCTTGCCGTATTGACAAATATCACACCCGGCTTCATGCTTTGGAATTCCTGTTCACCGATGATGCCTCTCGTCGCCGGAGTTAGCTGCAAATGCATCGTGACAACATCGGCGCGGGAAAGCGCTTCATGCAGTTCCAGAAATTCAACGTCGGGATACATCGACCGGTCAGTGATATAGGGGTCTACGGCGACCACATGCCCGAAAAACGCCCGCATTTTACGGTACAGATTCCGGGCAATGTTTCCAAAACCAACAAAGCAGATCGTGCTGTTTTCCAGCCGCAGCATTGGGCGCAATCTGTTCATCTCGAAATTCCCGTCCATTAGACGGTCACGCGAAACGGATATGCGCCGTGCTGCATTAAGAATATGCGCCGCCGTGGAATCTGCCACCTCATCCAAGCAGTAATCCGTACAGTTTGCCACCATAATGCCGCGCTTTTTCGCCGCGGCGAGATCCACCGTGTCCAGTCCGATCGCATACCGGGCAATCACCCGGCATTTTTCCAGCCCATCCATAAACGCCGCATCGATCGGAGCGGCAAACTGCGTGATCAGCGCATCGCAGTCGTGCGCATACGTAAGAAGCTCCGTGGGATCCTTGATCCCGCCCGGGCGGATCTTTGTGCAGTCAACAACTTCCACGTCATCACCCAAACGCCGGAATTCTTCCAGCTCTTCATGTATGTCCGGATAGTAGTAATCCGAAATAACAATCTTATATTTTGCCATTGGCTCAGCCTCGACTTTCCTGCTACATCAATGATTTCGGAATCAGCGTAATCATCCCGGGGAACGCCACGCACAGCAGGACGGTGATCACCAGTATTGCTATGAATGGCCAGATTTTCCTGCATATGTCAGTAAAGGAGCATTCGGCGATACCAGATGTGACGTACAGCAGTACGCCGACCGGCGGCGTGATCTGCCCGATCAGGAGGGAAATCACCATGACGACCGCAAAGAATATCGGGTTGAATCCATAGGAGGTGCACACCGCCGAAAGAACCGGTGCAACAAGGATCATCGCCGCCAGAACCTCCACAAAACAGGTAAGCACCAGCAGAAAGAGGACAAGGAGGAGAAGTACGATATACGGGTTGCTCGTCAGCTGTGCGAGCCACGCAACGGTGTGCTGCGGGAACATCGCCACGCCCATAAGCCACGCAAACGGACCGGCCATTGCCGCGATAAGCAGCACACTTGCCGAGGTCAGTGCCGACTTGATCAGGATCTTGGGGATGTCACGGATTGTTAGCGTCCGGTACACAAAGAGACCGATGATCATGGCATAGAGAGAAGCAACGATGCCCGCCTCCGTAGCCGTAAACAAGCCGGAGATGATACCGCCAATGATGATGACCGGCGTAAGAAGAGCAAGGACCGCATTCAAAAAGGCCTTTCCGAGAGCCTTCCATCCGATGAACTTTCCGTCCGGTGCCAGGTACGGAAACTTGTCCTTTCTTTTCGTCGCCAGAAAGGCAACATACAACATGCACAAAACGCCGATGCACACACCGGGAATGATGCCGCCCATAAACATCGCGCCAACGGAAATGCCTGTCAGCGAACCATACACGATCATGTTCATGCTCGGCGGAATGATGGGTCCCATGGTAGAGACCGCCGCTTGCAGCGCCGCCGTCCAGCCCTTATCGTAGCCTTTTTCCTTCATGGCGGGGATCATTACGCCGCCGATCGCCGCAGCATCGGCGACCGAGGAGCCGGATACTCCGGCGAAGATCATGCCGGAGAGGATTGAGACCTGCGCCACGTTGCCAGGCAGATGGCCGACCGCCGCCGTAGCAAACTTAATGAGGCGCTTGGATATACCGCCCGCCGACATCAGATCACCGGCGAGAATGAAAAACGGGATAGCAAGAAGCGAATAGCTGTTCAGCATGCTGAACGTCCGCTGCACCACGACCTCCAGCGGGAACGTGCTGCCGCTGAGTATCAGCGCAAGCAGCGAGGAAAAGCCCATGCTGTATGCGATCGGAGCGCCGATCAGGAGAAGAATGACAAAAGAAACAAAAAGAATGATCAGCATGGCTCGTCACCTCCCAACGGATGTTTCAGGATGTATTTTTCATAAATGTCCACAATGGTATAAAACAGCATAAGGATCGGCCCGATCAGCATGGCGTAATATACGTAGCCCATCGGGATCCCCAGCGTGGGGCTGATCGTGGCGATGTTCACACGAATCATTCGGGGAGCAAGGACGATAAACAGAATGAACAGTGCCAGTGAAACGAGCTCAATCAAAACCTCCATCACCGCCTTTACGCGGGGGCCAACATTGCCGAGAACAACGTCTGCGGCAACATGCTTCTTTTTGCGGATGCCATACGCCGCAGCGATCATGACCATCCATATGAAGAGATACTTCTGCGCCTCATCTGCCCAGACAATGGGCAGGGAAAAAGCATATCTGGATATGATCTGCATCAGTCCGATAATAATGATGGCGCTGAAAAAAAGAACGATCAGAATTCTTACGATCTTGTCTACGATGGACACAAAAGTTTTCACGTTTTAACCCACTCCTCTCCGGGAGAGAGCCTCCCTGCGCAGGGCAGGAAGGCTCCCCTGGTAATACTGCAGCCCTCACTCAGCCGACGATCTTGTTATAAACGTCCGTCCAGCCCTTTTCCTCGCAGTACTTTATATTAAACTCATTGACGGCTTTGGCAAAGCTGTCCACATCGACTTCCACGATATCGACGCCGGAGCTTTCCATTTCGGCAAGCGAAACTGCTTCCTTCTCCGGAGCCATCGCTGTGTGGGCTGCAGAGGCTTCCGCAGCCGCAGCCAGAAGGTTCTTCTGCTGTTCTTCTGTCAGCTTCTGGAAGGAGATCTCCGACATAAAGAGACCCATGGGGCCGCACATATGCTTTGTGAGCATGTAATGATCGATTACTTCGTCAAACGCATTGGCAAGAGAGGTATTGCAGTCGTGCTCATAGCCGTCGATAACATGGGTCTGCAGAGAGGTGTAAACCTCGCCGAAGCCCATCGGCGTCGGGTTCAACCCCATAGCCTGCATGGTATTGATGTAAACGTCCGATTCGATGGTGCGGATCTTCAGATTCAGCGCTTTTGCCTCGTCGAGATTGGTGAAAGCATTCTTCTCGCCGACCGTGCCCACGCAGCGATAGCCAAAGGAGACGCTATAGGCAAGAATGCGCACGCCGGCAGCATCCAAAAGGCCCTTGGCAAGCTCTGTACCGACTTCACCGTTCAGAACGCCGGCCATCTGGTCGTAGTCCTTCCAGATATATGCCAGATCCAGTACGCCAAGCGGCGCATACAGCTTGCCGTAATCCGCCGTGCCGGTAATGTTGATATCGATGGTGCCCATCTGAACGCCTTCCACCAGCGCCGCACTGTCGCCGAGCTGCGCACCGGGGAATATCTCGATTTTGATGCCGTATTTCTTGCAGGCTTCCTTCAAGGCAAGTGCATACGCCTGCGCAACGTTGTCGCCGTCGGACTGCACATGCGCAACGTTCAGCGTAACTTCATATTCGGGTTCCGCTTCTGTCTCCGCGGGTTCGGCGGTTTGGGAGGTCTTGGTTTCTTCCGGCTTGGTTTCAAAGGCGGAGCTGCTTCCGCATCCGGCAAAGAGCGTAATGATCAAGGCGGCGGCGCAGAGGAGCGCGAGAAACCTGATTTTTTTTCATGGTCTTTTTTCCTTTCTTTTGTCTTTTTCTCTTTTACCGGCGATTACTCGCCGGATATTTCTTCACGAAGTTGCTTTGCCGCGGCTTCAAGATCCTTTTCCTCGGGGTACTTCGCATTGGCGTTCATCTGGAAAATACCGTTCCAATCCAACCCATCGGCATATTTGGGGACAATATGGATATGGAAATGGCGCACGGTATCTCCAAACACACCGAGGTTGATCTTTCCCGGTTGATACAGCTTTTTCAGCGCTGCCGTGACGCGTGCAAGATCCTCCTGCAGCGCTGCGCGTTCTTCTTTCGTCAGCTCGCAGAATTCCTCCGCATGGCGGCGAAGCACAAGTATGCAGCGTCCGGGATAGCTCTGCTCGCGGTTCAGATAAAGATCCGATGTGGAGAGCTCGCATACGGGATAAGTGAAGCTCTGCATTTTTTCGTTCTTTTCGCAGTAGAGACAGCCCACGGTGTTTCCTCCTTTACTCCACTTCGGTCATGGGGATGACATCCATATCGGGGAAGTCCTTGTTCTCGCCGCCCATCGCCCAGATAAAATCGTAATGCGTTGTTCCGACGCCGAAATGCATCTGCCACGCCGCAGAAACGATTGCCTGCTCATTGCGGAGGATTACATGGCGGCTTTCCTTCGCCTCGCCGATGACTTCGATATAAAACGCATCCTCCGGCATACCGTAATACATGAAGCACTCCACGCGGCGCTTGTGCGAATGCGTCGGGATGGTGTTCCATACATTGCCCGGCTGAACCGAATTGATGCCCATCTGGAGCTGGTCACTTTCCACAGGGCCGCCCTTGTAAATGTACTTCTTCACAATGCGCGTGCTCGCCGTCGTCTGATTGCCGCAGGGGTTGAACTGGGCTTTCTTCGCCGGGATATGCACTGTGGGATGCTTTTCAAAGGAAAGAAGGCTCGTCACATAGAACTTTGCCGGTTTTTCCGGGTCTTCGCTGGAAAATACCACGTCCTTTGTGCGGCAGCCAATGTACGCGCCGTCCTCAAAGTCCATTTCCATAACCTGACCATCGGCAACGATCTTTCCTTTTCCGCCAATGTTGATGACGCCCATTTCGCGTGTCTGAAGGAAGTATTCCTGCCGGATCTCATCCTGCGGCTCCAGACGGATCTCGTTGCGGACAGGCATGATACCGCCGAGAATAAATCGTTCGTCAAAGCTGTACGTCAGCACGGCCTCGTCGGGAGCAAACACCGTCTTAATCAGGATCCGGTCGCGGATCTGCTTCGTTGTCAGGGTTTTCAGTTCAAACGGGGAAATACTGTACTTGATCTCCATGGTTTTGTCCTCCTGCTTCTCTTTATTTTTCCGAATTCGTTTCAGAATTATGGTTTTTCACATAAGTCCCAGCTCAACCAGTCTCCCGCGGATATGCTTCTTCTCCTCCTCGGAGGCCGGGATAAACGGCGATCTCGGGTAGGTCTTCAAAATGCCGCGGATCTCCAGCATGGCATAGATCGCCAGCTGCGTCGAACGCGCGAGATACATAATGTCCCGCATTTCATTGACGCGGAATTGTGTCTCGCGGCAGGAGGTGAAATCGCCCTCCATGCCCTGGCGGAACATGGTTTCGCAGATTTCCGGGAATGCGTTGCCGATGCCGGGGATAAAAGCACGGCAGCCCAGCACGCACGCAGAGAGCCACATGGCCTCCGTACCGAGAGCAACGTCAAATGTATCGCTTTTCAACGTGCGCATGTAATTGGCCATCGCCATAATGTCGAAGGTGGCATCCTTAATGCCGTTTACACCGACTTCCTCCTTCAGCCGGCGGATCGTTTTCAGATCCATGGTATAGCCCTGGAAGGAAACGTTGTTGTAAACATATACCGGCACACGCCCATCTACGGCTTCTACGATTTTCCGATAATACTCACAGATCTGGTCCGGATTATGCTTGAAATAGAACGGCCCAACCGATGCGACCGCCGCAGCACCGACTTCTGCGGCATGTTTTGCCAGCCGTGCCGCGGAATAGCTGTCCGCCGTGCCGATGTGCGCCACAACAGGCACTCTGCCCGCCGCCGTTTCGATCGTCCTTTCCGTGACGGCGCGGCGTTCTTCCTCGGTCATCATGACACCGGCGCCATAAGAGCCGTTGATGAACAGGCCGTCCACCTCGCCGCTGAGATAGTCGACCAGCGTATGCAGCCCCTCAAAGTCCACCTCCCCGGTCTCGCGGAACGGCGTAATCATGGGAGGAACTACACCATACATCTGAAACATTTTTCTTCTCCTTTCCAGTCTCTTATGTAAAGTTTTTGGATGAACCCTTATGCAGTGCGATCGCTATATCGCCGTTGACTGTCAGCCGGTCCTGCGCCTCTGCGCCAGGGATACATTCGATCCGCAGATCCGCGCCGAACTCCTGCCGAAGCATGTATTCGTACATCTGGCACCTCTCGGCGTGGCCGTAGAAAATATAGCGTCCGCCGACCATCCCCCAATTTCGCATCTCCCGAAAGGCGTACATATCATCCGCCGCCAGAGCGGCATCGGTAAAGATGCGCCGCTCATCGCTGTTCGTGCGCATCAGCACCTGCATAAAGCGCGGCATCAGAAGCGTGCGGCTCAGACCGGCGTTCTTTACACAATCTGCAGCAATACTGACCAACGCCTCCCACGAGTACCCGCCGGAGGGCTCAGCTTCGCATGGCTGGAGGCTTTTCCCTATACTCGTCGCCGAGCAGATGGCCTCATACAGCTGACCGCTCAGCGTTGTGTTCGATGCCGCGATGCGGTTGTTCTCATCCACATAGATTAACTTCGTATGCGAGCTGAGAGCCACAATCGTGCACGGCCCCCGATTCTCCGTTTCCGTAAGAATGCCCATGACCTGCGCTTCTTCGCCGCGCATAAAGTCTACAGTGCGGAGCTTTCCCGCGCGTACATCTGCTCCATAGTCGTTGCGGATCCCGCGGATGAAGTATACAGGGCAGGCAATCGGCAGCACCTCGCCGGATTTTGCCTCATAAATGGACTCGGCCAATTCGTGAAGCCCCGCAGGCGCAATAAGATGTGGGATCTCCATCAGCCCAAGCTCAGAGGTGATCATACCGGAGGCGATCACATAGGAAATATCCGTTTCTTCCAGCCCCAGCGTGGAAAGCGTTTCGCGGAAAAGCTTCGTTATCCCGCTGCGTAGCGTATCGCGACTGCCGGTGATCGCCGTATCTCTTACTCCCACCTTTTCCCGGCCGGAAGCAAGGATTGAACGGTTTTCATCTACAATATAGACGCGCGTTGTGGTCGTTCCACAATCCAGTACTGCGAACATTTTCACCCTCCATAGTTTTATTAGATAAAACTTGGTTTTAATTTATTCTGTCAAAAACCGAGGTGTCTATGCCACCTCAGATTTTGATTTGGGCTTATCTCTTCATATAGCCCAGCTGTTCAGAGATCTTTGCCGCCGTCTGCCGAACCATCCGTTCATATTCCGAACGGTTTGCTCCGTTTATCTGCTCCTTTATGCCGCAGAGGCTGATCCCCGCCACCATGCGTCCGTTTACATCATAGATTGGAGCGCAGAGACTGGCGATATACAGGTCACTCTCTCCCTGGTTGACGTCAAATTCTTCCGCTCTCGCGCAACGGACCATCGCAAGGATCTTCTGCTTATCCGTTACCGTCTCCGGGGTGATCTGCTTCGGAGCGGTCCGATCCAGATACGCCGCGACCTCCTCGTCGGTATCCTGCGCAAGGAAGAGCCTTCCGATACCGGTAGCATACAGGTTCGTTTCCCCGCCGGTTCGAACCATAAGCTGCGCCCACACAGGAACGCTGCTTGGCACGACCTGCTCGACCATGATCAGCATATCCTCCTGCCGCACACCGAGATAGCAGATCATATCGGTTTCGCGGCTGAGCGGGCGCAGATACCGCAGCGCGATCCGCCGGAAATCCAGCGTGTTCATCTTTGCCATGCCAAGCCGGAACACGCACACGCCGAGCGAGTAGCGGCGGGTATTCTCGTCAAAGGTCAGAAAGCCGTTTTCGCAGAAGGTGTAGGCAATGCGCAGCATCGTGCTTTTTCCGATCCCGGAAAGCTGGCTCAGCTCCGTGAGGGTATAGCTGCTCTTCTCACCGTCAAACAGCATCAGCACTTTCAGGCCGCGTTCCAATGCGGTAATTGTATAATCTCTGGGCTCTTTTTTCATTGTTCCGATTCCTTATTGCCTGTATAGATCACATGATCCGTTTCTTGCTTTCTATACTATGGTTTTGTGGGCGCCCCGTCAATCCTTTATTTTGTCAGGTATCCGCCGTCCACCGGAATGATTGCACCGTTGATATAGTCGGACGCGCTGCTGGCCAGCAGAACCGCGACGCCCTTAAAAACGTCCGGCTCGCCCCAGTCCCCCATCGGAATGCGGGCTTTGACCGATTCATACCTCGCCGTATCTGCCACCAGTGCCGCAGAAAGACCCGTTTTGATCCAGCCGGGAGCTAGCGCATTCACGTTGATCCCCAGGGCGCCCCACTCACTCGCACACACTTTGGTCAGACCCGCAACAGCGGACTTGCTCGCCGTATATGCAGCCGTATTGAATCCGCCGAGGAATGACATCATGGAAGCCAGATTGATGATCTTGCCGCGGCTCTTCTGCTTTACAAACTGCCGCGCCGCAAGCTGCGAAAGGAAAAACACTGATTTCTGATTGAGCTGGATGATCTGATCCCACATCTCCTCCGTATATTCCAGTGCGGAACAGCGCGGACATATCCCAGCGTTATTGACCAGTATATCCAACCGGCCATAGTGCTCCAGTGTTTTTTCCATGATCACCGGAAGTGCCTTCATGTCGCTGACATCGGCATGGATCGCCAGAAACTCGCCGCCGATGCTTTCAATATATTGCCGCATCTCCGTCGGCTCATGATGACCGTAGACACAGGCGATTGAGGCTCCCGCCTCGGCCAATCCCCGGGTGATCCCTCCGCCGATGCCCGACCCGCCGCCTGTGATCAGTGCAACTTTCCCTTTCAGGCTCAAATCGTCCAGAATCATACCGCTTGCCTCCTGTTGTTTTATTCTTTAAAACTCTGTTTTATATTTATATGATATCACACTCTAATTGTTATTGTAAATGCGTAAAACTGGCCGAATATTCCTCCAGTAGATTGTTAACCTATCCAATTTGCCTTTAAAAAATAAAACTGTCACGCAATCGAGCCAAATGCCCGTCTCATGGTTTCTGTATTTGCAAAAACCGGGTGCAGCCATTTCAAAAAGCTGCACCCGGTTTTATCTTATTTATGCCGCACGGAATCTGCACTTTGCCACGCTATAGAGCAGGACGAACGGCAGAAGGTCGGGGCGCTCTTCACATACGCCTGATACCCCGGATCTGCGCCGTAGCTTTTGTTCTGGCGCAGATCCAGCCGCCGCACGCCGGAAAACATCACGAACACGATGCCGATGTATCCGAGCGTGGCGGGCAGCCACTGCCCGA
>DPHR01000029.1:15465-15695 GCA_003522945.1 Clostridiales bacterium
AGCCACTGCCCGCCACGCAGGATGTTCGCGGCAGAACGATCTGCCGCGACTGGTCATTTTGATACGCCCTGCACCTCTGCAGAGCCTTTCAGCGGGACTCCGCAGGCATTCCTCCTCGTCCTCGAGTAAGAGCGGGAGCGTGACTTCATTCTTGGTTTTGGGGGCGCTCTTTTCCTCCGCCTGTGCGGTGTAATTGCGCACAATGACCGCCGCCTTCTCGATCGGCAGGA
>DPHR01000029.1:15874-19282 GCA_003522945.1 Clostridiales bacterium
CCGCCGCCTTCTCGATCGGCAGGAGTGAAAAACGTCAGCCGGCAAATGGATCGCTCTGCGCATCGAGCACATAATGCTTCGCTTTAAGGTTCGGCGTTTACGGCGAAACGAGGATGCGCTGAGATCAAAAAACGCTTCCTGCCCGGCTCCGGTGAGCATTCACCAGGGCCGGGCAGGAAGCGATCGTTATTTAAAGCCATTTATTTTGCGGAGAGAAGTGCATGTATATTTTTCCCGCGGTGAACCGGTCTGCGGTCGATCCGCTGCAGATGCCGTCCGGTTTTCCGGGAGGATTCCGTATTTTTTATTTGCCGATCTGCTGCAGAACAAGCTCGGCGATCGTGGCGATGAATTCGCCGTTTGTGGGCCTGCCCGTGCTGCCGGAGAAGGCACCGCAGAAGATCTTTTCCTGCACGTCCTCGTCGCCGCGGTTCCATGCGATGTCGATCGCATGGCGCATCGAGCGTTCTACGCAGGACGGCGTGGAGGAGAACTTTTTCGCCACCGTCGGATAAAGCACTTTCGTTATCCCGGCGGTGGGGTCCGCGCCGCGGATCGTGAAGAGGATCCCTTCACGCAGATATTGATAACCCTTGACATGCGCCGGTACGCCGATCTCGTGGAGAACGTCGGTGACGGCGCTTTCCAGATGTGCGGGCACCGGAGCCGGCGCGGCGGCAGCCGCGGGAGATTTTCCGCCCGCTTTTGCGCACTGCCGCAGGCACTGCATGAGCGCCGCGGTGTCGCAGGGCTTGGGGATAAAATATGCCGCGCCGAGCTTTGCGCACTCGGCAACGACGGCGGCATTGACAAATCCGGTGAGAACGAGCACCGGCGGCGCATCCTCCCGTCCGGCAAGCCGGCGGAGAATAGCGAGCCCATCAAGCCGCTGCTGGATGAGGTCCAGCAGCACAACATCCGGGCGTGCCGTCTGGATCAGGGAAAGGGTCTCCAACCCGTCAGATGAAACACCGGCCGCTTCCATGTCCCCCTCCCGAGAAAGCGCCTGCGTCATTGTTCGTTGGAAATCCGGGTCTGCGTCGGCGATCAGCACTTGAAGTTTCATAATATCGCCTCCATATCGATTTTTTCTTCAGCTGATCAATTACCCGATAAAAATAGCACATTTTCTGTCCTGTTTCAACAAAACCGCCATAAAAATGCCGTTAATTCGTTCGACAGAATTCGACAGAGTAAGCGAAGCCGGAACCAAACCGAGGGTGAATCCCCGTCCTGGATCTCAAATGAGGATATCGGGATCATTCAGGCATCGGACAGTGAATACTTGAAAATCAGCTTGTCTTTCGTCTTATTCGATCTCCCACACTACGGTGACGGTATCAGAAACATCGACATCGTCAGGCTCAATATCCAGATCATAGGCTTTTTCGGTCATCGGCTGTTCACAGCAGTCCATCACCAAGTCGCCCATCGGTTTGTACTCAAAATTGATCTCGCCCCAGGAGTAGTCGATGCTCTGGATATCTTTCAGCTTGACGCCGCCGGCCTGGGTCAGAACCGCAGCCTTTTTCTTGGCATCGGTGACGGCCTTCCCGAGCAGCAGGTTCTTTGCGGCTTCCGGGTCTTTCACAGTATAGCTGATACGAAACTCCGGCCGGACTTTGCCGTTGGCAAGGGCATACAGGATCTTTCCCAGACGGTCGTTGTCGGACTCGAACTCCACCTTCAGGACGTGGTTGAACCGGTATCCGACGAAACGCCGCTTGTAGTCGTTGTTCTTGTCCCGGTAGCTCTCATACTCCGTGTCCACATGGAAGCTGAGCGTTTTCAAATCGGACCGCTCAAACCCGAAGGCAGAAAGGACGTCCTTCAGCGCCTCCGTAGCCTCCGATGAGTGGCGCAGAGTCTCACCGTACTCCTTGAAGACACCGGTGAGGGTCATGGTGATACGGGTGATGTCGGGCTTGACTTTGATCTGCCCCTTGCCGGTTACACGAATCGTTCTCATTGTGCTTGACCTCCTTTGTCAGCGTTCAAAATCATATTGATCCGGTCTTTTGTCAACAGGAAGGACTGTCCCCGGGGATCAATAATGATCCCTCCCGGCATCTCCGAGCATCCCATCGGAAACGCCGATCCGATTCTCTTTGCTGCCGGTCTGGCAGCCGCGGTCGATCGCCTCATCGATGATACCGCTGCCGGAGAGGGTATCGCCGGGAAAATCGTCGTGGCTGTGTTTCCGGGAAATATCAAAGCGGCCGAGGATATACGCCATGTCCTCCGGGAGCCGGCGCCTGCACTCTGCCTTCAGGATGGCGGGCACGCCGTAAAAGGCCTCCGCGATGCTCCCGGCGATGCAGGTTAGAGTATCGCAATCGCCGCCGAGGGAAACGGCAGTCCGGATGACATCTTCGAAATCCGTCCCCTCCAGAAAGGCAGTGATCGCTTCCGGCACCGTCTTCTGGCAGCTCTCATTGTGATAATAGCTTGGCCGGATCTGGTCACAGGTGCGGGAGAGGTCATAACCGAACTCCTGCACAATGTAATCCCGGATCTCCTCCTTGCTGCGGCCGGTCCTGGCGAGGAAGATCGCGCCGGAAGCTGCCTCCGCGCCTTTGATCCCCTCGGGATGATCATGCGTGACCTCAGCCGTCAGTCTGGCCTTTTCCCGCGTCTCTTCGAGCGTATCGAACAGCCAGCCTGCCGCAGAAACGCGCATGGCCGAGCCGTTGCCGCAGCTGCCGTAGGGCTTTGGATCTTTCTCCCTGAGCCAACAGAGGAACTTCCTGCCGTAGCCGGCATCAGGATACTTTTTGCCCCATTTCCGCATCGACTTGATCAGCGCAGCCCGGATGCTGTCATCGTCCAAAAACCGGCTGTCCAGCAGGGCCTCCGCCACCGCTATCGTCATGACGGAATCATCCGTGAAACGGGAACTCTCGCAAAAGAGCGGAAACTCCTTGCTCTTGTTCCCCCTGTCAAATTCGTAGGGCGCTCCGATCATGTCGCCCAGAAGTGCTCCGTACATTTTCTCTCCTCCTTCTCATGCAGAAAACACGTCAACAAGCTTTTCGTTTTTATGACGCGCACCCCCATATCCGGTTCTATTCAGCCAAGCAAGTTTATTATAGTACTTTTGGCTTTTTCCAGCAAATTATATCAGCAGCAGTGTCCAATAAAACGGACTCCATCTTGAGATGCCTTCTGTCAAGTGAAAAAGCTATTCCCCACGACCGGAAAACCTCCGGTGGCGGGGAATAGCAAAAAGCTGGTGGGAGAAGTTGGATTTGAACCAACGCAGCCTTTCGGCAACGGATTTACAGTCCGCCCCTTTTGACCAGACTCTGGCATTCTCCCTTATTTGGTGGAGTAGCCCAATCAAAATCCGAACTCAGTGCCGACGCGATCTCGTCAAGTGAGATTGTCTGCGTCCCATGTTGATAGTTG
>DPHR01000029.1:19591-20835 GCA_003522945.1 Clostridiales bacterium
GGGTCAGCTTTGGCTTTTGCAGTTCAGCAGTCTGGATATTCACAAGGATTTCTTCTTTTCGTGCTTCCAGCTCATCAAGCCGCTGTTTGG
This sequence comes from Clostridiales bacterium, assembly GCA_003522945.1. Lineage (GTDB taxonomy): Bacteria > Bacillota > Clostridia > Oscillospirales > Oscillospiraceae > Apopatocola. The sequence continues at coordinate 19,682 of DPHR01000029.1, forward strand.
TGGACGGCGTGAAAATGCCCTGCTCGATTGCTTTCAGAATGTTTCCAATGGAGGACTCGGTTTCTGCGAGCTGTGAACGAAGCGCAGGGGTTGTTGTGTCTTCTTGCTCCTGCATAACAAGAATTGCATCGATGAGCCTGTTAATCTTCTCTTCATCCATGACGCGCTGCATGGTCAGGTGGACAACAACACGTTCAATCCAGTCTTTGCGAACAGCCTTCTTGTCGCAATCCTTCAGGCGCTTCGCACCGCTGCACTTGTAATAATAGTGCATAGCGCCGGTATGGCTCTTACCGCTTTCACCAACCATCATGCGCTCACACTTACCGCAGAACAGCTTTGTTGTCAGCAGATAGTCCTCTTTTGCTTTTGCCATTGCGGGAGCATGGCGGTTCTTCTCCATGCGTTCCTGCACACGGTTGAACAGGTCTTCCGGAACGATAGCAGGAACGCCGCCCTCAATCACAACATCCTGATAACGGTACTCGCCAATGTATTTGCGGTTTTTCAGCAGAGAGCTGAAACTATTGATATTGAACGGCTGTCCCTTTTTCGTTCTAAGTCCGCGGGCATTGAAATCCTCAACAATGGAACGAACCGTTTTGCCATCAGCATACTTTTCAAATATCTCAACCACTAATGGCGCAGTCGTAGGATCAATCGCAAGCTTCTGTGCCTTCTTGTCCAACAGATAGCCGAGAGGCACACCACCGCCGTTGTTTTTCCCTTTTAGCGCGTTCTCTTTCTGTCCACGATGGATCTTTTCTGATAACTCGGCAGAATAGAACTCGGCATAGCCTTCCAGCATCGCTTCCAGAATGATTCCTTCCGGACCTTCGGAGATATGCTCTTTCGCAGAAACAACCTTTACGCCGTTCTTTTTCAGAATGTGCTTGTAGTGTGCGCTGTCGTAACGGTCACGGGAAAAGCGGTCGAGCTTCCATACAAGGACAATCTCAAACAGCTCTTTTGCGCTGTCCTTGATCATGTGCTGGAACTCCGGTCGATCTGCCGTTTTTGCAGATAATGCCCGGTCAATATACGTTCCAACGATGGTCATATTGTTGCGTTCAGCATATTCCCGGCACTCACGGAGCTGACCTTCAATGGATTCTTCGCGCTGGCTGTCTGAGGAATAGCGGGCATAGATGACA
>DPHR01000065.1 GCA_003522945.1 Clostridiales bacterium
CCTGCCGGTCGGCGGCGCGCCGGGCGAGGAAGCGCTCGTCCTCTCCGCGCTCGTGGCGCAGCGCGCGGGGGATACGGACGGCGGCGCGCCCATCCCGGTCGTGTACCTGTTCACGTATTTCCGCGAGGACGTCGAAAACGCGGACCATCTCTTCGTCCACGGCCGGCTCGTGCCGCTTTCGGAGGTCGAAGACCGGCGCGTGTACGAGGACGAGCGGTACGTCTGCTACGAGCTTTCGGAATACTTCTATACGGACGTGCAGACCCACGCGGAGACGCTCTGCGAGCAGCGGGGGGACGTATGCTGGGACGAGGCCGCGCGGCTGCGCGTGCAGAAGATCTATGATTACTACACGAATGCCGAAACGCTCGCCAGGCTCGTCCGGCATCTTGCCGCATGAGAGAAAAAGGTGTCCACGGGGACCACCCCATGGACACCTTTTTGAAAGGAAAACCGCCGGAGGGAATTCCTTCCGGCGATTTCAAACGGCAGATGTCAGAGCATCAAGCCGGCGATCTTCGTCCAGAGTGCAGACACCGGCATGACGAGGACCATGGCCGGGAGCATATCCGCGATCGGGAACGACTTGATGTTGGCGATGCGGAGACCGGTCGCCAGCATCAGCACGCCGCCGCAGGCGGCGAAGTCCGCCTGCATACCGGCGCTCGCCAGAGGGAGGATCAGCCCGGCGCTGAAAAAGAGAAGAAGCTGAAGGATAAGCTGCGGCAGAGCCACGAATGCGACGACGCTTCCCAGCGAGGAAGCGAAGATCGCCGCCGTGAAAAAGTCCAGAATGGCCTTTGTGCAGAGCACGGTGTGGTCGCCGGTCAGCCCGGAATCGAGCGCACCGAAAATGCCCGTGCCGCTCGCGCAGATGAGAACGATAATGCTCACGAGCTGATGCATGCGCGTCTCATCCATGGCGGCGCTGCTTTTCGGCAGAAGCCGCGAAACGGCGCCGTTCATTTTTCCCGCTCCGGCACGGATCGCGCCGTCGAGATGGACGGTCTCGCCGATCATAAGGCCCAGGATCACCGAGAGGATCACCGCCGGCAGCGTGCTCACCTTGCCGAGATACGTGACGCCCATAGCCATGGAGGATACGCCAAACACCAGCGTCAGATCCTTCTTGAGCTTTTCCGGGAGGCGGCTGCCCAGCTGTCCGCCGAGCAGACCGCCCAGGAAAACGGAGCCTACGTCAATAAGAACACCGACAGGCATCGCTTATTTCTTCTTCATAATGGTGCGCTTCATGATCTCGTTGACGAGAGCGCTGAGCACGACCGTTGCGACCGTGGCGGGAATGTACACTGTCCAGAAGGAGTAGATCGTCTCCGGCGTGTTGTGGCCGAGAATGCGGAGCGTTGCGATGACGACCGGGTAGTGCAGCATGTAAATGTACAGGGAGATGCTGCCGAGATAGCCGAAGATGCTGTTCGTGACCTTGTTGTTCAGCGCAGCGGTGAGATAATCGCGGTTGAGCAGGGAGAGCGTGATCAAAGCGATGCACAGAAATGCGACCGTCCAGCGCTCGAGCTTGAAGTAAGTGGGCTGCCAGAGAATATACCAGAGAAGCAGCGCGCTGACGACAACGTTGAGCACCGTGAGCGCGGCCTTGGCTCCCTTGGAGAATTCGCGCGCGGACAGGCTGCGGACCATGTAGAAGACCATCACGCCGATGAGCATGCCGATCACGATAAAGATGATGCCGTTGTTGAAACCGATGGTAGCGGTCGCGTCGGTGGCGCTGCCGCCCATGCCGTTGGTGGAAGTGGTCTGCGCGCCGAAGGTGGACCAGGCCGTCTGCGAAGCACGGGTGCCGGTAAAGCACCACCAGCCGGCAAAGAAGATGGCGAGGAGAGGCGTGACGAAGCCGGAAAACACGTCCTCGTTCTTGCAGAGAGCCCAGTACATGAAGTATCCGGCGATGATCATGCCGGAAATGAACCACAGCGGGCCGTTAAGATTGAAGAACTCGTTGCCCGTGCTGCGCAGACCGGCGGCGTGGAAGCCGAGAAACTCCCAGATGCTGTTGACGATCATAACGAGGACGTCCTGCGTTTTGTAGTCGGGATAGTAGAAGTTGGTGCAGACGACGATCGCAATGATGTAGCCGATGATGAGTACGGGGAGCAGCGTCTTGATGCGGGCGGCAGTATACTCCCAGGCGCGGCTCGCAGCGCTGCGGGACATATACGCCGGATCGTTTTTCCGCTTGGTGAAATGCGCGGCCATGAAATAGCCGGCGGTCACTGTGAACACGAGCAGCGTTTCGCTCGAGCCGAAAAACCAGTTGCTCACTTCCATAAAGAAACCGGTGGTCTCGTTGCAGGAGCGCGCAATGATGAAGCCGGCATGGAAGCCGATGATCGCAATGGCCATGATGAAGCGCCAGAGCTCGATCGCCACATTGCGCTGCTTTTTGATTACTTTCTCACTCATAATGGGTCTCCTTCTTTCTGCTTATTGTTTTATTTTTTCAGCGGATGGTTTGCAAAACAGCGGTAAGGATGGAGAGATATTTGTTTTCCACGGTGTCTGTGCGGCTGCTCATCACGACCGGCGCTTTCAGACCGTTGAGCGTTCCGGCGCTGCGCAGGTGGGCGAAGAACACGAGACCTTTGGAAAAGATGTTCCCGCTCCAGAGATCGGGCACGATCAGAATGTCGGCATTTCCTGCCACGGGGCTTTCGATGCCCTTGTGGTGGGCCGCCGCCTCGTCGATGGCATTGTCCAGAGCGAGCGGACCGTCAATGAGATACCGGTCCGAGAGACGCTCCCGCATCGCGGCGGCGTCTACGGTGCTTCGGATCTTGGGGTTTACGACCTCCACGGCGGAGAGCACCGCGATCTTCGGCTGCTCGATACCGAGCGTGTGCGCGAGCGCTGCGGCGTTTTCCGTGATCTTGATCTTCGTTTCCAGATCCGGATCAATGTTTACGGCGCAGTCGGAGATGATGAGGAACCGATCCTTCTCGGGGATCTCGAAAACGGACGCCTGGCTGAGCAGATTGCCCTCTTCCTTCAGGCCCTTCTCCTTGTCCAGAATGGCCTTCATGAAGGTCGAGGTGTGCATCAGCCCCTTCATGGGCATATCCGCTTCGCCGCAGTGAACGAGCTCGACGGCCTTGTCTGCGGCGGCGCGGTCGTCCTCTTCCTCAATGATGCGGAAGTCTCCGGCGCCCTTTCCCATTTCATCAAGCACGCGGACGATCTCCTTCCGGCGGCCGATCAGAATGGCCTCGGCAATGCCGCGGTCCACGGCCATCATCAGCGAGCCGAGAGCATCGGCGTCATGCGCCGCGGCGAGTGCCACGCGCTTTTTTCCGGACTGCTCCCGGACAAACTGCTCCATCTGGCCAAAGTTTTTCAGCATCATAGTTCAAATACCTCCGCTTTTCCGATCAGAGCTTCGTAGGACTGTTCACCGAGCGATTCCATTTCATGCTCACCGGGATAGACGTATACCGGGGCGATCGACGATACATAGTCCCGGATCATATCCGTAACATATTTGCTGTGGGCAATGCCGCCGGTCAGGATGATGGCGTTCACGTCACCCTTGAGGGTAACGGCCTTTTTGCCGATCTCCTGCGCTGTCTGGTAGATCATGGCGTCGAGCGCATTTTTGCAGTCCTCGTCTCCGGCAAGCGCCTTGGCTTCGATGGCTTTTACATTCGTGTCGTGGACATAGGCCATAAGACCGCCCTGCCCCTTGATCTTCCGGCGCATTTCCGCGTGGGTATATTTTCCGGAATAGCACATGTCGATCAGCCCACCGACGGGGAGACCGCCGGTGCGGTCGGTAGAGAACGGGCCGTCGCCGTCAAGCCCGTTGTTGCCGTCAGCAAGACGGCCCTTTTTGTGAGCCGCAACGGACGTGCCGCCGCCCATGTGGACAACGACCAAATTGATGTCCTCATAGTTGAGACCGTGCTCCCGGCAGTAGAGCCGCGCCGACGCCTTCTGGTTGAGCACGTGAAAGCGGCTCACACGGGGCAGCTCCGGCAGACCGGAGTAGCGCGAGAGCGGGTCATACTCATCCGTGCAGGGACTGTCTACGATAAAAGCGTTCTGCTTGTTCGGAGCAAGGTCATACGCCAGCCGGACGCCGAGATCGGAAACGTGGTTGCCGTATTTCATGCTGCGCGACTGTTCAAGCATTTTCGGCGTGATGCGGTAAACGCCGCTGTGCACCGGTTCCGTGTGGCCGCCGCGGCTGACAAAAGCATCCAGCTCGGTAAGCACTATGCCGTGCTGCTCCATAAAACCGAGGATCGCGCTCTTTCGGTAATCGTACTGATCCCAGTTGCTCGCAAACGCCTGGATCTCCTCCGCCGGATGCGGCAGCGAGGCGGAGAAAACGATTTTCGCGTCTTCAAAATACGCGATCTTTGTTGAAGTCGATCCAAGATTGATCACAACAAGTTTTTTCATATTGCACCTCCTTATAGTTTCTTTTGGCGAAACAAATAATTCGCATACCGAAATTACGGCTTTATGCTACCACGCACTTTCGGAAAAATCAACCCCTAAAATTGCACTTGAAAAAAAAATATGCTATGCTATGATTGCTTTTTGCCGGACACCCCGCGGGAAATTATCCGGCCGGTCACGGAGGAATGGAATGGAGCCCGTCAATAAGGATCAATATCTGCTTCAGTCGCTGGACAATGCGCTTGGAGTCTTAAGTCTTTTTTTACAAGAGGATAAGCTCACTCTCTCGCAGATCGCGCAGCGGAGCGGGCTGAATAAAACGGTTGCCTACCGCATAGTTTATACGCTGGAAAAGCGCGGCTATCTGAATGCGGACCGAGAAGGACGCTACCGTCCCGGCATACAGCTCGCGGCGCTCGGCGCGAGAGCGCAGATGTCTCGCGCTGCGGTCGAGCTGGCCAAGCCTGTGCTGACGGCGCTCTCCCGGGAGATTAACGAAACGGTCCACTTTACCCGGCGGTACGACGCCTGCCGTGCAACGCTGCTCGATGAGATACTGCCGCAGCAGGGACTGATCGCCGCGAGCAGCCCAACGCGCTCACTGCTGCTTTTGCATTTGTGCTGCACCGGTCTTGCCATCCTCTCCACGCAGACGGACGAGGATATACGGGATTACTGCGATGCGGTCGTATTTGAAAAGCGGAGCTGTCCGTTCATTCTTTCCTCGTCGCAGCTTATGGAGAAGATCGCCGCGGTCCGCCGGGAAGGGTATATGCTCAACGACCAGATGTATGAGCCCGGCGTTGCCGCGCTCGGCGTGCCGATCTTTGCGCAGCCGGGGAAAAGCGCAGAGTATGCCATCAGTATCTCCGGCCCGGCGGAACGCATCCTCCCGCAGAAGGAGAGGATCGTGGAGCATCTGCGAAATGCCGCACGGGAGCTGAACGGCTTTCTGGCCTGACGAAAAACGCGGGACCGCCCCGCGCTGCAAAAAGAAACAGCCGGAGGGAACTTCCCTCCGGCTGTTTGTATGCAGTTGGAATCAGTCTTTTTCGTCCTCGTCGTCTTCATCGTCGAAAACGACTTCCTCGACGGCGGCGTTTTCAAAGTCGATGACTTCGCCGCACTCCGGGCACTCAAAGGAGCCCGCGTCGAGCGTGTCCTCGTCCACGGTCAGCTTAAAGCCGCAGCCCGGGCACTCCACGGAGTAGAAGACGGTGTCGTCTTCGTCCTCGTCGTCGTACTCTTCGTCCTCGTCGTCTCCGCCGCAGCAGGAGCAGGGGCTCTCATAAAACTCGTTTTCGAGCTCGGCGAGATCTTCGTTGATCTCCTCCACGCCGTCGGTCAGATCGACCAGCGCGTCCTTCGTGTCCGCGAGATCGAGAGAAAGATCTTCCAGAATGTCGATAATGACATGGAACAGCTTTCCCTGGCCGCCGTCCTCCTGAATGCCCATGCCTTCGGCAAGACCCTTCAGATAGGCCACTTTTTCGGATGTTGTCATAAGAAACCCTCCCTTTGTTGATGGTTGGACGTTATTGCAGAACTTCTCAGCCCTTGGCGCGCTCGAGATACTCGCCGGTGCGGGTGTCGATCTTGATGCGCTCGCCCTCTTCGAGGAACAGGGGCACCTTGATCTCCGCGCCGGTCTCCAGCTTGGCGGGCTTGGTGGCGTTGGTGGCGGTGTTGCCGGCGAAGCCGGGGTCGGTCTCGGTGATGGTCAGCTCGACGAACGTCGGGGGATCGACCGCGAACACCTTGCCCTTGTAGGAGCTGACGGTGCAGATCATGTTTTCCTTCACAAAGCGGAAGCTGTCGGAGAGCATGCTCTCGTCGATGGGCTCAAGCTCGTAGGTCTCGGGATCCATGAAGTAGTAAAGGTTGCCGTCGTTGTAGCTGTACTCCATGCTGCGGCGCTCGACGAACGCTTCCTCGAACTTCGCGGTGGGGTTGAAGCTGGTCTCGACGACAGCGCCGGTGATGACGTTCTTCATCTTCGTGCGCACGAACGCCGCGCCCTTGCCGGGCTTGACGTGCTGGAACTCGACGACCTGCATGACCTGGCCGTCCATTTCAAAGGTTACTCCGTTGCGAAAATCGCCTGCGGAAATCATAGGAAACTCCTCCTCGTATGTGAATATATTATTTGTATCCACTATTTAGCGGAAATATTTTATACTATAGAGCGCCATATTGCAAGCTTTTCTTGCGCACAAGACGGCCGCGCGGCGGTTTTTCTTCCGCTTCCAGATACCGGATCTCCGGGAAAGGTTGCTTTTTCAGTAGTTTTACGCTATAATACCTCTGTTATGCCATACTCTTACGGGGGCTAAGTCAAAAATGAAAAAAATCCGCTTTGCAATATGCGCTCTTATCGCCGCGCTCGCGCTGGGGCTCGTCCCGCCCGCGGCCATGGCGATCGACGATCCGGGGATCGACACGACGTACGCCGCCGTGCTCCTCGCCGAGGACGGTGACCAGGAAACGGTCCTCTATACGAAAAATGCCGACGAGCGGCTCTATCCCGCCTCGCTCACGAAGGTGATGACCGTCCTTCTCGCCGTGGAGGATATCGAGTCCGGCAAGATCGCTCTCTCCGACCCGGTCACGGCGCAGCCGGGATTTGATTTTGATATGATCGTCGGCGGCAGCAGCGTGTACATCATGCAGCAGGAGACGATGACGCTCGAAAGCCTTCTCTACTGCGCGATGGTCGCCTCGGCCAACGACGCCTGCAACGTGATCGCGCAATACGTCAGCGGCTCGATCTCCGATTTCGTCGCGCGCATGAACGCCCGCGCCGCGGAGCTCGGCTGCACCGGCACGAACTTCACGAACACCCACGGCCTGCCCGACGCGAACCACTATACGACCGCCTGGGACTTTTCGCGCATCGTGCGTGAGGCTGCCAAGCACGAGCTTTTTATGACGATCGCCAGCACCATCAACTACACCGTGCCGGACACGAACGTTTCCTCCGAGCGCGTTCTGGAGAGCACGAACTCGCTCGTCAACCCCACGAACCCTCTCTATCCGGGCGACTGGGGCTATGAATACGCCAAGGGTATCAAGACCGGCCACACGAACGACGCCGGATACTGTCTTGCCTCCAGCGCGGAAAAGGACGGCGTGAAGCTCCTTTCCGTCGTGTTTAAATCGGAGGCGTATCAGCAGGACGACGGCAGCTGGTACTACGGCAACTTTGCCGACACGCGCACGCTCTTTGAGTGGGGCTTCAACAACTTCAGCTATCAGGACGTTCTCAAATCCACCGAGACCGTGACGGAGGTCCCCGTTGCGATGGGCGCGGACGCCGACACCGTTACGGCCCGCCCGGGCACGACCATCCGCGCCTTCCTGCCGAACGACGTCGATCTGACGGCGGTCGAGCGGACGATCACCCTCTCGCCGGACGTCGCCGCGGATGGGCTGACCGCGCCGGTCAGCGCGGGACAGGTCGTCGGCGAGATCAGCGTGATCCGTGACGGCGTGGTGCTCGGCACCTCGCCGCTCGTCACGACCACCTCGGTCGATCTCTCGCGCGTGGAGTACATGAAGGATCAGCTCCGCGAAACGCTGCGCACGCCGGGCGTCATTCTCGCGTTCTGGGCGCTGGTGCTGCTCTTTGCCGCGTACATTTTCGTTGTGGTGCGCTACCGCTCGAAGCGCCGCGCGTACCAGAAGCGGCTGGAGCTCGCGCGCACCATCCGGCTCGATATGGAGGACGACGAGGAAGAGCTGCGGCATGAGCGCCGCGTCCGCGCCACGACCGGCGCGCCGCGCAGCC
>DPHR01000139.1:0-842 GCA_003522945.1 Clostridiales bacterium
AGCTCCGCGCCCGGATTCTTCGCGGCGCGCTCGGCAGCGCGGATCGCAGCAAGACGCTGCTCCTCGGCGTTGCGCTCCTGCGCGGCGAGACGCTTCTTGCTCGTGTTGGCGTTGACCTGCGTCTTGCCCTCGGCTTTGAGACGCTCGGTCTCGGCGCGCTTGGCTTCCATCTCGGCGTCCTTCTTGCGCTGCGCCTCGTTGAACTCGGCCATTTCCGCGTCGAGCTTCGTCTTGTAGTAACGGTTGAGAATGGCTTCCTGAATGATGCCGAGCACGCTCTGCTCGATCCAGTACAGACCCATGGACACCGGCATGATGAAGCAGATATAAATACTCATCAGCGGCATCACGAGGTTCATGGTCTTGCTGGTCTGGGCGGTCTGGGCATCCTGCGGGGGATTCATCTTCTGGGAGAGCATCGTCTGGAGAATGGTAAGTCCGGCGGAGATGAACGGGATGAGGAACATCAGCAGCGCGATGTACCAGAGGCCGTTCTGCCATTCCGGAGTGTTCCAGAACATGAGCGACGGCTTCTCGATCATGTTGAGACCGAGGAAGTGGAAGTTGATGTTCTTAAGCTTGTCGGCGAACTCCGCCACGCCGGGGTTGGAGACGATATCGGCAAAGTGCTCGTGCAGCACGTTGGCGATGGTCATCTGGGAATAGGCGTCCGTCTTGGCGGGAGCGGTGTAGTAGCCGAGCTGGGTCACAACGTCCGTGAGCGTTGTGATATTCTCCTGGGTGAGCTTCATCAGCGCAACGAGCGGCTGACGAACCACGGAGTAGAGGATGATGACGATCGGGAAGGGAATCAGCGTCCACAGGCAGCCGGACATCGGGTT
>DPHR01000139.1:1007-6984 GCA_003522945.1 Clostridiales bacterium
GCAGCCGGACATCGGGTTGATCTTGGCTTCCTTATAGAGCTTGGCGACCTCTTCCTGATACTTCTGCTTGTTGGTGGCGTAACGCTTCTCCAGCTCCTTCACGCGGGGCGTGAGCATGGTGGTGCGCATCATGCTGTGCTTGCTCTTCATCTGGAAGGGCAGCATGATGAGCTTCACGAGGAGACCGAAGAGAAGGATCGCTCCGCCGTAGCTGTTGCAGATGTTGTAGAAGAACAGCAGCACGGAGCCGAAAATTTTGATCATAGAAGGTAACTCCCGTCTTTCAGCGTTGCCCGTTCAGGGCACAGGGTCATAAAAATCGTGTTCGCCGGTATGGAACGGATGGCACCGGCAGATGCGCTTGAATGCGAGCCAGCCTCCCTTGGCAGCGCCGTATTTCTCGATGGCTTCCAGCGCGTACTGGGAGCATGTCGGGATAAACCGGCAGCAGGGAGGCTTTCGGGGAGAGATATTTTTCCGGTAAAAACGGATGAGCCAGAGAAGAACGGCTTTCACTGGGCAGTATCCTCCGGCATCAGTGAGAGCTTGCGGCAGGCGCGGAGAAAATCCCGCTCCAGCTCGCTGTAGGCAGCGGTGACGCTGCGCGAGCGCGCGACAACAACGAGCTCCGCGCCGCGGCGCAGCTCGGCTTCGTGGAGACGGTAGATCTCCCGCAGACGCCGCCGGACGCGGTTTCGCGTCACGGCGTGGCCGAGCCGGGTGGTGACGGTGAAGCCCACGCGGTTGCCGTCGGTCTTTATCCGGCGGGTATACACGACGAGCGTCGGCGTGACCGCGCTTTTGCCCTTGGCGTAGAGGCGGCGGAACTCGTAATTTTTCTTAATTGTCTCGGTATGCTCCATTGGCGCTCACGTCCCTTTCACCGGAGGAAGAGATCGCTCCCGGCGAGAGGGTGCTCAGGCGGAGAGTTCCTTGCGGCCCTTGGCGCGGCGGCGGGCGAGGACCTTGCGGCCGTTGGCGGTGGACATTCTCTTGCGGAAGCCGTGCTCCTTGGCACGCTGGCGCTTCTTGGGCTGGTAAGTGCGGATCATAGGGGACACATCCTTTCAAATTTTTTCCCATTATTCTCAACACCGGGTCTTCCCGGCGCAGATGGCGAATAAGAGATAATCAGACAAATATGAATTATATAGTAAAAAGGCGTGTTGTGTCAACCTTTTTAGATAAAAAACCGAAACCGCAGCAGCGCATATCGCCCCGGTAGACGTGCGGGCCGGATTTTGCTATAATAAAGCGCCGCGGACCGAAACCTGGCAAGGCAGCGCGGTCCGCGAAAAATCAAAGCAGGAAAGCAGGGCAGCTACACAGATGATCAAGGCGATACTGTTTGATCTGGACGGGACACTGCTCCCGATGGATCAGGATGAATTTACGAAAGGCTATTTCAAGCTTCTCGCAGCGAAGCTTGCTCCCTACGGGTACGAGCCGAAAACGCTGATCGATACGGTCTGGGCGGGTACGGCCGCCATGGTGAAAAATACCGGCGCGCAGACGAACGAGGCAGCTTTCTGGGAGAGGTTTTCCAGGACCTACGGCGCGGAGAAAACGGGGAGAGATAAGCCCCTCTTTGAAGAATTTTACGCCGACGATTTTCAACGGGCAAGCGTCTTCTGCCCTCGGAACGACAGAGCCGCGGAAACAGTCGCAAAGATCCAACGGCTCGGCTACCGCGTCGCGCTCGCCACAAATCCGATTTTCCCGAGCATCGCAACCTGCGCCCGCATCCGCTGGGCAGGGCTCACGCCGGAGGATTTCGCGTTTGTAACGACCTATGAAAATTCCGCATACTGCAAGCCGAATCCCGATTACTACCGGGATGCCGCGCAGCGGCTCGGGCTGTCGCCCGAGGAATGTCTGATGGTCGGCAACGACGCGCAGGAAGACATGATCGCGGAAACGACCGGCATGAAGGTATTTCTTCTCACCGACTGCCTTATCAACCGGGACGGCGCGGACATCTCCATCTGGCCGAACGGCGGCTTTGATGAGCTGCTGCGCCGGATCGAGAGCGAATGGGCAAAAGCCCCGCTTAAATAAAAAAAGGCAAAAACCGGCCGGACGCCTGTGCGTCCGGCCGGCTGTATATGGCGATTTACTTCCGATTTACTTCTTTTCCTCGGTATGCTCGTGGTGGGGCATGTGCTCCGTCCAGCCGACGATCTCGCCTTCGTAGGTGACATCGGGAACTTCCACGGGCTCTACGGCCATTTCCTTCACGAACTCGGTCTCCACGAGCTCCTCGGGATCTTCCTTGTGGTGCTCATGGTGTTCGTGGTGTTCGCCTTCATGGTGGGGCATATGCTCCGTCCAGCCAACGATCTCGCCTTCGTAGGTGACATCCGGAACTTCCACGGGCTCTACGGCCATTTCCTTTACGAATTCGGTCTCGACGTCCTCTTCAGCTCTCTCTTCGGCTTTGGTTTCGGGGATCTTCTCTTCTTTGCTCATGGTTTTTCCGTCCTTTCATATCGTTGCGCCAAGGGAATGCCGCCGGAGCGGTTCCCGCCAGGTTCATGCTTTTTTTATACCATGAGGGAAAAGGCGCGTCAATACAAATATGTGTAAAAAAGATGACAGAATTTTCGGTAAAAAAGGGGAGACGGCTGTTCCCGGACGTTGAAAAACCGGCGTATTGACGGCTTACCAAAAAAAAGAGTAAAATATACAAAGAATATGGTCATGGGGGAACGCTGCTTATGAAAAAAACACGCACGAGAGAAAATGACGCCGTCTTTTTTATGTTACTTGGTCTCACGGCGGTTTTTTTCTGCTGGCGCTGCCGGTACGGCTTTGCTGAGGCGGACGAAGCGTTTTATCCGACAATTGCCTACCGGCTGACACAGGGCGACAGGCTGCTCGTTGACGAATGGCATATGTCGCAGCTCTCCAGTGTGCTGCTGTATCTTCCCGTGCTGCTTTTTACCCGGCTGACCGGCGGCACCGCAGGCATTTATCTTGCGCTGCGGTATCTGTATGTGGCAGTGCAGTGCCTTGTGGCAGCCACAGTTTATCTGCGTTTGAGACGCTATCATTCTCTGGGCGCGGCCGCCGGTGCGCTTGCTCTTGCGGTATATGCGCCTTACGGCATCAACGCGCTGAGCTATAATTCTCTCGGCATTCTCCTTATGGCTATGACGGGAGCGCTGCTTGTCCCCGCGGAAGAGGAAAGCCGCGCAGCCTATATTCTCGCGGGGCTTTCCTTTGCCGGTTCGGTTCTGTGCTGCCCGTATCTTATTGCTGTATATCTTCTTTATGCGCTTTTTGTGTTCATTCCGCGGAAAAAGAAAAAACTCCCGGCGTTTTATCCGCGCCCATTCGGTCTTTTCACGCTCGGAGCAGCAGGACTTGCCATCGTCTTTTTCTTTGTCGGACTTGCCGGCGCGGATCTGTCCCGCCTGGATGAAATACTCAAAGGAATTTTTTCGGATCCCGCGCACCCGGAACGCACGTCTCTCCTGAAGTCCGTGTGCCAAGCTGTGATGGATTATCCCCGGCTTGTTTTTTATCATGGGCATTGGCGTCCGGGAGCGTGCATGGTTCTGGTCCTGCTGATGATACCGGCAGCACTTTTGGATAAACACCGGGAGAGGCACGCTCCGGCGTATTTTCTCATCGGAACGATATTGACGATTGCAGCGGAAGTGTTGTACGTCAGTGCGTGGAACGATCCCAATTTCATGATGTATGCAGCCAATGTGCTGGCGTTGCTTTGCTTCTTTATCGCCCACCGGGAAAGAGCCGAAACGCTCCGGCGCTTCGCTTTCCTGTTCTGGCTCCCGTGCATGATATATTCCGGACTGATCATCATGGCGTCCAACCAGAGACAGTATGCGGTTTTTTCTGCTGCGGCCTGCGCAGTGCCGGGCAGTCTTACGGTGATCGCCGTCACGGCACGCGGCATCTTCAAAAAGGAAAAGGCGTGGCTCCGCCGCTTTTCAACGGCGACTCTTGCCGCGCTGGCGCTTCTGCAAATTGGCGGAACGGCGTTTCTGCGATATGAATACGTGATATATCAAAAGGGAAATGAGGACAGGATCGCCCTTCAAACGGAACACATTACAGAGGGACCGCAGAAAGGGATTATTGCCAACCCAACCGCCGCAGAGGAATACGCGACGACGGTCCGGGTCATGAAAAAGCTGGAAGCGCTTTCCCGCGGAGGGGAGGTTCTTCCGCTGACGAGAAACACGTGGATGTTTATGGGCAATTACCGGAACGCCGCTTTTTCTGCGTGGCTGACCGGTGTGGACAGCGTCACGCTCGACCGTCTGGAGATGTACTACTCGCTCAACCCGGGAAAGCGGCCGGATGCCGTCTGGGTCGGGGAGAAAAATGCGGAGTACGCGGAGGAATTCTGTACCCGGTTCGGCTACACCGGCGAGACGACGCCGGACGGCATTTTTCTGACGCCGGACGAATGAGCTTTTTTGGAAGCGTTTCCCGCAGAAAAAAGCGGGGGTATAGTCAAGACCACCGGCTGAGCCGGTGGTCTTGACTTATTTTTCAGGATGGTAATTTTTCGCCAGACCGCCCTCGGCGGTCTCGCGGTAAACGCGGTTTAAGTCCCGTCCCGTTTCATACATCGTGTGAACGACGGTGTCAAAGGAGATCTTGCTCGTCTCCGAAAGGAAGTTTGCAAGCGAGAGCGCATTGATGGCGCGCATCGCGGCAACGGCGTTCCGCTCGATGCACGGGATCTGCACAAGCCCCCCGATCGGGTCGCACGTAAGGCCGAGATGGTGCTCCATGGCGACCTCGGCGGCATAGCCGATCTGGCCGAGACCCATTTCAAAAAGCTCGCCGAGCGCCGCGGCGGTCATGGAGCAGGCCGAGCCGATCTCCGCCTGGCAGCCGCACTCCGCGCCGGAGATGGAGGCGTTCGTCTTGATGAGATCGCCGATCACGCCGCCCGCGGCCAGCGCGCGGACGATCGCCTCATCGGAGAAGCCGCGCTCCTCCTGCATATAAAGGAGCGCCGCGGGCATAACGCCGCTCGCGCCGCACGTCGGCGCCGTGACGATCTCCCCGCCGGAGGCGTTCTGCTCCGCTACGGCGAACGCATACGCGCACACGAGCCGGTTTTCGCGCGTCTGCGGGCTTTCGTCGATGTGGCGGCGGTTATAGAGATACTGCGCCTTACGCTCGACCTCCAGTCCGCCCGGCAGCTCGCCGGTGCGGGTGAGACCGTCGGACACGCTCTGCTTCATTGTGTTCCAGATATCATAAAGATAGTCCCGAATCTTCTCCCCTTCCCGCAGAAACACATAATCGCTCAGCCGCAGCCGGTTCGCGCTGCAAAAGGCGGAGATCTCCGCGTAGCTCGTTTCCGGATAGACCTCCGGCGACTCGGTGTCGGGCCGGCCGGGGATGGAGATCGCGCCGCCGCCGACGGAGAGGGCCGTCATCTCGCCGGTGAGCGCGCCGTTTTTGTAAGCGCGCAGCTCCATCGTGTTCGGGTGCGGCAGGTCGGTGCGCTCCGTGTTCCAGAGGATGTCGGTGTGCACCGGCGCAAGCGCGTCGCGCACGGCGACGTCGGTCAGATGGCCGCGCCCGGTCAGGGCGAGCGAGCCGAAGAGCGCGACCTCATACCGGTCGGCGTCCGGGTGTTCCTCGCGGAAGAGACAGCAGGCGCGCGTGGGGCCGATGGTGTGGGAGCTGGACGGGCCTCGCCCGACGGTGTAAAGCTCGCGCAGCGATTTCATGCGGCGTTCTTCCTTTCCAAATGAAAGATCCGGGGGATGAGCGAGATGAGCGGCATGCCGAGCAGGAACAGCACGCCCGCCTCACCGAGCGCGACCTCCGCGCCGAAGAGCAGGAAGCTCTGCCAGAAGGCGTCGCGCGCGAAGCTCCACGCGAGCACCGCGCCGATGACGACGCCGTTCCAGACCACGGGGCTCAGGCACGCCAGAACGCGCATCGCTGCGGACGGCATCGCGCCGGTGCGCCGCGCCTCGCG
>DPHR01000025.1:0-273 GCA_003522945.1 Clostridiales bacterium
TTTGCCGCGTTTACTTCGTCGCTCGGCGTGAGCGGCGGAACGCTCACCGTGACGGACGCCACGGGCGCTGCCAAGGCGACGGACGCGCCGATGTGTACCGGCGATTTTGTGAAGATCACGTATGAACTCGACGGCGCGGAAGCGGTGTTCGCTTCCGGGTACGTCGTCGTCGCGGGCGACATCAACGGCGACGGCGCCGTCACCATCAGCGATCTCATCAAGCTGCGCAACCACCTTCTCGGCACCGGCGAGCTGACCGGGCTGAGTCTGGCC
>DPHR01000025.1:476-1220 GCA_003522945.1 Clostridiales bacterium
GACCGGGCTGAGTCTGGCCGCGGCGGACGTGGACCGCAGCGGCACGGCGGCGATCAACGATCTTATCCGCATACGAAACCATCTGCTCGGCACGGCGACGATCACGCCGTAAGGAGGGCTTGCCGATGAAACAAAGAAAACCGATCCTCGCGCTGCTCGTCGCCGCAGCGCTGCTGCCGTGGCTCACGGTGAGCGCCAGGGCGGCGGACACGGACGTGATGTTCTCCGATCCGAGCGTCGTTGTCGGAAACACCGTCACGGTGAACGTGTATACGACCTCCGCCGTTGCGGGCATCGATCTGACGCTCGTGTACGACACGGACTATCTTACCTACACCGGCGCATCGGGCGGGCTCGGCAACGCGGCGGTGCAGGATAACGGCGGGAGTTTGCGTATCGTGGACTACAGCGGCAGCGGCGAGGGAAAATTCTCTCTCAACCTGAGCTTCACGGCCCGCGCCATCGGCACAACGGCGCTCCGCCCGACGGCGTGCAGCGCGAGCAATGCCGGGGGCGACGCGGTGAGCGTGGAGTACGCTTCCCACAGCGCATCGGTGACGATCACGTCGGCCTCTTCCGACTGCACACTCTCCGCGCTCTACATCGATCCCGGCACGCTCTCCCCGGCATTTTCCGCCAATGTGACGAACTACGCCGTGACGGTGCCGTATGAAACGACGTGGCTCGCCGTGAGCGCCGTGAAGAACGACGCTTCGGCAGCCACCGCCGTAAGCGGGAACGGCT
>DPHR01000025.1:1411-7284 GCA_003522945.1 Clostridiales bacterium
CCGCCGTAAGCGGGAACGGCTCGCTCTCCGTCGGGCTGAACTATGTGACCGTGACCGTCACCGCCGGGAACGGCGCGCAGAGGGTGTATACGCTCGCCGTCACGCGGCAGGCGCAGGACACCGCCGCGCAGCCGACAAGCGACAACCATGTCGATACGACCGAGCCGGAGATCCCGGAGGCGACGCCTGCCGCCGGTCGGACGATCTTCACCGCGGAGGGGAGAACGTACACGATCCTCGACGCCGCGATGCTCTCCGTCCGGCCGCCGGAGGGCTGCGTTCTCGGCAATTATGCGCTGCTCGGCAGCGTGTGCCGGGCGTATCTGCCGGAGGACGGGGGAGAGTACGTTGTGTTCTACGCGCGGCCCGAGGGCGGCGAGCCGGGACTTTATATCTACGATACGCGCGAGGAAACGATGCAGCGCTACGGCCTTATCACCGTGCCGGAGGCGGCAACACCGTCGCCCTCGCCGACCGCTGAGCCGACGCCATCGCCTGCGCCGGAGACGCCGGATGCTTCGGATGCGGAGATCGAAAATCTCCGCTGGACGGTCACGGTGCTCGCCGTAGCCGCTGCCGTGCTCTTCATCGGCGCGGCGGTGCTCGGCACGCTCCTCATCCGCAGCATCACCCGCCCGGTGCGGAAAGTGAAAAGATAAAAACCATGCCGTATGCGTGCGATCTGCGCATACGGCCGGTTTGCGTAGAGAAAGGAAGAGAGAAATGGCCGATCCCGCCAGTGTGCGCGTCGTGGACGAAGAGATTTCGCTCGTGCCGTATTACCCGAATGAGGAAACGGCGCTTCCGTGGTATCAGGATCCGGACGTGTGCCGTCAGGTCGATAACATCGACCATGTTTATACGAGCGAGCGGCTCAACGCCATGTATAAGTATCTGAGCACACACGGGGCATGCTATTATATATCGTACCGCGGCGTTCTGGTGGGCGACGTGTCGCTGCGAAATAGCGGCGAGCTCGCCATCGTGATCTGCAGGCAATACCAGAACCGGCACATCGGCCGCCGGTGTGTCCGCGCCATGCTCGATCTTGCCCGCGAAAAGGGCATGGAGCGCGTGACGGCGAACATCTATTCGTTCAACACGCAGAGCCGGAATATGTTCCTCTCGCTCGGCTTCCGGGAGACCGGCAGGGAGTGGTTCGCGCTCGAGCTTTGAACGCGGCTTTTCTGGACAAACGGTGTGCGCTGTGCTATGCTGTTATACGGCGGAGCAGACGTTTTCCGCCGCATAAAGAAAGGAGAATCCCATGAGCCTTATCACACTCATCCTCGTCCTTGCGGCGGCGGCCGTGCTCATCGTGCTCGGCACCACGCGCAAAAAGGACGGCGGCGACGGGAAAAAGACCCTGCCGCGCACGATCGTGACGGCCGCGGCGGTGCTCGTGCTCGTCGGCGCGCTGGGCTTCGGCTCGGTGTACCAGCTGCAGGAGGACGAATACGCCGTTATCACCACGTTCGGCAAGCCGTCCGTTGTGAGCACGTCCGGCCTCAAGTTCAAGATCCCCATCATCCAGCAGAAAACCATCGTCAGCAAGGCGACGCAGGGCTTTGCTCTCGGCTACGATCTGCGCACGAACGTGAACAACGAGGACGAATCGCTCATGATCAGCGTGGACTTCAACTTCGTCAACGTGGATTTCTATGTGGAATACCGCGTGGACGATCCGGTGAAGTACCTTTATAACAGCGAAGAGCCGGAAGCCATTTTGAAAATGCTCTGCCAGAGCTATATCCGCGATACGATCGGCCTTTACGGCGTGGACGATATCATCACGACCGGCAAGGCGGAGATCCAGGGCGTCATCCGCGACAAGATCAGCACCCGTCTCGAGCAGGAGGATATCGGTCTTGTGCTCGTGAACATCGCCCTGCAGGACGCCGAGCCCCCCACGCTCGAGGTGCAGCAGGCGTTCAAGGCGGTGGAGACCTCCAAGCAGGAGGCGGAGACCGCCATCAACAATGCGAACAAGTACGCCAACGAGCAGCTGCCCGCCGCCAAGGCGAACGCGGACGAGATATTGCAGCAGGCCGAGGCCTACAAGGAGTCCCGCATTGCCGAGGCCGAGGGTCAGGCCTCGCGCTTCACGGAGCTGTACGCCGAATACTCCAAGTATCCGGAGATCACGCGCCAGCGCCTGTTCTATGAAATGATCGCCAAGGTGTTCCCGGATATGAAGATCGTTATCACCGGCAGGGACGGCAGCACGCTGCAGACCGTTCTCCCGCTCGAGAGCTTCACCGGCACGAACACAACGACCACGACAGGGGAGGAGCCGTAATTATGGAAAATAATAACACCCGCCGTCCCGCCCACGTCGGCCGGACGATCCTTATCGCGGTGCTCGCCGTTGTGATCCTCGTGCTGCTTTTGAGCAGCTTGTACGTCGTACAGCCGAACGAATACGGCGTCGTGCGCCAGTTCGGCGCGGTCGTTGATGTAAAGAGCGAGCCGGGACTGTATTTCAAGATCCCCTTTGTGCAGGAGATGAGCACGCTCCCCAATACGGTGCTGCTCTATGACCTGCCCGTGAGCGATATGATCTCCGCGGATAAGACGACCCTTATTGCCGACTGCTTTGCCATCTGGCGCATCGAGGACCCGCGCCTCTTCATCGAAACGCTCTCCGGCAGCGTATCCAATGCCGAGGGGCGCATCAATGCGAACGTGTATAACGCGCTCAAAACCGTGCTCTCGTCCATGACACAGGCGGAGATCATCTCCGGGCGCGACGGCACGCTCGTGCGCACCGTCATGGCGACGATCGGCGATTCCTTCGACCGCTACGGCATTGAGCTCATCGCCGTGGAGACGAAGAAGATCGACCTTCCGGACGATAACAAATCCGCAGTGTTCAGCCGCATGATCTCCGAGCGCAACAACATTGCCGCGGGCTATCTTGCCGAGGGCGAGAGCCGCGCCAAGGAGATCCGCAACGAGGCCGACAAGCAGGTGCAGATCCTCCTCGCCAACGCCGACGCGACCGCCGCCACGGTGCGCGCCGAGGGCGACGCGGAGTATATGCGCATTCTCTCCGAGGTGTACGACTCGCCGGAGGAAGCCGAGTTCTATACGTTTATGATCGCGCTCGACGCGCTGCAGGCGTCCATGACCGGTGCGGAAAAGACGCTGATCCTCGACGCCGACAGCCCGATCGCGAAGCTATTCTATTAAAAAATTGAACATTCTCTATCTCATCAGCTACGCCGGGAAGGCAGGAACGGAAAAGTACGTCGAAAACCTGATGCGGACGTATTCCGCGCAGGGACACCGCTGCTTCCTTGCCTACATGGACGGCGGAGAGCTCGCGGAAAAGGCAAAGGCTCTCGGCTGCGGCGTGTTCCGGCTCGACCTGCGCGCCGCGCACGCGCTCGCCGCGGCGAAGAGCATTGCCTGGCTGTGCGCGGAAAACGGCATCGACGTTATCCACGCGCAGTACCCGCGGGAAAATGTGATCGCCGTGCTCTCACGCCTCTGGCGGCGGGAGACGCGCGTCGTGTTCACGAGCCATCTTACGGTGCGCCAGAGCTTCCTCTGGCGTGCCGTCAACCGGCGCATCACACCGCACGATGCCGCGTGCATTGCGGTTTGTACGCAGGGGGCGAACCTTCTGCGCGAAAACGGCGTCAAAGAAGAGAAGGTCCGCGTGATCTTCAACGGCGTTGCGCCGAAGCCCCTGCCGCCGCGGCGAAACGTCATCCGGACGGAGTTCACGCTGCCGGAGGATTGCTTCGTCTTTCTCACCATGGCGCGCTATGCGCCGGAAAAGGGGCTTTTCTTCCTGCTGGACGCGCTTGCGCAGCTCAAGGAGCGCACGGACGCTCCGTTTGCTTGTCTCATCGCGGGCGACGGAGAGCTTTTTGACGCCGTGGGCGAGGGCATCCGCGAGAGGGGCCTTGACGAAAACGTCATCCGCGCGGGCTACCGCACGGACGCCGAAGCGCTGATGTGTTCCTCGGACGTCTACGTGAGCAGCGCGCTGTATAACGAGGCCATGAGCTTTGCCGCGCTCGAAGCGATGGAATGCGGTCTGCCGCTCGTTATGACGGACGTCGGCGCGGGCGCGGATCTCGCTGACGGCTGCGGGGAATGCGTGCCGCCCGGCGACGCGAGCGCTCTGTGCGATGCGCTGCACCGGCTCATGACGGACGGGATGTACCGCCGCACCTGCGGCGAAAACGCACGCCGCCGTGCCGTGACGGAGTTTGACCTCATGCGCCAGACGGAAGAGCTGCTCGCGCTTTATCAAAAAGGGTAAACCAGCCGCGCTGCGGCTGAAAAAAGGTATAAAAAAGAAAAGAGTGATTGCAAACGATGAAACGCACCGTAATGACCGTGCTGCTGTCGGTGATCCTTGTCATCGGCGTCGTGTGCGGCGTCTACTTTCTGAAGCAGGCGGCGGCTCTCCGTGCCGACGGCGAGAGCGCCGTGGCCTCGGCGCAGGAGACGCTCGCCGCGGCACAGACGCGGCACGACGCCGTTGATCCCGAGACCGAGACTGGTGCCGCCGCATGGACGGCGGCGGAGCAGGAGGTCTTTGGCGAAACGCAGGAAAAGATCGACGCGCTCAAAGCCGACAACGCCGCGCTCGACGAATCGATCGCGGCAGTGGAAAAGGAAGTCGAAACGAAGCTCGCGGACGAGGACACCGCGTACTACAATTCCGTCTACGAGGAAATGCAGAAGGGAGTGGATCAGGTTGAAGAATACCTTAAAGGTAATTAACTATGTTCTGCTCGGCCTCGCGCTCGTCGCGGTGGGATTCGGCGTGTTTGCCTTTTTCCAGTATCGCGCCGTGCCGATCGCGGAATACGAATCCAGCGCCGCCGATCTTCGCGCGCAGGCGCAGCTCGTCGATGAAAGCACCGACAAGCTCAGCGAGGACATGAAGGCGCAGCAGGACGCGCTGCGTGAGGACATTTCGCAGGGCGGCGACGAGGGCAAGACGCTCGCTTCCGATCTCGCCGCGGCGCTCTCCGATAACGAGGATAAGACCGCGCAGCTTGAAGAGCTTCGCGCCGAGAACGAACGGCTCGATAACATCGTGGAAGAGACGCTTGCCAAGCGGCGCGAGTATGCTTCCAAGATCCGCGAGCTGGAGGAAAAGGTGCAGGCCGGCGAAACGGATATCAAGATCTGCTACTGGACATTTGACGACGGCCCCACGCGCCTCACCACGCAGGTGCTCGACAAAGCCAAGGAGCTGGGCGTCCATGTGACGTTCTTCACCTCGCACGAGGCGAACGAATCCGAGGACGAGCCCGAAATGCTTCGCCGCGAGTTTGCCGAAGGCCACGCGGTCGCCAACCATACATACTCCCACCAGTTCGCTGCCATGGGCAATCTCTACCAGAAGACCGAGGGTCTGATCGAAATGATCCAAAAACAGGACGAGTGGGTGTACGAATGCACCGGCTTCCATACGGAGATCTTCCGCTACCCCGGCGGCTCGGCGTGGGCCAAGGCGCTGCTCGGCACCGACCCGACCGAGGCCGTCAAGGAAGCGGGCTACGAGTGGATCGAATGGTCGTGCGACGTGTTCGATAACGGCGTCGCCGGAAAGACCGCCGATGAGATTCAGAGCATGGCTGTCTGGCAGGTAAAGCAGCTCGACATTGCGGTCCTGCTCAGCCACGACTGGAACGCCAACACGCTCATCGCGTTCCCGGGCGCTGTCAAGCAGCTGCAGGACGCGGGCTATGTGTTCCTGCCGCTCTATCCCGAATCGGTCACCATGGGCGAGAATACAAAGATCAAATTCAGCTGATATACACATAACGCAGACAAGCGGCGTGACGGTTTCCGTCACGCCGCTTGAGCTTATCAAAAAGGTATTTTTGACAAGCTCTCAAACG
>DPHR01000025.1:7575-13864 GCA_003522945.1 Clostridiales bacterium
TTTGCGCCTGCGGGCGCAAACTCTGCGAGGCGTTTTCGACAGGCTGAAGCGGCGTGACGGTTTCCGTCACGCCGCTTGCTCTAAGAGAACCACCGGCTGCGCCGGTGGTATTGACTTGTTCAGTTGTCGCCCGAAACGGCGAGTGCCATGCCGAAGAGGGCGCACCAGAAAAAGAGAATGCGCGGGTAAAACCAGATATACTCCGGAATGCCGCCGAGCGCGGCTCCGGCGAGCGCGGCGATGAGAGCCTGGGCTTCCCAGCGGTCCCGCTTTTCGGGCCTGGCGCGTACCGCGCGGCGCAGCCGTACGAAAATGCCGAAGAAAAAGCCGCAGAACAAAAGTTCGCCGACTATGCCGGTCGAGAGGAATATTTCAAGATACAGCATATTGGAGTGCGGCGGCTGAAAATCGAGAAGACCGGTAGCATAGGGGGCGTAAGCCGCGGAGAAATTCTCCGGCCCCAGCCCGATGCCGAGCAGCCAGTGATCCTTCCACACGGCCAGACACTCGCTCCAGAGCACAAACCGTCCGGACGCCGAAGCGTTCGAGAAATCGAGCATCGATAGGAACCGCGCCTGCAGGCTCTCCGGCAGAAGAAACAGAGCGCCGATGCCGAGCGCCGCCGCCGGAAGCAGCAAAATCTTCTTTTTGTACCAGAGCAGCAGCACGAGCGCGAGCGCGAGCATGATCCAACCGGTGCGGGCGTATGTGAGCAGAATCGCCGCGCAGGGGAGAAGAAGCGGGACGGTGAGCGCGATGCGCCGCGCCTTCGTCGGGGCGGTCAGCGCCCAGACGAGCGCGACGGGCAGCGCCATGGCGAGAAATTCGCCGCAGTTGATGCCGTGCTCGAGCGTCGCGCCGAGCCGCCGGTACATCTCGCCGTCGATCGGCACGTCCGAGGCCTCCGCGCCGGTGACATAGTTCCACAGCCCGTAGAGCGAAACGGCGAGCAGCGTGATGTATAGGGCCGCCGCCGCGGCGCGCCGGTCGGTTCGTGTGCGAAACTGCGCCGCCGTGAGATACGCGAGCAGAAAGCCCGTCCAGAAAAAGAGCGCCACGCGGAGATTGCCCGCTTTGTTTCCCGCCCAGAGCGTACAGAGAACGGTCATTAAAAGAAAGCCGAGCGCGGCAGGGCCGAGGTCTCCGACGTTTCGCGGCGCATCCTTTCGCGCCGCGCAGCCGAACCAGTAGACTAAGAGCGCGGCGAGCGCGAAGAGCACGGCATAGAGATTGTTCCACGCCCCGTGCGGCACGCAGAGCATCGCCCCCATGCCGAGCAGGAAAAACCACTGTGAAAACGAAAGACCGCAGCGCCGTTTGCCGGCTTTGAGCGGCAGACGCGAGAGCGCGCGCACCGGCAGTGCCGAGAGCGTGCCGAGAGCGCGGTAAACCGATGTATTTTCCCAACGGGTCATAAAAAGACCTCCGGTGCAGTATGGTGTGTTCTTACAGAATAGCAGAGAGTGTCCGCCGCGTCAAATCCCGCTCTTGAAAAATGTCCCCGCGTGCTTTATGATAAAATATATTTTTTTGAAACGGAGAACGGACAGTGAGCAAGAAATTCGTTGGATTCTGGAATGTATCGGTCATTCTGACATACATAGAGCTGTGCATTGCGGTGGGGAGCATCTGCGCCGCGGCAGACGGGAAGGTCTGGCCGGCGGTGATCGGCCTTGCCCTCTGCGGCCTCTGCGATATGTTCGACGGGAAAATCGCCCGCGCCACGAAGCGCACGAAGGACGCCGAGGTGTTCGGCATCCAGATCGATTCGCTGTGCGATCTCGTGTCGTTCGGTGTGCTGCCGAGCGCCATCGGCCACGCGATGGGCATTACGGGTGTTGCCATGGCGGTGCTGATGTTCTATACGCTCTGCGCCGTCATCCGGCTGGGGTATTTTAACGTCACCGAGCAGAAGCGCCAGGAGACCACGAGCGAGAACCGCACCTCGTTCGAGGGTCTGCCGGTCACTTGGTCGGCGGTCATCGTGCCGCTCGTCTCTCTCGTCCGCCTCGCGAACGAGAGCATTATGCCGTGGGTGATGGGCGGCGTGCTCTTCATCGTAGGCTTCTGCTTCATTGCACGTATCCGCGTAAAGAAGCCGCAGATCTGAAATGAAACGCAAACGCATTTTGACGGTTTTGATCGTTCTCGCGCTCGTGTTCATCTGGGGCAACTCGCTCGTCTCGCGCGAGCTTTCGGGGAAAATCAGCGACGATATCCTGTTCTTCCTGAACGCCGCGGCGGAAAAGGTCGGGCTCGGGCCGGACGCTTTCACTTATATGACGGACGAGGACGGCGACGGCGTTGCCGAGCAGCCGACGAGCCATCTCATCCGCAAGGCGGCGCACGTCACGGAGTATGCGGTGTTTGCAGCGCTTCTGTTCCTCCGGCTGGAGAGCGCCGGGAAAAAGCGGTTTTTCACCGCCTGGGGTCTCGGCACGCTGACCGGCGCGATAGACGAAACACTTCAGATATTCTCCCACCGCGGCAGTCAGGTGCGGGACGTGCTCATCGACACCGCCGGCGCGCTGCTGGGTCTCGGCGTCGTAATGTTGATTTTATATTTAATCAGCAGAAAAGAGAAGTCAAACTGACTTCTCTTTTTCTATGCGCCGGTGCAGATAATCGAGCGCGTCGGAAAGCCCGCCGAGCTGGTCGATGAGCCCGCTTCGGACGGCTTCCTCGCCGTCGAGCACGCTGCCGATGTCCTGCGTCAGCTCGCCGGTGCGCATCATATACTCGGTGAATCTCTCCGGCGTGATGTGGGAATGGCCGGTGATGAACCGGACGATTCTATCGCTGATGCGCGAAATGTAATCGTACGTCTGCGGTACGCCGATCACAACGCCTGTGAGCCGCACCGGGTGGATCGTCACGGCGGCGCTCGGCACGATGAACGACCGGGCCGCCGCCACCGCGAGCGGCACGCCGATGGAATGCCCGCCGCCGAGAACGACGCTCGCCGTCGGCTTGCTCATTCCGGCGATCATCTCGGCAAGGCAGAGCCCCGCTTCAATGTCGCCGCCGACGGTGTTGAGCAGTATGAGCAGTGCGCGGATATCCTCCGCTTCCTCTACTGCGGCGAGCAGCGGCATGATGTGCTCATACTTGGTCGTTTTCGTGTCCGGCGGCAGCATCACATGTCCTTCGACCTGCCCGATGATCGTGATGCAGTGGATCTCTCCGACCCGTGCGGCGCCAAGCTCACGCAGGGCTTCCTGTTCTCTTTCCTCCATGCGGCAACCCTCCTCCGGAGAAGTATGCCGCGCCGTGCGCATCTGTATACATTCTTTATTTGTGGAAATTGACAAAACGGAAATTTTTACCTATAATCTATTCTGAAATTTTGCCGCAAAGGTGTTTCCGTATGGTATTTTCCAGCCTGATATTTCTCTATGCGTTTCTGCCGCTGAGTCTGGCGGTGTATGCGCTCTGCCGCAGCCTGCGGGCAAAGAACATCAGCCTGCTCGTTTTCTCGCTGATCTTCTATGCGTGGGGCGAGCCGGTGTATGTGCTGCTGCTGATGGCGATGGCGCTTTTTGACTGGTATTTTGCTCTGCGTGTACAAAGAGCGCAAAGGGAAGAGAAAAACGCCAAGCTCTGGGTCGCGCTCGCGTGCGTCGTGAATCTTGGCCTGATCGGGTTTTTCAAATACGCGGGCATGGTCTGCTCAATCTTCGGGGACGTACCGGCGTTCGTGCAGCGCATCGCGCTGCCGCTCGGTATTTCGTTCTATACGTTCCAGCTTCTGAGCTATGTTGTGGATGTGTACCGCGGCGACGCCGAGGCGCAGGATAAATACTGGCATGTGCTGCTCTACGCCGCGCTCTTCCACCAGTGCATCGCCGGTCCCATCGTCCGGTACAAGACCATCGCGAAGGAACTCTTCGATGGCCGCGACGAGACGGCCGACCGTGCGCGCGGCTGTACGCGCTTTGCCGTTGGCCTTGCAAAGAAAACGGTGCTCGCAAATGCCTGCGGTGCGCTTGCCGATTCGCTTCTGCTCACGGACGCCGCCATCAGTTCGGCCTCACAGCTGGCGGAAAACCTTGCGGCGCTTTCCAACACGCCGGCACTTGCGCTCTGGATCGGCATAATTGCGTATGCGTTCCAGATCTATTTCGATTTTTCCGCCTATTCCGATATGGCCATCGGCATGGGACAGATGATCGGGCTGCACTATCTCGAAAACTTCAACTATCCCTACATATCCCGCACGGCTACGGAGTTCTGGCGGCGGTGGCATATGTCGCTCGGCACCTTTTTCCGCGACTATGTGTACATCCCGCTCGGCGGCAACCGGAAGGGAAGAGCGCGCGCGTTTCTGAACCTCTTCATCGTCTGGGCACTTACCGGCCTCTGGCACGGGGCGAGCTGGAACTTTGTGCTCTGGGGGCTTTATTACTTTGTTCTGCTCATGCTCGACCGGCTGTTTTGGCAGAAGCTGCTCGACAAGCTGCCGAAGGCGCTCTCGGCGATCCTTTCCCACATCACGCTCCCGCTCGCGGTGCTCTTCGGGTGGGTGCTCTTCAAGTTCACATCGCTCCCGCTCGCCGCGGCGGTCGTGCGCGGCATGTTCTGCGGCAACGGCAACGCCTTTACGAGCTTCACCGTTACTGCGGAGATAAAGAGCCATATGTATCTGCTCATCTTCTGCGCCGCGGCGGCAACGCCGGTGTTTTCGTATCTTGCGAAGCGCTGGGAGCGCGCCGGAGAGGGGAGCGCCCTTGCGCAGAAAAGCTATTCCGTTGCGGCCTATGGCGTTGCGCCGGTTCTGCTGCTGCTTCTGAGCACCGCATGCCTTGTCGGCAACAGCTTTAATCCGTTCCTATACTTCCGGTTCTGAGAGGGATCCTATGCACGATGAACACGAAATCATAAGCCGCCGCGCCCGGCGTGCCCATGCGGAAAAACAGAAATGCCGCGCCCGTTTGCCGGGGCTGCCGTTCTTCCTCGCGCTGGGCATTCTCACGGTCATTGCGTGGATACTGCCGCTGCGCCCGACGGTGTCGGCAAAGGAAAAGCGCACGCTGGAGACGTTTCCGGAGTTTTCTCTTTCCGCCGTGACGGACGGAAGCTATTTTTCCGATATCAGTCTCTGGTTTTCGGACACGTTCCCGGGGCGTGACGGCTGGATCATGGCCGCGCAGCGGCTCGAAGCGCTGTACGGCGACTCCTCCGTAACGGTGTACGGCAATGCCTCTGCCGGAGACAAGATCCCCGTTCCGTCCACGCCAGCGCCGGAGATGAGCGCCGACCCGGCAAAGCCGACAAGCGAACCGACGCCGACCCCGGAGCCGACGCCTACGCCGGAACCGGAGTGGGGCGGGGAAAACCCGGACGACGAGCTCGTAACGCTCGGCGCCGTCATCCAGATCGGCGACAGTGCCTATACCTATACGGCTTTCAGCCAGTATTATTCGGACACCTACGCCGCCAATGTGACGCGCGCGGCCGATCTGCTGGAGGGGAAATGCCGCGTCTTTGACGTATTCGTCCTCCACGGGACGACGCTCATGCTCCCGCGTGAGTACCGCGAGTCGATCGGCGTTGCATGCGAGGAGGACATCCTCGCCTATGTAAATTCCCAAATGGGCGACAATGTCTACTGCGTGGACACCTACAACTCACTCCTGCCGCACAACGGCGAGTACATCTATTTCCGCACCGACCACCACTGGACGGCGCTGGGCGCGTATTACGCCTATGTGCAGTTCTGCACGGCCAAGGGCATCACGCCCCACAACCTCAGCGACTATGAGGTGAGCCAGTTTCCGGGCTTCCTCGGCTCGTTCTACAACGACGGCGGCAAGCCGGATGCCATGAAGAACGATCCGGACACGGTGAACGCCTACCATCCCGTCAGCGCCACCGCCTCCATGAAGTACGGCGACAACGAGAACAGCACCCTCACCGGCGGTCAGGTCATCTTTGACGAGTCCACCGCCTCGGCCAGCCTGAAGTACGGTACGTTCATCATGGGCGACAATCCCTTCACGGTGATCGAGAACCCGGAGGTCAGCAACGGCGAAAGCTGCATCGTGGTGAAGGAGTCCTTCGGCAACGCCTTTGTGCCGTTCCTGGTGGATCACTACCAGACGGTGTATGTGGTGGACTACCGGTATTACAGCGGCAGCGTCACCCAGCTGGCCAGGGACAAGGGCGTGAAGGACGTTCTGTTCGTCAACAATCTGTCCGCCATCCGCGGCAGCTACCAGATGGGCAAGCTGGCGGGTGTGAAGTAACGTATTGGAAACGGATTGCTACGCCAGTGTGTACCCCAAGGGCA
>DPHR01000182.1:0-347 GCA_003522945.1 Clostridiales bacterium
GGCGGCTGCTCGTGCAGGTGCGGCTCGCCGCGCAGTGCACCGACGCGCGCGTGAATCTCGTCACGCCCGCGCTCTTCGCGCGCTTCCCGACCGTGGAGGCCATGGCGGCGGCGGACATCGGCGAGGTCGAAGAGCTCATCCGCTCCTGCGGCTTTTACCACGGCAAGGCGCGCGATCTCGTCTGGCAGGCGCAGCGCATCACGGAGGTCTACGGCGGCAAGGTGCCGGATAATATGGACGATCTCCTGACGCTCCCCGGCGTGGGGCGCAAGAGCGCCAATCTCATTCTCGGCGACGTGTTCCGTCAGCCCGGCGCGGTCGTGGTGGACACGCACTGCATCCGGCTC
>DPHR01000182.1:516-1246 GCA_003522945.1 Clostridiales bacterium
GCACTGCATCCGGCTCTCGAACCGGCTGGGTCTCGTCGATAACGACAAGGACCCCGTGCGCATCGAAAAGGCGCTGCGCGCCGTCCTCCCGCCGGAGAAATCGAACGATTTCTGCCACCGGCTCGTGCTGCACGGACGTGCCGTGTGCACCGCGCGTAAGCCGCTCTGTGACATTTGTTGCTGTGCGGCGTACTGTAAAACGTTAAATCAATAAAATTTTCTATTGCATTTCCTGCATACACGGCGTATAATCCTCATATTATTTTTTGAGATACCGCGGGAAAACGAGGGGAAATGCAATATGACGATTTATGACCACTGGCTGTACCGGTTTCTGACGGGGCCGCTGAACAACGTGGCATGGCTGTACATCCTGCTGCCGTGCGTGTTCGCCGGGGGTATTTATCTGACCGTTGGCAGCGGAGCGGTGCAGTTCCGGCGCTTCGGTTACGCGATGAAAAACACCGCCGGAAAGCTCTTCCGAAAGCAGGAGACGGCGCACGGAGCCATCACGCCGCTGCAGGCCGTAACGACGGCGCTCGCCGCGACCGTCGGCACGGGCAACATCGTCGGAACGTCGCAGGCGATCGCCATGGGCGGCTACGGCGCGGTGTTCTGGCTGTGGATGGCGGCGCTGCTCGGCATGGTCATCAAGTATTCGGAAGTCCTTCTGGCCGTCAAATACCGCGAGCGCGACGCGCGCGGTGACTGGGTCGGCGGCCCGATGTAC
>DPHR01000182.1:1473-2592 GCA_003522945.1 Clostridiales bacterium
GACTGGGTCGGCGGCCCGATGTACTATATCAAAAACGGCATGGGCGATAAGTGGAAGTGGCTCGCCGGGGCGTTCAGCGTGCTGGCGGCGCTCGCGGCGTTCGGCATCGGCAACATGTCGCAGGCCAACTCCATCGTCGGCTCGGTGACGGACGCGGTGTGCGCCGTGAACCCCGATTTCGGCGGCCAGGCGGCGCTGCGCTGGGGGCTTGGCATCGGACTTGCGCTGCTCACGGCGCTCGTGCTCTTCGGCGGCATCAAGCGCATCGGCGCTGTTACGGAAAAACTCATTCCGTTTATGAGCGTGGCGTACATCCTTATGACGCTCATCGTCATTTTCGGCAACCTCGGCGGCGTCGGCCGGGCGTTCCAGGAGATCTTCTCCGCGGCGTTCGCGCCCCGCGCCATTCTCGGCGGCGCGGCGGGCATCACGATCCGTCAGGCGGTCGTCTGGGGATTGCGCCGGAGCGCCTTCTCCAACGAGGCCGGTCTCGGCTCCGCACCGATCGCGCACGCCGCCGCGCACTGCGACGGCCCGGTCGAGCAGGGCATTTACGGCATTTTCGAGGTGTTCATGGACACCATCGTCATCTGCACGCTCACCGCGCTCACGATCATCATCAGCGGCGTGGACGTAACGTTCGGCGTAAAGCCCGGCAGCGCGCTCATCACGGCGGCGTTCGGCACGGTGTTCAACGGCACGTTCTCCTCGGTGTTCATCGCCGTGGCGCTCACGCTCTTTGCGTATTCAACGATCCTCGGCTGGTCGCTTTACGGCTCGCGCTGCGTGCAGTACCTGCTGGGTCTCCGCGCCGCGAAGGTCTACCAGTTCGTTTTCATTATCATGATCGTCGTCGGCAGCGTCTCCTCGCTCGATTTTGTCTGGAACATCGCCGACACGCTCAACGGTCTCATGGCGATCCCGAACTTCATCGCGCTCTTCGCGCTCAGCCCCGTGATATTCAAGATCACCAGGGAATATTTCCGCGGCGTCGATCTCGCGAGCGCCAAACACGAATAAACGAAAACATCCCGCCTCCATCGGAGACGGGATGTTTTGTATACGAAGGGGAAAGCGTCGATTAACAAGAGCACACACGTCGGACAGCCAGTCTTTTCG
>DPHR01000163.1:0-5729 GCA_003522945.1 Clostridiales bacterium
CGCCGACGAGGGCGACCCCGGCGCCTTCATGGACCGCTCCTGCATGGAGGGCGATCCGCACAAGGTCATCGAGGGCATGATCGTCGCGGGCGTGGCCACCGGCTCCACCGAGGGCTACATCTATGTCCGCGCCGAGTACCCCATGGCCGTGCACCGGCTCACCGTCGCCATCGAGCAGGCCAAGGAGCTCGGCCTGCTGGGCGACAACATCCTCGGCAGCGGCTTCAGCTTCCATATGCACATCAACTGCGGCGCAGGCGCGTTCGTCTGCGGCGAGGGCTCGGCCATGACCGCGTCCATCGAGGGCAACCGCGGCATGCCGCGCACCAAGCCCCCGCGCACCGTGGAAAAGGGTCTCTGGGCAAAGCCCACGGTGCTCAATAACGTTGAGACCTTCGCCGCCGTACCGCTCATCATCGAGCACGGCGCGGCTTGGTTCCGGCAGGTCGGCACCGCCGGCTCTCCCGGCACGAAGGCGTTCGCGCTCACCGGCAACGTGGTAAATACCGGCCTTATTGAAGTGCCCATGGGCACGACGCTGCGCGAGATCATTTTCGATATCGGCGGCGGCATCAAGGACGGAAAGAAATTCAAGGCCGTGCAGATCGGCGGGCCGAGCGGCGGCTGTCTCACGGAGGAGCATCTCGATCTCCCGCTCGACTATGACTCACTCAAGCACGTCGGCGCGATCATGGGTTCCGGCGGTCTCGTCGTCATGGACGAGGACACCTGCATGGCCGAGGTCGCCCGATTCTTTATGAAATTCACGCAGAAGGAATCCTGCGGCAAGTGCATCCCCTGCCGCGAGGGTACGAAGCGCATGCTGGAAGCTCTCGAGCGCATCGTCGGCAACGAGGGAAGCGAAGAGGATATCGAGCTTCTCGAGGATCTCTCCGACACGATCTCCCATACCGCGCTCTGCGGTCTGGGCCAGAGCGCCTGCAAGCCCGTGCAGTCCACGCTGCGCTACTTCCGCGAAGACTACGAGCGCCATGTGCGCGACAAATTCTGCCCGCTCTGCAACGGCAAACCAAAGGTATTGCAGATCGATCCGGAAAAGTGCAAGGGATGCAGCCTGTGCGCGCGCAACTGCCCGGTGGATGCGATCACCGGCGAGATCAAGTCGCCGTTCGTGATCGACACGGAAAAGTGCATCCGCTGCAACGCCTGCGTCAAGAACTGCAAGTTCGGCGCGATTCGGGAGGTGTAAAGATATGGCAAAGGGAATCATGTATATCAACGGCCAGCGCGTCGCGTTCGACGGGGAGAAAAACGTTCTCGCCGTTATCCGCAAGGCGGGCATCAACATGCCGACGCTGTGCTATTACTCCGATCTCTCCGTTTACGGCGCGTGCCGTATGTGCGTCGTGGAGGACGACAGGGGCCGCATCGACGCCTCCTGCTCCATGGAGCCGCGCGACGGGCTCTCCATCCAGACGAACACTGCCCGGCTGCTCAAATACCGCCGGATGATTATCGAGCTTCTGCTCGCCTCGCACGACCGTGACTGCACCGTTTGCGAAAAGTCCAGCGCGTGCGAGCTGCGGCGGCTGGCGCTGCGCTTCGGCGTACGCCGCGTCCGGTTTGAGGATACGCGCGAGCAGCTCCCGCTCGATACCTCCAGCCCCTCGGTCGTGCGCGACCCGAACAAGTGCATCCTCTGCGGCGACTGCGTGCGCACGTGCGAGGAGATCCAGGGCATGAACATTATCGACTTCACGCACCGCAGCGCCGATCTGCGCGTAATGCCGGCGTTTGACCAGAAGCTCGCCGAGACCGACTGCATCGGCTGCGGCCAGTGCGCCGCCGTATGCCCCACCGCCGCGATCACCGTGTATAACGACATCGGCCGTGTATGGCGCGCGCTGCACGACAAGAATAAGCGCGTTGTGTTCCAGATCGCTCCGGCAGTGCGCGTCGCCATCGGCGAAGCGTTCGGGCTGCATCCGGGCGAAAATGCCATGGGCAAAATGGTCGCGGCGCTCCGGCTCATGGGCGCGGCCGAGGTGTTTGATACCTCGTTCGCCGCCGACCTCACCACGGTCGTCGAGGCGAAGGAGTTTATGGACCGGCTCAAAAACGGCGGCACATTCCCGATGTTCACCTCCTGCTGCCCGGCATGGGTCAAGTATGTGGAGTATCAGCGCCCCGAGCTTCTCCGCCACATTTCCTCCTGCAAGTCCCCGATGGAGATGTTCGCCGCCGTGCTGCGCGATCACTATGAGAAGAACAGCGACGGCCGCGAGGTCTACCACGTCGCCGTCATGCCCTGCACCGCGAAGAAGGGCGAGGCGAAGCGCAAGGAGTTCACCCACAACGGCAAGCCCGACGTGGACGCCGTGCTCACGACGATCGAGCTTATCAACATGATCAAGGAAAGCGGCATCGATTTCGCCAATCTGGAGGACGAGGCCGTGGACATGCCGTTCGGCATCACGACCGGCTCCGGCGTCATCTTCGGCGCGACCGGCGGCGTGGCGGAAGCGGTCGCGCGCTGCTGCTGCCCGGATAAAACGAAAAACGCGGCGATGGCCATCGAATACTCCGGTCTTCGCGGCGTAGAAGGCGTGCGCGTGGCAAGCATGCTCGTCGGCGAGCGGACGATCCGCATCGCGGTGTGCAACGGCCTTCTCAACGCCCAGAAGCTCATCGACGAGATCGAGACCGGACGCGAATACTTTGACCTCATCGAGGTCATGACCTGCCGCGCCGGCTGCGTCGGCGGCGCGGGTCAGCCGCACGGCCTTACGAAGGACAAGTACGACCGCGCCGCGGGCCTCTACAACGCCGACAAGACCGCCCTCATCAAGCGCAGCGAGCAGAACCCCGTCATTGAAACACTGCTGCGCGACATCGGCGAGCGTGAGCACGAGCTGCTCCACGTCCACTACAAGGGCCGCGATTTCTGAAAAGCTTACAACGCAAAACGTCCGGAGGACATTCTCCGGACGTTTTGCATTTTATTCTTAAAATCAGAGCCGGTCGTTGCCGACAGGGGTGAGAAAGAGCTTTCGGAACTCCTCGTCGTCGGCGGAGTTCGCCAGCGCCCATTCGACCTTGGCGACGACGGCCTCCGTCGTCATCGTATAGGCTTCGAGCAGCTCATACTTTTTCTTGATGCGGAAGCCTACGCGGTAAAGCTCCATATCGCTCCCCTCGTGGGAGACCTGCGTAGTGAAAATGACCTTCACGTGGTTCCGCAGCAGGTGGCCGATCTTCTCGGTGAACTCGTCGTTATCGTAGTACGGCACACCGCCGACGCCAAAACTCTCAATGACAACGGCGTGGGCGTGCTCGGCGACATAGTCGAGAATGCCGGGCGCCATGCCGGGGATGAGCTTGATGACGCAGACGCGGCTGTCAAGCGCATCATAAAACCGCACCGGGCCGGGGAACGACTCGCGGATATAATAGCGCACCTCGCCGCCGCGGATGACAGCGACCTCCGGGTAATCGATGCTCGAAAAGGCGTTGAAGCTGCGCGTGCGCGTTTTCTGCGCGCGGTTGGCGCAGATGACCTTATTATCGAACACGAGATGGATGCCGCAGGCGTCGTCATCGGCGGCATAGGTGATCGCATTGCGCAGATTCTCCCGCGCATCGGTATCGCGCGCGTAGATGGAAACCTGCGAGCCGGTCAGCACGACGGGCTTCGGGCTGTTCTGGATGAGATAATAGAGCGTCGCGGCGGCATAGGCCATCGTGTCGGTGCCGTGGGTGATGACAAAGCCGTCGTAGCTTTCATACTTGTCCCGGATGATCTTCACGAGCTCGACCCAATTCTGCGGACGCATGTTCGTGCTGTCCAGATTAAAGGGCTGCACCGTGTCGATCTCGCAGAGAGAGCGTACCTCGGGGATGCATTGCAGCAGCTCCTCGCTCGTCATTTCGGGCGTCAGGCCGTCCTCCGCCGGGCGCGAGGCGATCGTGCCTCCGGTGGCGATCAGCAGCAGTTTTTTGCTCATGCGTTTTCCTCCTTCATCAGCTCGCGCAGCAGCGCCGCCGCTTCCTCTCCGGATGCGCCGACAGCCGCGCAGAACTGCGCGGCGTCGGTGAGCTTTTCTTTTAAAATGGCGCGGCGCATGGCCGCTTTGTCCGTCTCGCCGAGCGCGGCGGCAAACGTCCCGCGCCCGACGGCGGTGTGGATAAAGCCGTCCCGCTCCAGTTCTTCCCAGGCGCGCCGCACCGAAATAAGACTTACCGAGAGCTCCTGCGCCACGGTCCGTATCGGCGGCAGCACCTCGCCGGGCGCTATCTCCCCGCGCAGGATCTGTGCGGCAAGCTGGTCATACATCTGCCGGTAGAGCGGCAGCGGCGATGTATTCGTCACAGTCAGCTTCATAGATCCACCTTTTCAAACCTCTCGGCGCTGATCTTTGCCGAGAGCAGCGTAAAGGCCGCCCAGAGAGCGATCCCGGCAAACAGCACCGGCAGCTGGCGGAGCTGCGCGCTTTTCTCCAGCGTGTCAAGATACGCGCTGACCGGCGAGGGGATATACTGTGCGAGCGATTCCGCGGCGATGATATAGAGGAACGTAAACACGCCGCCCCAGAGGAACGCCTTGCCCTCGCTCCGCCCGGTTTTATAGAACACCGGGAAGAAAATGAGATTGAAGCCGCCGTACATCAGAAACGACAGGCCGAAAAACGCGACGTTCGGTTCGATGCCGGCGTTGTTCCCCCCGACGGGGTTGATCTTCGCGGAGAGGATCGCAAAGGGGATGGCAATGACAATATTCGCAAGCTCCAAAAGCGCCACGGCGAGCACGCGGGCGCGGACAACGTCGCCCTTGCGCACCGGCAGGAGCGCGGAATAGAAAATGTCGTTCTCGGCGCGGTTGGTTTTGAACGTGAGGAATATGCCGAGCGTCAGATAGAAAAAGCTGACATAATAGGGATACAACGGCACAAGCAGCAGCGCCGCGAGCGCGAAGAAGATGTATACGCTCGGATGGATGGCGAGCCGGAACTCTTTATACAGCAGATTTTTCATTCTCTCCCCTCCCGTTCGATGTGCACCATGATGTCCTCCATGCCGATGGGCTCCGCCGCGAGACCGGAAGCCATTGCGTCCTCCGTCTTCATCATCGCTTCAAAGCCAAAGCTCTGCTCCCGCAGACCGATGGCGCTCTCCTTTACGGCGTCTGTCAGCTCCTCCTTGCCGCCGGTCACCTTGCGGTAAGCGTCGGTAAAGGTGTCGCGGTCGGTGCTTGTGAGGATCTTTCCGTTGTGGATGTAGGTGATAAGGTCGGCGCACTTCTCGAGATCGGATATAATATGCGTGGAAAACAGGATGCTGCGCTCCCCGTTCGCGACCGTATCGCGGAAAATGTCCAGAAGCTCATCGCGGCTCACCGGGTCAAGGCCGCTTGTCGGCTCGTCGAGAAGGAGGAGCCGCGCCCCGTGCGAGAGGGCGAGCGCCAGCGTGAACTTGACCCACATGCCGGTGGACAGCTCGCGCACGCGCTTCGTCTCGTCGAGCGAGAAGCGCTTCATGTATTCGCGGTACGCGGCGTCGTCCCAATGCTCATAAAACTGCGCCGTCGTCTCCGCCACATCGCGCAGGCGCTTTGAGCCGTAATAGCGCGCGTCGCCCAGCACCACGCCGATCTGCTGGCGGCAGGCCGATTCGTTTTCCCGGAGATCCATGCCGAACATCTCCACCGTGCCGCCGTCCGGATG
Organism: Clostridiales bacterium; assembly: GCA_003522945.1. GTDB lineage: Bacteria > Bacillota > Clostridia > Oscillospirales > Oscillospiraceae > Apopatocola. The sequence goes on from DPHR01000163.1 coordinate 5,682, forward strand.
AACAAGGCCGAGCATGCTTTTGAGCGTCGTCGTCTTTCCCGCGCCGTT
>DPHR01000163.1:5884-6576 GCA_003522945.1 Clostridiales bacterium
CGTCGTCGTCTTTCCCGCGCCGTTGCGCCCGATGAACCCCATGATATACCCGCTCTCCAAGGAGAACGAGACATGATTCAGCGTAAATCCCGGATACTTTTTGCAAAGATCGCGCACGGACAAAAGCTCCATCGCGCATTCCTCCCTGTCGGATATTTTATTGTGTATGCTCATTATACACAATTCAGTCTATCTGTCAAGCCCCTGCCTTGCCCGATGGGAAAAAATCTGGTATAGTATTTGCGATCTTTCAAGGAGAAACAACGCAAGTGAGTAAAAATACGAAATTATGGACGGCGGGCACGCTCAAAAGCCGCGGCTGGACGGAGGAGCTGATCGCCTCTCTCCTGCCGAAGCCGCAGCGTCTTTATCGGAACGGCCGCCGCGTGCGCGCCTGGCGCACAGACGATATCCGCCGCGCCGAGCAGAGCGATAGCTTCCGCTCGCTGCGCGCGGCGTCTGCCGAAAATACGGAAAGCATACCGGATGATGCGGCGCTCGATGCAGCGTCGCAGCTTCTGGAAAGTGCATGGGATGCCGCCGCACTGCCGGAAAGCCGTGAAGCGACGCTCGCGGCGCGCTACCATGAAGCGATCCTCCGCCAGATCCCGGCGGTCGGATTTGCCAAGCGGCTGCGGCCGGGGCAGAGCATCAGCTATATCGAGCACTTTCTCCATCTGGAGACCGGCACC
>DPHR01000163.1:6777-10107 GCA_003522945.1 Clostridiales bacterium
GAGCCGCTCGGCGCAACGCTCCGCCGGTTTGTGACCGCCGCGCCATGGCTCGGCGCGAACGCAGCTTCTCCGCTCGCCGGGAAGCTCTCCGCGCGCTATGCCGCGGTGCTGCTTTCGATCAGTGCGCGCGACATTGCCTCTTTTACCGCCGCGCAGCCGGAGGCGAACATGGATGGGCTTCTCGAAAAGGGTGCCTTTCCCGTGCAGGAGCTTTTGCAGCACCCGCTCTCCTATCTCTATTCGGTCTTTTATATCCCGCGCGCGATCCGCTCGAGCCTGAAGCTGCTCGTGGCGCTCAACCCGAAGGACGAGTACCCGGAAGCGCGCGCCATGCAGCGCCATTTTATTCTCCATACCGGCGGGACGAACACCGGCAAGACCTACGCCGGGTTTGAGCGGCTGCGCAAAGCCAAAACGGGCGTATATCTCGCTCCGCTCCGTCTGCTTGCGCTTGAAGCGCAGGAGCGGCTGCTTGATCTCGGCGTTGCGTGCTCGCTCACGACCGGCGAGGAAGAGGACCGCCGCGAGGGGGATACCCACGTCGCCGCCACGGCGGAAAAGCTCGATCTCTCCGCGCGGTACGATGTGGCGGTGATCGACGAGTGCCAGATGATCGCCGACCGGGAGCGCGGCTTTGCCTGGACGCGCGCGATCCTCGGCGTGCTCGCGCCGGAGGTGCATCTCTGCGCCGCGCCCGAGGCGCGCGATCTTCTGATCCGCATCATTGAGAGCACCGGCGACACGTGGGAGGAGATCCGTCATCTGCGCAAAACGCCGCTCGTGTGCATGCGCCGGGAAATTGATTTTGACGACGTAAAGCCCGGCGACGCGCTCATCACGTTCTCGAAGCTCGGGGTGCTTTCCGTGGCCGAGGATCTGCGTGCGCACGGAAAGGAGCCCGCCATCATCTACGGCGCGCTCCCCTATTCCACGCGGCGGCGGCAGATGGAAGGCTTTCTCGAAGGGCGGATGCAGTATGTCATTTCGACCGACGCCATCGGCATGGGGCTGAATCTCCCCATCCGGCGCGTGATCTTTCTGGACACGCGAAAGTTTGACGGCGTGGAGCGGCGCGACTTAAAGCCTGCCGAGATCCAGCAGATCGCCGGACGCGCCGGGCGCTACGGCATGTACGACAAGGGCTACGTCGGCGCAACGGAGAATCTGGACTTCATCCGCGAGGGGCTGGAAGCGGCCGTGCCGCCGCTCGAAACGGCGGTGGCCGGGTTTTCCGAGCTTGTATTGCAGGTGGAGCACGATCTTCTCGAGGTGCTGACCGAGTGGAACAAAATGCCGACCGTCGCGCCGTATGTAAAGCTCGATGTCAGCCGGTACATCACGCTCATCGGCAAGGTGCGGCAGGAGGGCTTTTCGCTCACGCGCGAGCAGGAGCTGCGGTGCGCGAACATTCCGTTCGACGAGACGGAGGAAGAGCTTCTGGAGCTGTTCTTCTCGTTTCTGCGCTGCTTCCGGGAGGGTCAGCCGCTCTCCTGCCCGGAGCTTCCCGAGGGACATGCGCCCACGCTCCCGCAGCTCGAGCAATACTGCCGGAAGCTCGATCTCTATTTCTCGTTTTCCAAGGCGTTCGGCTGCCTGATCGACCGCGACGCGCTCTATGATAAGCGCGAGGACGCCGCCGAGAGCATCAACCAGATCCTGCTCTACAATCTCAAAAACAACATCCGCTTCTGCGCGCGCTGCGGCGCGGCGCTCCCGCTCCACCAGAGCGGACGCCTCTGCCAGAGCTGCTACCGGAAGATCAGCGCCCTGCGCCGCCCGACGCGGTGGTAAAAAATCGGCCGTGCCTCCCAATTTTGGGAGGCACGGCCTTTTCTTTGGTTTATTCGGCTTTTAAGCCGTATTCCTCGGCGAGGGCGGCAAAGGCGGGCAGCGAGCGGCGCAGCCGCTCCTCCGGCACGCAGTAGGCAAGGCGGGCGTAGCCCGGACAGGCGAAATCGTCGCCCGGCACGAGCAGAAGATCGTGCGCCATCGCCTTTTTGCAGAAGGCACGCCCGTCCTCCTCCGGTGATTTTACGAAGAGATAGAACGCCCCCTGCGGCTTCGCGCAGGAAAAGCCGAGCGCGGCGAGTCCCTCGCAGATGAGATCGCGGTTTTTCTTATACTCGCGAAGCTCCCCCGTCTGGCCGAGGCACGCGGCGCACACGCGCTGGAAAAGCACCGGCGCGCAGACATACCCCAGCATCCGGCCCGCGCCGGAAATGGCGGCGCGCAGCGCGGCGCGGTCTTTGCTCTCCGGCGGCACGGCGAGATAGCCGACGCGCTCGCCGGGCAGCGAGAGGGACTTGCTGAACGAGTAGCAGTAGATCGTGTCAGGATAGAAACCGGGGATGTACGGTACGGCGTCGCCGTCGTAGACAAGATCGCGGTACGGCTCGTCCGCGAGGATGTAGATCGGGTGACCGTACTCCGCCGAGCGCTCGGTGAGCAGAGCGGCGATTTTTCGTATGCTCTCCTCCCCCAGCACGACGCCGGAGGGGTTATTGGGGGAGTTCAGGATCACGAGCCACGTTTTCCCGTTCACCGCCGCGGCGAAGGCCTCATAATCGAGCTGGAACGTCTCCGGCTCGGAGGGTACCTCGCGCATGACGCCGCCGGCGGCCTCGGTATAGGTGCGGTATTCGGAAAAATACGGCGTGAGCGTGATACACTCGTCCCCCGGCGAGAGCAGCGCACGGCAGCCGATGGCAAGGCCCGCGGACGCGCCGCTCGTCATATAGATATCCTCCGGCGCGTAGGTCATGGAAAACGCGTCGTTCAGATACTCCGCCACGGCCTTACGCACCTCCGGCAGGCCCTGATCGGGGCTGTAGGCGTGCAGCTGCGTGGGGGACATTTCCTTCATAAGGCGCTGCGCCGTCTCCTGCACCGCCGCGGGCGGGGCGATGCTCGGCGAGCCGATGCTGAAATCGTAAACATTTTCCGCGCCGACCTCTTCGGCGCGGCGCATGGCGTAATCGGCGATCTCCCGGATGGGGTTGCCGGACGCGCCGAGCGCGTATACTTTGGATGGGATCATGTGGTTTTCCCCCGGTTCACAAGATATTCGACCGCTCTTCGGTAGCCCTCAAAGCCCAGCCCGGCGAACGTCTTTTCGCACGCCATGCCCGCGTAGGACATGTGCCGGAAGCTCTCGCGCTCTTGAATATCGGTGAGATGCACCTCCACCGCCGGGAGCGCCACGGCCTTGAGCGCGTCGAGAATGGCGACGCTCGTGTGCGTATACGCCGCGGGATTGATGACGATGCCGTCCATCCGTCCGAGGGCGGACTGGATGGCATCGACGATCGCGCCCTCGTGGTTGGACTGGAA
>DPHR01000163.1:10267-10667 GCA_003522945.1 Clostridiales bacterium
CGCCCTCGTGGTTGGACTGGAAAAGCTCGCATTCTGCGCCGAGCTCCCGGCAGGACGCGCGGATATATGCCTCGAGCGCGGCAAAGTCACGCTTTCCGTAAAGCTCCGGTTCCCGCACGCCGAGAAGGTTCAGATTGGGGCCGTTGATGACGAGGATCTTCATAAGATCACCTTGCGGATGTCCTCCACGGTGTCCTCGAGCGCGCGGTTGTTGTCGATGATATAGTCCGCAAAGCGGAGATAGCGCTTCTCGCGCATTTCGTACATGGCGTTGAGATTTCCCGCGCGGGAGAGCGGGCGGCCGTCGCGCTCAAGCTTGTCAAGATCGCGGCGCAGCCAGAAAATGACGCCGTTCTGGTGCAGCGGCGCGTAGTTCTCCTCGTGGAGCGCCGCGCCGCCG
>DPHR01000179.1:0-254 GCA_003522945.1 Clostridiales bacterium
CCGTCTCCTGCCGGGCGATCTTCAAAAGCTCGAGTCCCGTGGCGGCAAGGCCCTGAAAATCGTAGGGCGAGGTGCGCGGCTTGAAAGCGCCGCCGCGGAGGATCTGCGCGCCGGAGGCCTTGACCGCCTTTGCGATGCCGACGATCTGCTCCTCGCTCTCGACGCTGCACGGGCCCGCGATCATCACGAAGTTCCCGCCGCCGATGCGCACGTCCCCGACCTGCACGACGGTGTCGTCCGGGTGGAACTTGCGG
>DPHR01000179.1:397-1077 GCA_003522945.1 Clostridiales bacterium
ACTTGCGGTTGCAGCACTTGAACGCCTCCGTGACGCGCTTGACGGAATCTACGATTCCGAGACTGGCGATAAGGTCCATATCGACCCGGCTCGTGTCACCCACGAGACCGAGAACGGTCTGATACTCGCCGACGGAGGTGTGGATCTGCAGTCCCTGCTCCTTCAGCCAGCCAATAAGCTGGTTTTTCTTCTCTTCGGCAGCGCCGTTTTTCAAAATGACGATCATCGGTTATTCCTCCAAAAACAAAAAAGCGGCACAGTGTAATCTGTGCCGCCTAAAAAGCCTTCGCTTCCAAGGTCATTTTCCGCATCACAAATTACCATACTATGAAATAGTACGGGTAAAAAAGTATCGAAACATACGAATGGACACATTCATGATGCCGATCTCGCTCCGATCTGCGGAATTTGGTTTCAGTATAAATTCTTCTCTTGGAAATGTCAACAAATAATTCGGTGAAAATTTGTATAAAAATTTATTTTTGATCCGCTTCAAGCCTGTCTATCACGTCGCGGATGCAGCGTCCAGGCGCGCCGAGCTTCGTCACGCCGGGAAGCGCCAAAACCTCCGGCAGCGCCGTTTCCGGCGCGAAGGCGCGGCCCGCCGCGCGCAGCATCGAAATATCGTTCCAGCCGTCGCCGATGCAGACGATGTTTTCCGGAAGAATATCCAGAAACTC
>DPHR01000179.1:1317-5743 GCA_003522945.1 Clostridiales bacterium
TAAGCCGCCGCACGCCGCTGCCCTTGTCGCTCCCGGCGGCGACCACGTCCACCAGAGCGCCGGAGGGCACGGCCTCGTACCGTCCGGGAAACTGCGCTGCGATCCACGCGCAGAGCGCGTGCGCCGTTTCGCTCTCGGCGCGGATCTCGTCCGGCGCTACAAGCACCACCTTCGTCCACGGATACAGAATATGTCCCGGATCGGCCTCCGAAACCGGCACGCCCATGCGGGAAAGGTGCTTCTCGAGCGTCGCGTTGCTGCCGCAGACGCGCACATCCGCGCCGCGGTGGACCTCCATGCCCGTGCCGGGAAAGGCGTCGCGCGCGGCAAGAAGGTCGCTCCGGCAGGAAAACGGCAGAAAGCTCTCGTACCAGCTCTCGCCGGATTCACCGTCGAAGATCACGGCGCCGTTGCTGAGTACGAGCGGCGCGTTGACGGTGAATTTGTCCCGGATGGAGTAATACGAGCGCACGTCCCGCCCCGTGGCGATCGTGAAAAGGCCGCCCTCGTCCATGAAATGCTGCGCCGCGCGCCGGTTTTCCTCCGGCACGGGAGCGCCGTGCTCCGGGCAGAATGTGTCGTCAAAATCTGCAACGAGCAGATATCCTTCAAATTTTCCGTTTCCCATTGGTATTTCTCCCAAAACTATGTATAATGAACTTTCAGTGGCTTCTTCCCGTCTTTCCGGCAGGAGATCTTTTCCGGAGGTACGCTATGACAAAAAAAGAACAACGCATCAACCGGCTCTTTCTGTATGCCGGGATACTGACGCTTATATATTATCTCGGCCAGGGCATCACCGTGCGGTTCGGGCAGTCGCTGCTCTATCTCTGGCTGATGCTGTCGGCCGTATGCTTTGGCCGCTTCTTTCTCTGGAAATGGGCGTGGAAGCACGGAAAGAGCGCGCCGATCCCCCGGCCGTGGCTCCGGGCAGTGAATATCGTCGTGATCGCCGCCGTCGCCGTATTTCTCGCCGTGGAGTGCCTGGTATTTTCCGGCGCATTCCAGAAGCCCCCGGAGGGGCTGGACGCCATCATCGTTCTCGGCGCGAGAGTCAATGAAAACGGCCCGAGCGGGTCGCTGCGGCAGCGCATCAGCGCCGCGCGCGTCTATCTGGAGGAAAACCCGGATACGGTATGCATCGCCTCCGGCGGGCAGGGTGAGGACGAGCCGATGAGCGAGGCGGAATGCATCCGCGATCATCTCGTTGCGGGCGGCATCGACGCAGACCGCATCCTTTTGGAGGATCGCTCCACGAGCACGGAGGAGAACATGCGCTACAGTCTCCCCATGCTGCGCTCGCTGGAGACAGACGTGGAGAGCGTCGGCATCGTCACGAACGACTTTCATGTTTTCCGCGCGCTGTGTCTGGCGCGGAAAAACGGCGGATTCACGTTTTACGGCGTCCCGGCCCGCTCCACCGTGTTCGGCTTCATCCACTACGCGATGCGCGAATTTTTCACGCTGAGCGTATCGCTTGTCCGCGGATACATCTGATTAAACCACAAAAACGGCTCTCCATTGTAGGGACGGAGAGCCGTTTTTTATCGGGGCAGCCCCCTCCGTCCGCATTCAGGCCGCGTTTTCCCAGGCAAGGCAGAGCGCTTCCATATCCTCCACCGCCTGCGAAACGCACGCGGGCAGGCCGTCGGTGAAGCATTCGAGACCGACCTTGTCAAGCAGCTCGCAGTACGTGTAATCAAAGGCGCCGAGCGAGACGAGATCATTATAGAAGTCCGCCGCCGCGGCCCAGTCGTTCTCCGCCATTTCGTAGATCTGCAGCGAGGCGAGCATGCTCACGGCATAGCTGATATAGTAGAAGGGCGACTCAAAGTTGTGGTTGACCTGCATCCAGTAGTGCGAAAACTCCTTGCCGAAGGATCGCAGGCCGTAAGAGCGCGCGATGGTCACGAACGTCTGGCTGATCTGCTCCGGCGTCAGAGTCGGGTCGGCGTAGACCACGCGCTGGAACTCGTCGAACAGGCAGCCGGAAAAGACGGTATAGAGCGCGCTGTCCAGAAACCGGATGCGCGCGAGATCGGCATCCTCGCCGTAGATATCCTCATACCAGCCGGTGGAAAGGGCTTCCATGCCGGTAGAGTGGATCTCAAAAATGTCCAGCGAGCCGACGCTCAGCAAAAGGTCCGGCACGGGGTTCACATAAGCGTCGTAATAATGGCCGAACTCGTGGAACATACTCTGGATGTCGTTCTGGTCGCCATAGAGCGCGAGATAGATGAAGGGGGCATTATACTGGTCGAGCGTCGTGGTGAAGCCGAGATCGCTGACGCGCTCAGCGCTGTCCATGAAGTACAGCCCGTGCTTTTCCATATACGCCGCCGCTTTGGCCGCGTCGTCCGAGACGCGGGGCATATACTGCGTGACGAGCCCGACGAGCTCCCGCTCGGTAAGGTCGGTGTCCGCGGAGAAATCGGCATACGTCGCCTCATTATAATAGAGCGAGCCGAAATACTGCCGCGCGTACGGCTTCACCGCTTCGCACAGCGCCGCGGCATCGTCGGGCGTAAAATCGCGCCCGTAGCTCGCCTCGTAGGCATAGTCGGCATAGTCTTTATAGCCGACGATCTGCGCCTCCTCGTTGTGGAGATCCACCAGCTCGCGGTAGAGTGCGCCGATCTTCTCGGTCTCCTCGTTATAGCTGAGATATTCCATGATGAGCGCGTTGTACTGCAGCGTCAGCTCGGAGACGCGCTCGGTGATCTCGCGCTGCCGGTCGGTCTGCTCATCATAGCCGACCAGAGCGGTTGCCTTATCCTCGCCGATATACGAGCGCAGCGCGGAGCCCGCGGGGCCGTCGAGCGCGTCGGAGAGTGCGGTGCAGAGCGCGTCGTTCACCTCGTTGAGAACGCTGTCGAGCTGCCGGCAGGCGTCGCTGAGCGTCTCATCGCCGGGATGGGCGTAGAAATCGATGTAGGCGAGATTGTCAAGCGTGTACACCTTGGCATACTCCGCCATCAGCCAGTCGTAAAGGTCTGCCGCCTCTTTGCCGTCCGCCGTTTCGCCGAGCCGCGCGGCCTTGTCGAGCAGCTCCGCGGCATCGTAGATGTACCACGTCATATCGGCATAGTCCACGTCGGCGTGGATGCCGTCGGCCGAGGCGAACCGGCCGGTCTCGTCCTCCGGCACCGTCACGCCGAGGCCGGTGGCGAGCGCATCGCTCACGCTGCCGTCGCTGCGGACTGCGCCGACCGTCTCGGCGTCATCCGCACAGCCGCAGAGGATCAGGGAAAGCATGGCCGCCGCAAGAAGCAGCGCTATCCTTTTTTTCATTTTCATTTGCATCACCCGTTTCCATACTACACGATTCCTCGCCGAAAGTAAATAGCACGCCATTTTCCCCTTGCTACCGCGGGAAAAATAGGATATAATCCGCCGTATGAAAAAGATTCGTAAACTGATTGAAAATTTTCAGCACATTTCGGACTACATGGGCCGGCGGCAGATCGCCACCATTGCCGCCTCGACGGCGTTCTGGTTTTTTCTCTCCATCGTGCCCATCGTCATTTTGTGCGTGTCTGTTCTTCCTTATACGTCCATCACTGAGGAACAGCTCCTCACGACGGTCGCGCCCGTGCTGCCGGACTCGATGAACCAGCTCATCCGCGTCATCATTGCGGACGTATACAGCAGCGGTGTCGGCGTTTTGAGCATTTCCATCGCGGCGACGGTGTGGTCGTCGGCGATGGGCTTTGCCTCACTCATTCGAGGGCTGGAGGATATTTATGAGCAGCCGCGCCGCGCCGGGTTTCTGATGCGCCGCGCCCGCGGCATCATCTATACGCTCGGCATGCTGCTTATGATGATCCTTTCGTTCGTGCTCGGCGGCTTCGGCCAGCAGATCAAGGCGCTGGTGGAAAAATACCTTCCCGGCTCGCAGTCGTTCTTCTCGTTTCTGCTGCACCTCCGGTTTGTGGTGGTCATCGCGCTGCTGACGATCTTCTTTGCCGCCATCTTCCGCTGGAGCACCGGACTGCGCCCGCGCTTCGGCGAGGTGCTGCCCGGCGCGCTGACTGCCGCGGTCGGGTGGTCGATCTTCTCGTGGGCGTTCTCGGCATGGGTCTCTGCCACGGGGAGCTACGGTACCTACGGCAGTCTCGTAACGGTCGTCGTCGTGATGCTCTGGCTCTATTACTGCCAGTACATTCTGCTTTTGAGCGCGTGCCTGAACCGCGCTCTGCCAAAGTTCCGCCGCCGCGGAGAAACGGAACCGGCATCCGAACCGGAACCAAGCGAAGAGTAAAAAAATCCGTATGCTTTTCGGTTTCGATAAAGCATACGGATTTTTTCATACTATTGGCCTTTTACTTCCGCGCGCCGGACGCGCCGAGCCTGCCGGAGAGCCACGAAAGGAGCGCCGCGGCGAGCGCTGCAATGCCGGCGGTCTGCCACGAGAGCGAGAGCGCCG
>DPHR01000074.1:0-5484 GCA_003522945.1 Clostridiales bacterium
TTTAATTAGGTTTTAGTATAAAAACGCCGTGCGCGCCGCGACCATGCGCTTATCGTCGCCATGGCGTTTTCCGGACGCCGAGGGCGGCAGGAGATTGACATAGCCGCTGCGCGCAACGTCAAAGCTGTGGCGGCTTTCGCAGCGCCAGACGGTTTTCTCCCGCGCAAGCCTCCCGCCGCACACGGGACAGAGCAGATCAAGCATAACAAGCCCTCCGATCGCGATAGTTTCTTTATTATACCGCGCCGGGACGCGCAGCGCAAAGAAAAAATTGGAATCCCGCGCGAAACGTGTTGAATTTATGGCGGAATCTGTTATAATTTCAGCAGAAGAGAACGCGCGGGACAAGACGCCGCGCTGGAGCGGAGGAAAAGCATGAAAAAGCATCGCGCCCTTTGGGTGATTATCATTGTGATTGTTGTGCTTGCAGCGGCTGCCGCAGGCGGTTGGTACTGGCTTTCGACCAAAGCAGCGCAGGCGGAGCAGGCGCACAGCACTGTTTACGCACAGTATGCGTCCATGACTGCCGCCGTTGACAGTGTCACACTTACGGTAACGGAGGACGGTTCGCCGGTCAGCGAGTATGATTTACAGAAACTCGGTCTGCGCGACGATCTGATGAATAAGGTCACAGCGCAGTTTTCTGAGACGGATCGTATGACAGCTGAGCAGTTTGCCGCGCTCGGCATCCGCGAAAAGCTGAACTGGGCAAAAAACGCCCATCCCGCGCCTTATCCCTGCACCGTCAGCATGGAGCAATTTGACGCGGCAGCAGTTTTGGCCGACCTGCAGAGCATGAAGCGCACGGCGGCGGAGAACGCCTATACTGTGCTGGAGGACGGCGTCTATACCGTCCACGCCGAGGTTCCCGGCAACGAACTGAATGAGCCGGCCGTTCTGGACGGTCTGCGCGCGTCGGCCGCTTCGCTCGGCGTCACGGCGGACGGGCCGCAGGACGCGGCGTTTGAACTGACCTCGGTTGACTGCTACAAGCAGCCCGAGATTACGACTGCGACGCTGCGAGACACGCCGGACAGCCTGTTCCGCAAGGCGCTGGCAGAGCTTGAAATCAAGGTGACATTCAACGCAGATACCGCGCAGTATCTGCCGCACGGCGAGGAAACGCTCACAAGCCATGATCTGGCTTCCATCGTAGACCTGGACCCGGACGGAACAGTCACGGTTGACGAAAAGGTTCTGAGCGAAAAGGTTTCCAAGCTGGCCGAGGGCTACAGCAAGCAGGACGCGCCGTTCCTGTTCGATTCGTGGGTCAAGAGCCTGACGGAGATCAGGTTTATCACCTGCGACTATCGGATCGACGTGCAGAGCCTGACGGAGCAGATCCGCACGCAGCTGCTGACGATGCAGCCCGGCTCCGTATCTGCCGAGGCCGTCTGCTATGACAAGGACGGCAAGCCCTTCTCGCTGGGCGACAGCTATATCGAGGTCGACTTCGACAACCAGCAGATGACCTTTATCAAGGACGGCCGTCTGGTCGTCAACACCAATATCGTGACCGGCGCGCTCAACGGCCACCAGACCCCGACCGGCCTGTACGAGACGCACGGCAAGGAGCACGACGTCTGGCTCAAGGGTGACGATTATCTCGTCTTCGTCAAATACTGGGTCAGCGTGGTCGGCGACATCATCGGCCTGCACGACGCATCGTGGCGGTCGAACTTCGGCGCAAGCTTCTATGTCTACGGCGGCTCCCACGGCTGCGTCAACACGCCGGAGCAGGCCATGGCCCTGATCTGGAACCTGGCCGAGGACGGAACCCCTGTTCTCATGCACGGCGCCAACGAGTGGTATGAACCGGCCAACGGAAACCCGCGCGAGACAAAGGATCCCGCGCGCGGCACGACCAGCAAGGTCACCGTCCCGAACGGCACGCGCGTGCTCGAACCCGGCAGCAGCCGCATCGAGATCCAGCCGGACGACGTCGTCCCCTTCGCGCTTCCGAAGGAAGCCGGACAGGACGAGGATCCCCCGACAAACACCACGGACACCGCAAAGCCGGTATCCTGAACCAAACTGCCCCCGGCGAGGCTCGCCGGGGGCAGTTTGCGTACCTGTCAGATATCGAATATGCCGATCATGACGATGCCGATCACGACCAGCGCGATCATGACGTAATGCTTCCAGGAGAGCTTTTCCTTCAGGAAAATGCGGCTCCAGAGGACGGACGCGGCGCAGTAGGACGAGATGATGGGGGCCGAGAGCGCAACGTGCGCCTCGTCGGCCAGCGCGTAGATATACGCGAACTGCCCCGCCGTCTCGAACAGCGCACCCGCATACTTGGGCGCTTCGGCCTTGAAGACGAGCTTGTCCTTTTTGATCACAACAACATAAATAAAGCAGATCACGGCGGCGGCGAGGAACGTCAGCTCATACGCGCAGTTGGCCGAATCCTCGTCCAGCGTGCGGAGCACGAGCGAGTCCGCAAACGTACCCGCCGCATCGAGCAGGCAGTACGCCAGCGGCAGGCACAGCGCCAGCCACGACTTGGCGTATTTATAGTTGGAGCCCTCCTGCCGCTTTCTGCGCAGCTCGTCGTCCTCCGTCGACTCGACAATGCCGAGGCCGACCGCGCCGATGCACACCAGCGCCACCGCGCCGATGACCAGATAGCGCATGGAGCCGGTAATGGACTCGTCCAGCGTCCCGGTGATCAGGCACAGGACCGCGACCAGCGCGCCGGAGGAATTGCAGATGGGGGACGAAATGGAAAGCTCAATGTACCGCAGGCCGACATAGCCCAGCGTCATGGAGCCGATGTACAGAAGCGATACGGGCAGATAGGTCCAGATCACGTGCCATGTGACGACAGCCCCGCCGACGAAGATCTCATACGCCGCGTGAAGGCCCATCACAACGCCGACGGCAATGACCATCTTGAGCGGATTATATTTGTCCCGCCCGTCACGGCAGCCGATTTTCGAAAATAGATCCGAGCCGCTCCAGCAGAGCAGCGCAATAATTGCAAGCCAAAACCACATAATTGTTATCTCCGGCAGCGTCACCGCCGGTTCCTTTCTCTGAATAAATATCCTTCACCGCGTGTAGGGGCCGATGCCCACATCGGCCCGGCAGAATGCACCGTTTTTACGGGAATCTACGGCGAATTCGCAACTTTCCAGTGGGCCGATGTGGGCATCGGCCCCTACATTGAGGTATGCAAGTGCATACGGTTTTGCCTTCCTTTTATCCCGGCAGCTTCGCAAGGCCCGCGTCCATGAGCTTCTGCAGGCTCATCAGAATGCCGAGCTTTGCGTGGTACCACGTCAGGCCGCCCTGGAAATAGACCGCGTATGGCTCGCGGATGGGGCCGTCGGCGGACAGCTCGATGGACGAGCCCTGCACGAACGCGCCCGCCGCCATCACGACCTCCGCGTCGTAGCCCGGCATGGCCCACGGGACGGGGGTCACATAGCTGTCGACCGGGGCCGCCGCCTGAATGCCGCGGCAGAAGGCCAGCATCCCCTCCGCCGAGCCAAGCTCGACGGCCTGAATGATATCGTGCCGCGATTCCGTCCCGTTCGGCACGACGCGGAAGCCCAGCCGCTCGTACACATTCGCGGCAAAAATCGCGCCCTTGAGCGCCCCGGAAACGACGTTCGGGGCCAGGAAGAAGCCCTCGTACAGACTGGGCAGCAAGCCGAGATTCGCGCCGACCTCCTGTCCGAGGCCGGGGGCCGAGAGACGGTAGGCGCAGCGCTCGACGCATTCCGCCGTGCCGCAGATATAGCCGCCGATGGGAGCCAGTCCGCCGCCGGGGTTTTTGATCAGGCTGCCGACGATCATGTCCGCGCCCACGTCCGACGGCTCGGCCCGCTCGACAAATTCGCCGTAGCAGTTGTCGACCATGCACAGAACGTCCGGCCTGCACTGCTTGCAGAACGCGATCAGCTCCCCGATCTGCGCGACGGAGAACGACGGCCTTGTCGCGTAGCCCTTCGAGCGCTGGATGGTGATGAGCTTTGTTTTGGGGCCGATCGCGGCGCGGATGCCGTCAAAATCGAACGTGCCGTCCGGCAGCAGGTCGACCTGCCGGTACTGCACGCCGTATTCCATCAGCGAACACTTGGACGGACGGATGCCGATGACCTCCTCCAGCGTGTCATACGGCGCGCCGTTCGGGCTTAAAAGCTCGTCGCCCGGCAGCAGATTCGCGCTCAGCGCGACGGCCAGCGCGTGCGTGCCGCAGGTGATCTGCGGGCGGACAAGCGCAGCTTCGGTATGGAAGCAGTCGGCATAGACCTTTTCTAGCACCTCGCGGCCCATATCGTCGTAGCCATAGCCCGTCGTGGCGGCGAAGCAGCCTGCCGAAAGCTTGTTTTTCTGCATGGCGGCAAGCACCTTTGTCTGGTTGTATTCCGCCGTCCGGTCAATGGCCTCAAAGCGGGGCCTCAGGCCGTCTAAAATCATTTCTCCGTATTCATATACCGCGCGGCTCACGCCGAGCGATTCATACATTGTCGTAAGTTCCATCCTCTATTTCTCCATTTTCCCGAAAATGTCATCTGCCGCGTCGCGCAGCACGTCCGGCTTGGTGACGATGATGCCCGTTTCCTCGTCTCCGAGAATGAGCAGCGTATCGCCGGGCTTTACGCCGAAGATCTGCCGCGCGTCCTTGGGGATGACGATCTGGCCCTTTTCGCCGACCTTGGCCGTGCCGAAAATATGCCGCTTCGCCTTGCCCAGAATATGCTTTCCGCCTGCCACGCACGAGCCTCCTTTGCAGGGTAATTTTCATACTTGTATAACTTACAGCGCGTCTGTCCGTTTGTCAAGCATGAGACGGCGAAAGGCTCGAATATATCACGATTCATATATGCAATATGCGTTTTTATATCGATATATTTATATTGTTTTTTCCTGTTCAGAATCCGTCATTTTTCACATAAAATTCGAAAAAACTTGATTTTTTCAAAAAGCCTGATATCGTATATGTCAGATGTGCCATGCGGATTTTATATGGCTGCGCAGAAAGGATACGGTATGAAGCGAAGCTGGTTTTTGATCGTCCTGTGCCTGCCGCTTCTGCTGTGCGGCTGTGCGCAAAAAAGCGCGGAGCGCGAATTTTTTGCCATGGACACCGTCATGCAGCTGCGCGCCTATGGCCCGGCGGCAGAGGATGCGCTGGCGCAGGCGGAAGCTGAAATTTACCGGCTGGAGGGCGTGCTTTCCTGCCGGGACGAACAAGCGGCGCTGGCCCGGCTGAACGAAACGGGCGGCGGAACAGCCGGTGAGGAGACGGCAGCGCTTTTACAGACGGCGCTGACGCTCTGCGAACAGACCGGCGGCGCCTATGACCCGGCGCTCGGCGCGCTTTCGGAAGCGTGGGGCTTTTCGACCAGTGCGTACCGCGTGCCGGAGCCGGATGCGCTGGCCGAGGCCATGCAGAGCTCCGAAGCCAGGCTTGTGCAGCTGGACGGTATCTCCGTGACGCTGACAAACGGCGCGCAGCTCGACCTCGGCGGC
>DPHR01000074.1:5661-18353 GCA_003522945.1 Clostridiales bacterium
CTCGGCGGCATCGCCAAGGGCTATGCGGCAGGACGCGTCCGGACAATTTTAAGGGAAGCGGGCGTCACGTCCGCGATCATTTCCCTTGGCGGCAATGTTGCCGCTGTGGGGAAGAAGCCGGACGGCAGCGCGTGGACGGTCGGCCTGCAGGACCCGGACAGGCCGGAGGCATATTTCGGCACGGTTTCCATTGAAGACGCCTGCGTCGTCACCTCCGGCGCGTATCAGCGGTATTTTGAGGAAAACGGCGTCTGCTATCACCATATTTTAGACCCGCATACCGGCTGCCCCGCCGAAAGCGGAGTGAAATCCGTCAGCGTCGTTGCGCAGGACGATACGCTGGCCGATGCGCTGTCGACGGCGCTGTTCGTCATGGGACTGGACGCGGGCGCGGAGCTTTGGAACAGCAGCGGCCTTTCGTTTGAGGCCGTATTCGTAACGGATGACAACACGGTCTGGATCACCCCCGGCCTTGCCGGGCGCTACCGGTCCGACCGGCCCTATCAGATACTGGAATGAAGCAGAAGCATTGGATTTTGACATTTGCGGCAATTATCGCCGTATGCTTGCTTGTGTGGCTGCTGCCGCGCGGAGGCGGGCAGACGGCGCTTGTCTATCAGGACGGAACTTTATTATACATACTTAACCTGCGGCAGGACCGGACGCTGACCGTGACCGGACCGGCGGGCGAGAATATCATCACGGTAGCAGACGGCGAGGTCTTCATATCCCGCGCGGACTGCCCCGATCAGATCTGCGTGCAGCACGGGCCGCTGCAAAAAACCGGCGGGCCGATCATATGCCTGCCGAACCGGCTGACGATCGAGTGGGCGCAGAAGGATGCTCAGGTCGACGCGCTCAGCGGAACGGGAGGGCTGCCATGAGGCTGAAAAAGCTTACGCTCACGGCTGTCCTGACGGCGGCGGCGCTCGTCATATTTGTGCTGGAGAGCCAGCTGCCGCCGCTCACGGCCATTCCCGGCATCAAGCCGGGGCTTTCCAATATTTTTACGCTCTTCACCATGGAGACGCTCGGCCCCGGCTGGGCCTTCGGGCTGTTTTTCACGCGCGTCACGCTCGGCTGCGTCATCACCGGGCAGGGTTCCGCGTTTTTGTACAGCTTCGCGGGCGGACTCTGCGCGTATGCGCTGATGCTGCTGCTCAGAAGGAAGCTTAAGGGCAGCACACTCTGGGTCAAGAGCGTGCTGTGCGCCATGGCGCACAACACCGGACAGCTGGCCGCCGCTGCGGCCATCGCGAAGACCGGCGCGGTATGGAGCTATCTGCCGGTTTTAATACCGGCTGCGATACTGGCCGGGACGCTGACCGGCCTTTGCACCCAGCTGGTTCTGCACCGGCTGGCAAAGGCGGGGGTTCTCCCGGAAGAAACGAGTCCCAAAAAGCAAGAGGAGGAAGCAAACGGATGAAACTGCACATCCACGGCGTACACGTGCCGAACCGCAAGAATACGGCGGAGCTGGCCGCGCTGCGCCTGCCCATCCCGGAGACGGTCGAAATCCCGATGTCCATGCACATCGGCGCGCCCGCCATCCCGGTCGTAAAGCCCGGCGAAAGCGTCCGGGTCGGGCAGCTGATCGGAAAGGCGGGCGGGTTCGTCTCCGCGCCCGTCTACGCAAGCGTTTCCGGCACGGTCAAAAAGATTGGCCAGCAGGTTGGCTCCGGCGGGCGGCTCATGCAGACCGTCGTCATTGCCGCCGACGGCAAACAGGAGCCTGACCCGGATTTAAAGCCGCCCAAGCTCGACACCATGCAGGATTTTCTGGACGCCGTGCGCGAAAGCGGCATGGTCGGCCTCGGCGGCGCAGGCTTCCCGACGGTCGTCAAGCTGACCGTTAAGAATCTGGAGCAGGTCAAGGCCGTGATCATCAACGGCGCGGAGTGCGAGCCGTATATCACCTCGGACACGCGCACGATGCTCGACCGGTCGGAGGAGCTGATGGAGGGCGCGCGTCTCGTGCAGCACTTTTTGCAGGTACGCCGCGTGATCTTCGCCATTGAGGACAACAAGCCCCGCTGCATCCAGCTGTACCGGAAGCTGACGAAGGACGAGGACGGCATGGAGGTCTGTGCGCTCAAGTCTTTGTACCCGCAGGGCGGCGAAAAGGTGCTGATCTACAATACCATCGGCGAGATCGTCCCCGAGGGCAAGCTCCCGCTGGATGTGGGCGCAATCGTGCTCAACTGCACAACGCTTGCCAACATCGCCCGCTACTGCAAGACCGGTATGCCGCTGGTCGAAAAGTGCATCACGGTTGACGGCTCCGCCGTCGCGAAGCCCAAGAATGTGATCGTCCCCATCGGCATGAAGCTCGCGGACGTGTTTGAGCAGTCCGGCGGCTTCTGCGCGGAGCCGAAGAAGGTGCTCTACGGCGGCCCGATGATGGGCATCGCCGTGCCGGATCTCGACCAGCCGGTCTTAAAAAACACGAATGCAGTCCTCGCCATGACGGAAGCGGACGCCGTCCTGCCGGAACCTACGGCCTGCATCCGCTGCGGCCGGTGCATCCGCCACTGTCCGCTGCGCCTCATGCCGTCGCATATTGTTGCAGCCTATGAGGCAGGCAATATGGAGCGGCTGGCCGAGCTGAAGGTCAACCTCTGCATGGAATGCGGCTGCTGCTCGTTCGGCTGCCCGGCGCACAGGCCGCTCGTGCAGACCAATAAGCTCGCAAAGGCGAAGCTCGCCGCGTGGCGCAAGGCGCAGAGCGAAAAGCTCGATGCAAAGAAGGAGGCCGTCAAATGAAGCTTGTGATCTCCGCTTCCCCGCATATCGATTCCGGCGCAACGACCCGGAAGATCATGGGCGACGTGCTCATCGCCCTTTGTCCGGCGCTCATTGCAGCCATCGTGATTTTCGGCTGGCGGGCGCTGCTGGTAACGGCGGTGTGCGCCGCAGCCTGCGTATTTTTCGAGTGGGGCTTTGAATGGCTCTGCCATAAGGAATCCACCATCGGCGATCTGTCCGCCGTGGTGACGGGCGTCATTCTGGCGTATAACCTGCCGGTGTCCATCCCGCTGTGGCAGGCCGTGTTCGGCTGCCTCGTGTCCATCGTCGCCGTCAAGCAGCTCTTCGGCGGCATCGGCAAAAACTTTGCCAACCCCGCGCTGGTGGGCCGCATCGTCCTGTTCCTCTCGTTCTCCAAGACCATGACGGCATGGGTCTTCCCGGACGCCGTTTCGTCAGCCACGCCGCTGGCGCAGCTGGCGGCAGGGCAGAAGCCGGAGCTTCTGACGCTCCTGCTCGGCAGTCACGGCGGCTGCATCGGCGAGACGTGTGCGCTGGCGCTGCTGCTCGGCGGGGCGTATCTGCTCGGCCGCGGCGTCATTACCTGGCAGACGCCGGTGTGCTTTGTAGGAACTGTTTTTGTGCTGTCCCTTGTTCTGGGACAGGATGCGATGCGGCAGGTGCTCTCGGGCGGTCTGCTTCTGGGGGCGTTCTTCATGGCAACCGACTATGTGACCGCCCCGCAGACCTATTGGGGCCGGGCGCTGTTCGGCATCGGCGCGGGACTGCTCACCTGCCTCATCCGCTTCTACGGCAGCTACGCCGAGGGCGTGTCGTTTGCCATCCTCTTTATGAACATTCTCACGCCGTATCTGTCCAGATGGACGCAGAGCAAGCCGCTGGGAGGTGCGAAGGCATGAAAAACACGAAAGAAATTCGAAAATCCATCGTCGTTCTGGTCGTGATCTGCCTGCTCACGTCCGCGGCGCTGGCTGTTGTGAACCACTTTACCGCGCCCGTCTCCAAGGCGAACGCGGAGGCCAGAGCCGAGCAGGCGCGGCTCGACGCCGTGCCGGACGCGGCTTCGTTTCAGCTGGTCGAGACGACTCTTCCGGAGGAGGTCGTGAGCGCCTATCTCGCGCTGGACGAAGCCGGAAGCCCCATGAGCTATCTGTTTACCGTCGAGGGCAAGGGCTTCGGCGGCACGATCCAGGTGATGTGCGTCATCGGTACCGACGGATTGATCCGCGTCTGCCGGACGATGGATGTATCGTCCGAGACGACGACGCTCGGCGGCCAGACGGCCAGCGAGAGCTACACCGGCCAGTATACCGGGCAGGACGCTTCGCTTTCCGGCGTGAGCGCCATCTCCGGCGCGACCATCACGTCCACGGCCTACCGCATCTGCGTGCAGACTGCGTTTGAAGCGTATGAGCTCGTAAAGGAGGCGCAGAAATGAGTAAATTACAGAATTTCCTGAAGGGCCTGATCAAGGAGAACCCGGTTCTGGTCCTCGTGCTCGGCACGTGCCCGACACTGGCCATCTCCACGTCGGTCATTGCGGCCTTCGGCATGGGCATTGCAGCGACCGCCGTTCTGATCCTGTCCAACATGGCCATTTCCGCCATCCGCAAAATCGTCCCCGACCCGGTGCGCATCCCGTGCTACATCGTCGTCATCGCGGGCTTCGTCACGGTCGTCGAGCTGGTCATGGAGGCGTATGCCTTCAGCCTGTATCAGTCTCTGGGCGTGTATCTGTCGCTGATCGTCGTCAACTGCATCATCCTCGGCCGGGCCGAGATGTATGCCAGCAAGCACGGCGTTGTGGATTCCGCCATTGACGGCGCGGGCATGGGCCTCGGCTTCACGCTCGCCATCTGCGCCATGGCCGCCATCCGCGAAACGCTCGGCTGCGGCACGTTCTGCGGCCTGCCCGTGCCGTGGTTCCATGAAAACCCCATCGGCATTCTGACCATGGCCCCCGGCGGCTTCTTCGTGTTCGGCTGCATGATTGCGCTCATCAATAAGATCTCCAAGGGCAAGGCCATCAAGAAGAAGGAATTCGGCTGCGCCGGCTGCCCGGGCTGCGGCAAGGGCGCCTGCGAAGGAAAGGAGGCGGCTGCGAAATGAAGACCATGATCCTCGTCATTCTGACCGCCGCGATCACGAACAACTATGTGCTCGTCAAGTTCCTCGGCATCTGCCCCTTCCTCGGCGTATCCAAGAAGCTCGATCAGGCGACCGGTATGTCGCTGGCCGTTATCTTCGTCGAGGTGCTGGCCACCGCCGTTACCTGGCCGATCTATCATTTCCTGCTCGCGGGCAAGGTAGACTTTACCTATATGGAGACGGTCGTCTTCATTCTGGTCATTGCGGCCCTTGTCCAGCTGGTCGAGATCGTTCTCAAGCGCTATGTGCCCGCGCTTCATAAATCCCTCGGCGTCTATCTGCCGCTCATTACGACGAACTGCGGCGTGCTGGGCGTGACGATGAATGTCATTTCCGACGGCATGAACTACGGCGAGGCGCTTCTGACCGCGCTTGGCTGCGGCCTTGGCTTCTTCCTCGCGATGGTGCTGTTCTCCGGCGTCCGGTCGCGCGTGGCCGAGGCGGAGCCGCCCAAGAGCTTTGAGGGGCTTCCCATCACGCTCGTCTCGGCGGCGATCGTATCGCTGTCATTTTTCGGACTGACCGGCATCATCGACCGGCTGTTCGGCTAAGGAGGGCGCGGCTATGATGGAAATTCTGATCCCGATTCTGGCCGTGACTGTGATCGGCCTCATCTGCGCGGTCGGCCTCGCCGTGGCGTCGAGCGTCATGGCGGTCAAGGAGGACACGCGCTTTACCGAAATTCGTGCCTGCCTGCCCGGCGCAAACTGCGGCGCGTGCGGCTACACCGGCTGCGACGGCTATGCAAAGGCCCTGCTGGAGCCGGGCACGAAGACAAACCTCTGCGTTCCCGGCGCGGATGCAGTCGCGGCGCAGATCGCGGCGCTGCTCGGCGTGGCGGCTGAGGACGTTGTGGAAAAGATCGCGGTTGTGCAGTGCGCAGGCACGTGCGAGGCTACGAGCGTCAAGGCTGACTACCGGGGCATCCCCTCCTGCGCGGCCGCGAAGCTGTTCTACGGCGGCAACGGCAGCTGCATCTTCGGCTGCATGGGCTTCGGCGACTGCGCCAGAGCCTGCCCGAAGGGCGCGATCTCCATGCAGGACGGCATTGCCTGCGTCGATCATACGGAATGCATCGGCTGCGGCATCTGCGCGCAGACGTGCCCGCAGAAGATCATCGAGATCGTGCCGGATATCATCCGCACGGAGGTGCTCTGTTCGAGCTATCACAACGGCCCGTACACCAAAAAGGTCTGCTCCTCCGGCTGCATCGGCTGCCACAAGTGCGAAAAGACCTGCCCGCAGGGCGCCATCACCGTCGACAATTTCCTTGCCCGCATCGACTGGGACAAGTGTACCGCCTGCGGCGCGTGCGCCAGCGTCTGCCCGACCGGCGCAATGGTCTGCGGCGATTTCTCCGGCGCGTCCAGAGTTCAGCCTCTTAAGAAAAACTGCGGTGCATCGTAACCCTCTTGACAAACGTAAAGCGCCTGCGGCGAAATGCCGCAGGCGCGTCAATTTTTTATGGATGGGTTCAGCCCTTGAGCTTGTCGAAGAAGCTCTTGCGCTTGGGCTGGCCGTCGTCGCCGACGGAGGATTCGAGCTGCTTTAAGAGCTCCTTCTGCTCCCGCGTGAGCTTTGTCGGCGTTTCAACGACGACGGTGACGAACTGGTCGCCGCGCGTCTTGTAGCCGACATAGGGAATGCCCTTGCCGCGCAGGCGGAAGGTCGTGCCGGTCTGCGTGCCCTCGGGGATCTGATAGCGCACCTTGCCGTCGAGCGTGGGCACCTCGATGGACGCGCCGAGCGCGGCCTGCGTGAACGAAATGGGCATCTGGCACATGACGTTCGCGCCGTCACGCGTGAAGATCGGGTGCTTGCGCACGGAAACGGTCACGAGCAGATCGCCGTTCGGGCCGCCGTTCGAGCCGGCATTGCCCTCGTCGCGCACGCGGAAGGACTGGCCGTCGTCGATGCCGGCAGGAACCTTGACACGGATGGTCTTCGTGTGGCGCACCTTGCCCTTGCCCCGGCAGGCGGTGCAGGGGTCGGTGATGATGGTGCCGCTGCCGCCGCACTTCGGGCACGGCTGATTGGACTGCATGGTCATGCCCATGAAATTCTGCTGGGTGCGCACGGTGCCGGTGCCGTGGCAGTACGTACAGGTCTGGGGGCTCGTGCCCTCCTTTGCGCCGCTTCCATGGCAGGTGCTGCACGTTTCGATGCGGGAGAAGGTGATCTCGCGCTCGCAGCCAAAGGCCGCGTCCTCAAAGCTGATCTCGATCTCGCTGACGACGTTCTGGCCCTTCGCCGGGCCTCTTCTGCGGCCGGACGACGACGCGCCGCCGCCGAAGAAATCGCCGAAGATATCGCTGAAATCCCCGAAGCCGCTGAAACCGCCGCCTCCAAATCCGCCGAAGCCCGCGTTCGGATTGAAATTCGGGTCGACGCCCGCGAAGCCGTACTGGTCGTACCGGGCCTTTTTATCGGCGTCGGACAGGACCTCATACGCCTCGTTGATCTCCTTGAACTTTTCCTCGGCGGTCTTGTCGCCGGGGTTCTGATCGGGGTGGTATTTCATGGCCAGCTTGCGATAGGCCTTTTTGATCTCGGCGTCGGACGCGTTTTTCTCGACGCCCAGCACCTCGTAATAATCTCGTTTGTTCTGATCTGCCATACTATCTCACCTCAGATTCGGTGGGTAACAGCCGATAGGGGCGGTCACGCCGCCCCTGTCAAGCTGTGCTTCACGAATTAGTTGTCCTTGACCTCTTCGTAGTCCGCGTCGACGACGCCGTCGTCATTGCCGCCCGCCTGCTGGCCGGCCTGGCCGGCGTTCGGGTTGGCATTCGGCTCGCCCTGCGGGGCCGCGTTCTTATAGAGCTTCTCGGACACGGCGTAGAACGCCTTCTGGACCTCCTCGGTCGCAGCCTTGATGGCGGCGAGGTCGGTGCCCTTCTGGGCGGTCTTCAGCTTTTCAATGGCTTCCTTGACGGGAGCCTTCTCAGCCTCTGTGACCTTGTCGCCCATCTCGTTCAGGGTCTTTTCGGACTGGTAGATGATCTGGTCGGCGTTGTTGCGGGTGTCGACCTCGTCCTTGCGGGCCTTATCCTGCGCCGCATACTGCTCCGCTTCGCGGACAGCCTTGTCGATATCCTCCTTCGAGAGGTTGGAGGAAGCGGTGATGGTGATCTTCTGCTCGGCGCCGGTGCCGAGATCCTTCGCGGAGACGTTCACGATGCCGTTGGCGTCGATGTCGAACGTGACCTCGATCTGCGGAACGCCTCTGGGTGCCGGAGCGATGCCGGTCAGCTGGAACACACCGAGCGTCTTGTTGTCGGCTGCCATCTCACGCTCACCCTGCAGGACATGGACCTCAACGGAGGTCTGGCTGTCAGCGGCGGTAGAGAAGACTTGGCTCTTCTTGGTCGGGATGGTGGTGTTGCGGTCGATCAGCTTGGTGAACACGCCGCCCATCGTCTCGATGCCGAGAGACAGCGGAGTGACGTCCAGCAGCAGCAGGCCCTTGACGTCGCCGCCAAGCACGCCGCCCTGGATCGCTGCGCCGACAGCCACGCACTCGTCGGGGTTGATGCCCTTGAAGCCTTCCTTGCCGGTCAGCTTCTTGACCTCATCCTGCACAGCCGGGATACGCGTCGAGCCGCCGACCAGAAGGACCTTGGAAATATCGTTGGCGGTCAGACCGGCATCGGCCATCGCCTGCTTGACCGGGCCTGCGGTCGCTTCGACCAGATGAGCGGTCAGCTCGTTGAACTTTGCACGCGTCAGCGTGACGTCCAGATGCTTCGGGCCTGTTGCGTCAGCGGTGATATACGGCAGGTTGATGTTCGTGGAGGTCACGCCGGACAGCTCGATCTTGGCCTTTTCGGCGGCTTCCTTCAGTCTCTGCATGGCGACCTTGTCGTTGGACAGATCGATGCCCTCTGCCTTCTTGAATTCGGAAACGAGGTAGTTCATGACGCACTCGTCGAAATCATCGCCGCCGAGGTGGGTGTTGCCGTTGGTGGCAAGGACTTCGATAACGCCGTCGCCGATGTCCAGAATGGAGACATCGAACGTGCCGCCGCCGAGGTCGTAGACCATGACCTTCTGGCTCTGCTCCTTGTCGACGCCGTAGGCAAGCGCCGCAGCCGTCGGCTCGTTGATGATACGCTTGACATCGAGGCCGGCGATCTTACCGGCGTCCTTGGTCGCCTGACGCTGCGCGTCGGTGAAGTAAGCGGGAACGGTGATAACAGCCTCGCTGACGCTTCCGCCGAGGTAGGCTTCGGCGTCCGCCTTGAGCTTCTGCAGGATCATTGCGCTGATCTCCTGCGGGGTGTACTTCTTGCCGTCGATCTCGACTTTATAGTCGCTGCCCATCTCACGCTTGATCGAAGAGATCGTGCGGTCGGGGTTGGTGATGGCCTGACGCTTTGCGACCTGACCGACCATGCGCTCGCCGGTCTTCGAGAACGCGACGACGGACGGGGTGGTGCGGTTGCCTTCGGCGTTGGGGATAACGACGGCTTCGCCGCCCTCCATCACAGCCACACAAGAGTTGGTCGTACCAAGATCGATACCAATAACTTTAGACATAATGTTGTCCTCCTAAAATCTATCGTAATTTTTTTGTTAACGAAATAAATTTATCATTTCGCGCTTCCGCGCGGAATTTGCACTTTAATTGGCCACTTTTACAATGGCAAATCGCAGCACCTTATCGCCCAGCGTAAAGCCCTGCTGCAAAACCTCGACCACGGTGTTCTCCCCGTAGCTTTCGTCCTCAATGTGCATGACGGCGTTGTGCTTTTCGGGATCAAAGGGCTGGCCAACGGCGTCCATTGTTTCAACGCCCAGCTTCTTGAGGCTCTCCTTGAACTGGTTGAACACCATCTCAAGGCCCTTGCGGTGGGGCGATTCCTCGTCGCCGTACTGCGCGATGCCGCGCTCTAAGTTATCATAAACGCCCAGCAGCGCCTTGACCGTGTCGATCTTCGCGTCGGTGTAAAGACTTTCCTTCTCCTTGGCGGTGCGCTTGCGGTAGTTGTCATATTCGGCGGCAAGGCGCAGGTATTTGTCCTGCTCGGCGGCGAGCGCCTTGGCAAGGCCTTCCATCTTCTCCATCTGCTCGCGCGTGACGGTGAAGGTCTCGGGCTCCGCGCTCTTCTCAGCGGTCTCGTCAGCCTTGGCGGTCTCTGCGGTCTTGGCCGCCTCGTCTGCTGTCGGCTGCTGCGCCGTGTTCTTTTCCGGCGTGCTCTCCGCCGCGTTCTGCTTGTCGTTCTTAGCCATTTCTTACTCCTTATCTTCTTCCTTGGGCGGAAGCTCGTTCTTTCCGAACATCCGCGTCAGGCTGTCTGCAAAATAACTCAGCCGCGCCGTCACTGTGGCGTAGTCCATTCTCGTCGGACCCACCACGCCGACAAGGCCGCGCATTCCGTCGCCGATATCGTAGCTGGCGACGACCACGCTCGTTTCCTTGAGCGCCTCGTTCACGTTTTCCGGGCCGATCAGAATTTTGAGCGGCGCGCCGTCGTCCGGCACGGGAAGCTCTTCCTTGTTGTCGACCAGGAAGGTCACAAGCTCGTGCGCCTTGTCTACGTCGCGGTACTCGGGCATCTTGAGGATCTGGCTCGCGCCCGCGGTCTCTACGCTGCGCTGCGCGCTCTGCTCGAGCATGCTGATCGCATACTCGACCGCCTTGGATACCACGAGAAACAGCTCCGGGGAAAGCTGCTCGGACAGGCTCATCAGCCTTGCGCTCATCTCGTCGGGGCCGCAGGCAGTGAAGTGGGCGTTCAAAAGCTCCTTGACGTCCGCAAGCCGCTGGGCATCAAACGGAAGATCCGAATGCTGCAGCTGGCTTTTCACACGGTTGTCCTCGCCCATCATCACGACGATGAAGCTCTGCGTGTCCACGGCGATGAGCTCGAAGCGCTTGACGCTTGCCTCGCGCCGCCCGCCCGTCACGCTGTAAACGGGGTAATTGACAATGGAGGACACCATCTGCCCCGCCCGCGCGATCACGCTGTCCGTGCCGCCGAGCTTACTTTTGAGCTGCTCGTTGATCTCCTCCGCTTCCGCTTCGGAAACCTCGCGCTTTTCCATCAGTTCGTTGACGTACAGCCGGTAGCCCTTCGGGGACGGGACTCTTCCGGCGGAGGTGTGCGGCTGCTCAAGGTAGCCCATTTCGACCAGATCCGCAAGCTCGTTGCGGATGGTCGCAGAGCTCACCGAACCGCCCATTTCCTCGGCCAGCGCCTTGGAGCCGACCGGTTCGGCCGCGGCGATGTAATCTTCGACCACGCGCTTGAGAATTTGCTTTTTGCGCTCCGTCAGATCCATACGCCGCGCTCCTTTCTTAGCGTTAGCACTCCTTTCCCCTGAGTGCTAAACGCAGTGTACCACCGAGGTTTCCCGTTGTCAATAGTCCCCAGTGTAAACAGTTTGTGAACTACTCAAAAGCCGGGCGGCCTGCCGCTTCGGGACACAAAAAAGAAGAGGAACGCTCGCGCGTTCCTCTTCTTTTTCGTATTGCTTACTCCGCCTTGGGAGCCTCCGCAGCGCTTGCTTCGGCAGCTGCCTTGGCAGCAGCGGCCTTGCGCTCGGCGGCAGCCTTCTGCGCAGCCTTGAACTTTTCCTTCTCCTCGGGAGTCGGGATTGGCTCGATGGCATTGCGCGGGCAGGCCTTGGCGCACATGGTGCAGTTTCTGCACTTGTCGTAGTCGACGACGGCCACGTTGTTGACGACGTGGATGGCGTCGAACTTACAGGTCTTTTCGCACAGGCCGCAGCCGATGCAGGAGTTGGCGCACACCTTCGTGACGGCGGGGCCTCTCTCCTTATTCGCGCAGTTGACGAAGACCTTCTGCTTGTAGGGCACCTCGACGATCAGCTTGCGCGGGCAGACCTCGCGGCAGGCGCCGCAGTCGGTGCACTTTTCCTTGTCGACCTCGGCAACGCCCTTTTCGTTGATGTGGATGGCGTCGAACTGGCAGGCGGCCACGCAGGTGCCGTAGCCAAGGCAGCCGAAGGCGCAGGCGGTGGGGCCGCCGGCGACCTTCGTCGCGGCCACACAATCGTGAAGACCGACATACTCAAAGCTCTTCACAGCGGCCTCGCCGCCGTTGCAGGTCACGTGAGCGACCATCTTTTCGCCGCTGGGGGCTTCCATGCCCATGATGGCGGCGATCTTCGCAGCGCCCTCCGCGCCGGCGGGCGCGCAGGCGTTGACGGGAGCCTTACCGGCGAGAATGGCCTCGGCGCAGCCCGCGCAGCCGGGATAACCGCAGCCGCCGCAGTTCGCACCCGCGAGGCACTCCTGGATCTTGGGCAGGCGCTCGTCGACCTCGACCTCAAAGGCCTTGGCCGCAACAGACAGGACGAGGCCGAACACAACGGCGATCACGCCCAGCACGAGAACAGCAAAAATTACATTCATCATTTCTTCGTTTCCTCCTTACATGGGCCACACCTGCAGGCCGGAGAAGCCCATGAAAGCAAGGGCGATGAGGCCTGCGGTGATGAGCGCGATGGGGAAGCCTTCAAATGCCTTGGGATAGTCGGCAAACTCCAGACGCTCGCGCACCGTGGAGAAGAGGTAGATCGCCAGCAGGAAGCCAAGGCCGCCGGTGATGCCGTAAACCACGGACCCGATGAAGTTGTAGTCGTTCTGCACGTTGAGCAGCACCACGCCGAGCACGGCGCAGTTGGTGGTGATCAGCGGCAGGTACACGCCGAGCGCGGTGTAGAGCGTCGGCATGGACTTTTTGAGGAACATTTCGATGAACTGCACAAGGCTCGCCACCACGAGAATGAAGGCGACGGTCTGCATGTAG
>DPHR01000057.1:0-268 GCA_003522945.1 Clostridiales bacterium
CGATCGGCTCGATCGAGGAGAACACGGTCCGCGGCATTTTCGGCACGAGCCGGACGCCGCTCGGCACGCTTCCGGCCATGCCGGTCGCCGCGGAGAGCGAGATTCGTCTCGGCGAGGCGACGATCCTCTCCACCGTCAGTACCGGCGGCGTGCGATCGTATGACGCCGTGATCACGCGCATCGCGCGCAGCGGCGACGGCGGGAAGCTCACGCTCACGATCACGGACGGCGATCTTCTCGCCGTGACCGGCGGCATCGTGCAGGGGAT
>DPHR01000057.1:459-1910 GCA_003522945.1 Clostridiales bacterium
GGCATCGTGCAGGGGATGAGCGGCTCACCCATCCTGCAAAACGGAAAGATCGTCGGCGCGGTTACGCATGTGCTCGTGAACGACCCCACCAAAGGATACGGCATCTCCATTGAGAATATGCTCGAAGCGGCTTCGTAAGGAAAAAGACGGTCTGCGGACCGTCTTTTTCCTTGGGAAAACCCTTCCATCGGAAAGCGTTTGAAGAGCCACGCCGCCGGCCGGTTTTTTCTCATATAGCACGATCCGGCGCCTTCCCGGAAGAAGATCCCGCGCCCGGCTCGGGACTGCCGCGGCGAAAGACACGGAATTTCCGGCGGAGAAACTGCGCAGAGTGGAATACCGGCGAAAAACAGGCGTGGAGATTCGACGGGAGACTGCATATTTTGATAAGATATTATGTAAATCATTGCAACCGCTTGTCGAAATCGTCGGGAAGGCGGCGAACAAATATTAAGACAGTTTCGACAAGTTTTTCCTGCGACGCGCCGCTGTTTTGTGCTAAATTAGTCAAGCAATGTAGCCGAGCATAAAAAAACATCAGCAAACTGCTTGCAGTTCATAATTATGGAGGCAATATTATGGAAACCAAGATACGCGTGCTGATCGCCGACCCGAACGAGGATTTTCAGCTGTTGATGAAGAGCCTGCTTTCACAGGAGGGGGATATGGAAGCGGCGGGGACATCCTCCGACGGTTCGGATGCGCTTGCCAAGATCGAAGCGCTGCACCCGGACGTTGTGCTGCTGGAGCTGGTGCAGCCGCGGCTGGACGGACTGGGCGTGCTGCGCAAGCTCGCCGAGAAGGACTCCGCGCCGCCGGTGGTCGTACTTACCGGGTTTGTCAACGCACATGTCGTTGCCGAGTGCGCGGAGCTCGGCGCGGCATACTTCCTCTCCAAGCCGTGCGACACGCCGGAGCTGATACAGCGTCTGCGGCAGTGCGCGCAGACAGGCAAAAAGCCGTTGTCCGTCACCGGAGCAAGAAGTTCCGCGGCGATCGCGCCGGAGGCGAAGGCGGACAACGCCTCGCTCGAGAGCGTCGTTACCGACATCATCCACGAGATCGGCGTTCCGGCGCATATTAAGGGGTATCAGTATCTGCGCGAGGCGATCATCCTCACGATCAACGACATGGACGCCATCAACGCCGTGACGAAGGTGCTCTATCCGGAGGTCACGAAGAAGTTTTCCACGACGCCGAGCCGCGTAGAGCGTGCCATCCGCCACGCGATCGAGGTCGCGTGGGACCGCGGTGATGTGGAGACGCTGCAAAAGTTTTTTGGCTATACCGTTTCCGGCGTTAAGGGCAAGCCGACGAACAGCGAGTTTATCGCCATGATCGCCGACTGTCTCTCCCTTCGGCGCAAGCAGGGGAAAATGTAAGCATGTCAAACGAGACCCACTGCGTTGGGCTCTCGTTTGAAGGGGCTGCGGCTCGCCGCAGCGCACGCT
>DPHR01000057.1:2147-8144 GCA_003522945.1 Clostridiales bacterium
GCGGGCGCAAACTCTGCGAGGCTTCTTTGGCAAGTTGAGCAGCCCCGTCCGGGCGTGTACCGGGCGGAGCTGCTTTGTGCTCAAGTGTGCGGCGGAAAGGGAAATCGCTCTTGCCATGCGCGGGCGCAAAATATATAATGGAAAGCGGATATCCCGCATAGAAAAAGATGGGGGATAGGATGCCGCTTTGAAGAAAGTTCTTGCTCTGTTTGCAGTGCTGCGGCGCGCCGCTCGACGTGAACGCGAGCGCGCGGTGCCTGTACTGCGGCACGGTGATCCGGCAGCAGGCACAAAACTGGGTCATCAGCGCCTTTCGCGGCATCCGGCAGGAGACCGTATAAAACCGCCGCGGCACAGACCGCGAAAGTGAGGGGAAAACCATGCTTGACGTTGCTGCGCTGGGCGAGCTGCTGATCGACTTTACGTGCCTTTCGACCGACGAAAACGGCTATCCGACCATGGCGGCGCATCCCGGCGGCGCTCCGGCAAACTTTCTCGCGGCGCTGGCAAAGTACGGCGCAAAGACCGCGATGCTCGGCAAAGTGGGGGACGATACCTTTGGGCGGCTCCTGCTCGATACGCTGCGGCGCGCGGGCATCGAAACGCGCGGCATGATCGCCGCGCCCGATGTATTCACAACGCTGGCCTTCGTCACGCTGGACGCGCGGGGCGAGCGCGAGTTTGCCTTTGCCCGGAAGCCCGGCGCGGACACCTGTCTCTCGTTCCCGGAGATCGATCTTTCTCTCATCGATGAGGCGAGGGTCTTTCACTTCGGCTCGCTGTCGCTGACCGATGAGCCGTCACGCTCCGCCACGCGGCAGGCCGTCGCCTACGCGAGAGCGAAGGGGAAGCTCGTCACCTATGACCCGAATCTGCGTCCGCCGCTCTGGAAGGATCTCGCGGAGGCAAAAGAGCAGCTCCTCTGGGGGCTGGGGCAGGCGGATGTGGTGAAGATCAGCGAGGAAGAGGTGCGCTTTCTTTTCGGACTGGAGCCGGAAGCGGGCGCGGAGCATATCTGCCATACTTTCCCCGTGAAGCTGGTGTTCGTCACCTGCGGCGCGGACGGATGCTATTTCAAAAACTTGCGCGCCGCGGGCCGGGAACCGGCGCTGCCGGGGCTGAGGATCGCCGATACCACCGGCGCGGGCGATATTTTCGGCGGGAGCGCGGTGTGGAAGCTGCTGCGATATGGCGTATTGCCGGAAGAGCTGGGAGAAGATGAGCTGCGAGATACCGTCTCCTTTGCCTGCGCTGCCGCGGGACTTTCCGCGACAAGGCCGGGCGGCATTTCGAGCATTCCAGAGTATGACGAAGTCCTGCGGGCGCTGAACCGATAAAAATGAACCAGAGAATCAGAAGGCATTCCCGCCGTCCGACAGGACGGCGGGAATGCCTTCTTTTGTAAAAAAAACCACCGGCTTGCGCCGGTGGTCTTGCCTTCCGAGGAGCGGATCAGCAGTAGTACTCCATCGGGTAGGTGAGGTATTCGACCGGTTCGAGCTGGTCGCAGGTGACGTATCCGGCAGGAGCGCGGAGCAGGGACGGGATGCGGTTGACGACCGTGGCGCAGGTGTGCTCGACGGTCGCGGGCTTCACGACATGGAACTCGGTCTTGGGCTCGCCGAAGATCTCCCAATCGCACATATCGCCGTCGTCCGGGCCGTAGACCTTGCCGATGGTCTCTTCCTCGACGGTGATACCCTGCATGGTCTCGATGGTGACGACCGCGGACATGCCGATGGCGTGGCCGGCCTTGATGTCCTTGCCGAGCGTTTCGCTGTAAATGTCCTTGTCGATGATGCAGGGAACGTGCTTCTGGGAAATGCTCTTGATGGTGAGGCCGAGCTTATTGCAGATGGCTTCGGAGGCGTTCCAGGCGTAGGACGGCTCAAAGTCGGTCGGGTGAGCGATCTTCGCTTCAAACTCTTCCGGCGTCAGGTCGCAGCCGTGGGCCTCGGCGAGCGCGATGCCGTACTCGTCCACGTTGTAGCTGTAAGCGCCCTTGATCTTCGTGATGTTGTGGCAGCCCGCCGCAACGAGACCGACCATGTTGATCCAGAAGATATCCTGCATGCCGCTGCCGGTGATGGTGCAGCCGTTTTCCTTCGCAAGAGCGTCAAGCTTGTTGATCATGGCCGCGGAGGTCGTCCAGGGGTAAATGGCCTCTTCGCAGGTCGTGATGACGTTGATGCCGCGGGTAACGCACTGCTCGATGGCTTCGTAAATGTCGCCGATGAAGCTGCGGGTCGTGATGATGGCGACGTCGGCGTCGCACTCGTCGAGGACCTTCTCCGCGTTATCGGAAATGATGACGCCCGTCTTGACGCCGAGCTCCGCCCAGTCGCCGATATCCTGGCCGACGGACGCGCCGTGGCCGATGCCGCCGACGATCTGCGCGCCATGCTCATACGCATAGCGAAGGGTGTACTTGCTCATCTTTCCGCAGCCATACTGCACAACTTTAATTTTATCCATTATAATAGCTCCTTTCTGTGCTATAAAATACTATAATGGAGTATACAGTCTGTTGCAGGTAGAGAGTCAAGAGTTTTGTTAATTAATTTTTTGCGAAGATCACGGGGACCTGCAGACGCAGGAACATGTTGCGCTTCTTATTATCGAAAAGATTCAGCTCCGTCATCTCCTCGCAGATATAGTCGCCGTTCAAAATATAGTGATTGGCGCGGCAGTATGCAAGAAGGCGCTCCGCGCCCTCGGCCTCCTCGTCGAAGTCGTCGAGATAGGCGCAGGCGAACATGCCGCTTTCGATGACCTCGATGCTGTCACCGTAATCGCGCAGGTGCTTGTCGCCGAAGATGAAGATCTTGTCCGCGATGAGCGCGCCGCGCGCGAAATCATCCTGTTTCACGCTCGTTCCGAGACTGTACGACAAAAGCTGCGGCAGATTGCGCCCCATCAGCTCCCGGCGCAGCGCGAGGACGGCCTTTTCGTAGGCGACGATGCCCTGCTCGTAGAAGTTTTCGGCGCACGGAATGTACAGAATGTGACGCTGATCGATGAATTCCAGCGAGATCGTCCCGCTGACCGGCGACTTCCGGTAGCGCTCGATGGACTGGATCGTCCGCTCCACGGCCTCGTGCATCGCCTTGAGATCGCGCATCTGCTGGTGGATCTGGTTGTTTTTTTCAATGAGCTTCTGCTCGATGAGCATGATGTCCTCTTTCTCAAGCAGCGTCTGGATATCGGTGAGGCTCATGTTGAGATTCCGCATGTACCGGATGATATCGAGCCGCGAGGTCTGGCGGATATCGTAGTAGCGGTAATTCGTCTCCTCGTCCCGGTAGCTCGGCTGCAAAAGTCCCATCCGGTCGTAGAGTCTGAGCGTGGCGATCGAAACGCGGTTCGCCTCCGCCATTTCGCCGATAGACAGCAGATGCGCGCGTTTTTCGTGGTCCATTTTCGTCCCTCCGTATGGCAAAAAACTCTAATCCCACTATAGACTTTTGTACCCGAAAACGGCGCGTTTGTAAAGCCCCTTTTTGCTTTCGACAGAGAAAAGCCGGAGCCGGAGAGATCGTTTCTCCGGCTCCGGCGTATAAATAATATATGTATCAGGGCGCGTCCCCGGTGAGGACGGCGAGCTCGGCGCGCAGCGCGTCGTAAAACTTTGCCATATGGCTGCCGTCGGCGAGCGCGTGGTGGACGAGCAGCGTCACCGGCATTTGCAGGCGGCCCTCGGCGTCTGGTGCGAACGCGCCCCAGGTGATGCGCGGGTTGGATTCCTCACCGCCCGCCACGGGCTGGATGAGCGCGCTGTAATGCAGCCACGGGAGCGTGGAGATAAAATACATGCTCTCCACGTTCGCGTCCTCGCGCAGCGAGCCGTCCAGACGGCGGCGCTGCCGCTCGGTCTCGGCATAGGCGATGTATTCCGCAAAGGGCTTATCGTGGTGCAGCGTGCAGTAGCAGTATGTCCCGTCTGCGCAAAGCTCCGTGTGCGACGTCGGACAGGTATCGTATTCGATGATGACGCCGTCATGGATGCGCCGCCGCAGCTCCGGCACGCGGTCGGCGGCCTTCGCCGCGGCGTGGAGAAACGTGAGATAAAACGAATACCCGCGCGCCTTGCAGAAGGATACGATATCCGTTACATCAATATCGACCGTCACGCCGGCATAGGGGTACGGCATCGAGAGAAAGTACCGGAAATGCTCGATGCGCTCATAATGCTCCATGTCCAGATAACGAAAGCTCATACCTTCTCCTTCCGCGCCCGAAGGCGCAGCAGCGCGCGTCCGGCGGGCTTTTCCACAAGATACGTGAGCGCCGCGGAGAGCAGGAACGCGGCGGCAAAGCAGAGCAGCGTGTATTTCGTCTGCCAGGCGCGCCCCTCACTCATCTGCGGGAACTCGGAAACATACGCCGGGATGTGAAACTCCTTGAGCTTCACGGCGAGAAACTGGTGCCAGATATAAAAATTATAGGATATGGCGCTCAAAAACCGGACGGCGCGGTTTCCGAAAACACGGTCCAGACGCTCCGGCGCGCGGCCGGAAAAATAGAGAAACGCCGCGCCGCACACGCCGAGCGGCAGCCGCCAGAGAAGCTGCGCCATTTTGATCTCCGCGTCTCCCGCCGCGTTCTGCCGCCAGAGGACGGCGAACGCGCCGAAGAGCGCGAGAAGCGCGAGCGGGAAGAACACCCACCGGCGCGGCGCGTCCGCGCGCTTTTCAAGAAGGTGCGCCGCGAGCATGCCGAGGGCATAGAGATCGAGCATACAGGGAAGCTGATTCAGCCAGAGCGACAGCTCGTGCGCGCGCAGCGCAACGAGAGCGCGGCTCACGAGCGCCGCGAGCGTCATAAGCGAGAATGTGAGCGCCGGACGCTTTCCAAACGCGCGGGCGAGCAGCGGGAAGACGAGATAAAACTGCATCTCCACCGCAACGGTCCAGAGCGCGGCGTTGAGGCTCGTCCAGTAATACGTGTCCATCGAGAACGTGTGCGTGAACGTGAGATGCGTGAGAAGATCGCGCCAGAGCGGAGCGCTCCCGACGGCGCGGCCGCGCGCGAGCACAAACGCCGCCGCAACGAGCACCGCAAGCAGATAGCACGGCAATATCCGGCAGAGCCGCCGGTAATAAAACCCCTTCACGTCCGCGATCCGTCCGCCCGCGCGGACGAGCGGACGGTAGAGCAGAAAGCCGGTGAGCATCAGCGTGAGATCCACGAGCATGTACCCGCGCCGCACGATGCGCTGAAGATCGAAATAGTGTCCGGCGATCCGGAACGACGGATCGAGCCACGACTGCTGCCAGATATGGAACCACGCCACGGTGAAGATGCAAAGAATGCGGAGAACGTCCGCCGCGGCGAAGTACCGGCGGCCGGCGTTTACAGGGAGAGAATCTCGCATTTGAACTCCGTTCCTTTCATGGTGATCATGCCGTAGGTCTGCCGGCCCATGCCGGCAGAGCCGGGGTTAAAAAGCGTTACATCGCCCATGCGGAGGAAGTCCGCTTCGTGCGTGTGGCCGAAGAGCGCGAGCTGCGCGCCCGAAAAGTGCGCGGCGTTCGCCAGACTCTCGTACCCGAGCTTTACGTTGTACCGGTGGCCGTGGGTCATAAAGATGCGCACGCCGTCGGCGTTGAAGAGAAGGTTCTCCTCCGCGTCGCTGCGGGAATAGGCGTCGCAGTTGCCGCGCACATACCGCAGGTCGAGCGACGGGAAATACGCCGCGATCGCCTCCGCGTCGCGCACATAGTCGCCGAGATGGAGCACCATATCGGGCTTTTGCTCCTCAATGGCGGCGAGCATCGGCTCCTTCACGCCGTGGGAGTCGGAAAAAACGGCAATACGCATAAAGCACTCTCTTTCTCCCCGCTGCATATACTCCTTACAGGGGGTGGAACGGATGATGGATATGGAAAAGCTGGGCGCGGAGCTGCTCTCCGGGCGGCAGGGCGGCGCGATCCGCGATATGGCCAACTCGCCCGAGGCGAAAAAGCTCGGCGCGGCGATCGATCCCGCCGCGGCGGA
>DPHR01000042.1:0-456 GCA_003522945.1 Clostridiales bacterium
GAAAAACCGCACTGGGGGATCACGCCGAGCGCCGCGCCGAGCACCGGGCCCCAGCGCCCCGCGCGGTGGACGAGCGCCACGGTCTTTTCCTCGGCGCGGTCTTCAATAAATTCGATCGCGAGATACGCCGCAAAGAGAAACGGCAGCAGCTTCAGACTGTCGATCACGGTCTCGCGCAAAACTTCCAAAAGCAAAGGGACAAACCTCCTGAGGCAGAATATCAAACAGTATATCACAGAACTACTGAAATGTTCCACAGAAATTGCGAATTTCTTTTCGTTTTTTGCGGTTGCTTTTCGCCGCAGAATGGCGTATAGTATAACGAAAGAAGAACAAATGTACGCAACAGGGGGACTTGCCCGTGAAATTTATCAGCACCAGAGGAAAATCGCCGGCGGTCACGGCGGCGGAGGCCATCCGGCGGGGACTTGCGCCGGACGGCGGACTGTATGTGCC
>DPHR01000042.1:600-10020 GCA_003522945.1 Clostridiales bacterium
GCCGGACGGCGGACTGTATGTGCCGGACGAGTTGCCGGTCTTTTCCGCAAGCGAGCTTGAAGCGCTTTACGCGCTGCCGTATGCCGAGCTTTCCGCCGCGGTGCTCGAGCGGTTCCTGCCCGGCTTTTCGCGCGAAGAGCTGCTGGATTATACGAAAAAAGCCTATACAGCCTTTGACGATGACGCCGTCGTGCCGCTGCACGCGCTGGGGGATAAGCTCTGGACGATGGAGCTGTTCCATGGCCCGACGTGCGCTTTTAAGGACGTGGCGCTGCAGATCCTGCCGTACCTTCTCGCCGCGAGCGTGAGAAAGTGCGCAGACGACCACACCGTTGCCATCCTCGTCGCCACGAGCGGCGACACCGGCAAGGCCGCGCTCGAAGGCTTTGCGGATGTGCCGGGCACGAAGATCGCGGTATTTTATCCCGACGGCGGCGTTTCGGACATCCAGCGCGCGCAGATGGCGACGCAGAGCGGGAACAACGTCCTCGTGCTCGCCGTGCGCGGCAATTTTGACGACGCGCAGACCGGCGTGAAGGACATCTTTGCCGACGCCGCGCTCGCCGCCGAACTCGACCGGGCGGGCGTTGTGCTTTCGAGCGCGAACTCGATCAACTGGGGCCGTCTCGCGCCGCAGATCGCGTATTACTTTGCCGCCTATGCCCAGCTCCTGCGCGCGGGCGCCGTCGCTCCGGGCGAGCGCGTGGACTTCTCCGTGCCGACCGGCAACTTCGGCGATATTCTTGCCGGATACTTTGCCAAGCGCGCCGGTCTCCCGGTCGGAAAGCTGTTGTGCGCCTCGAACAGCAACAACGTGCTGACAGACTTCCTGCGCACGGGCGTATACGATAAAAACCGGCCGTTCCTGCGCACGATGTCCCCCTCGATGGATATTCTTGTATCCTCCAATCTCGAGCGGCTTCTCTATCTTGCCGCGCAGGATGGAGAGCGGGTGAGCGAATGGATGCGCGCTCTTCGCGGCGAGGGAAAGTACGCCGTCGGCGAAGAGCTTCTCCGACTCCTTGCGGACGAGGGCTTTGCCGCCTTTTTCGCGTCCGAGGAGGGAACGGCGCGCGTCATCCGCGCCGTGTGGGAGAAAAAAGGCTATCTGGCCGACCCGCACACCGCCGCCGGGCTCTCCGCGGCGGAGCAGTACCGGCGCGAGAGCGGGGAAGTGCGTCCCACGGTCGCGCTCTCCACGGCCTCGCCCTTCAAGTTCGCCGCGGCGATGCTCTCTTCGCTCGGCGAAGATGTGCCGGAAGACGGCTTTGCCGCGCTCGACGCGCTCTGCGCGTTTGCCGGAACTCCCATCCCCGCGCCGCTCGACGCGCTGCGAGCGCGGGAGGAGCGGTTCAAGGCCGTGGTCAATAAAGACGAAATGCGCGAATCCGTGAAAAACTGGCTGGTGAAATGATATGAAGCATGTGGTATTTCTCGGCGACGGTATGGCTGACGAGCCGTTCGCCCCGCTCGGCGGTCATACGCCGCTCGAGCTTGCCCGGCACCCGGGCATGGACTTTCTCGCGTCGCAGGGGGAGTTTGGCCTCACGCGCACCGTCCCGCCCGGCATGCCCGCGGGCAGCGACACGGCGAACCTCTCCGTTTTCGGCTACGATCCGAAGATCTATTATTCCGGCCGCTCGCCGCTTGAAGCGGCCAGCATGGGCATCCCTCTCGCGCCGGAGGATGTAACGTACCGCTGCAATCTCGTGACGCTCTCGGACGCCGACAACATCGAGAACGCCGTGATGATCGACTACAGCGCCGACGATATCTCCAACGAGGAAGCGCACGAGCTCATCGCCGCGATCGCGCCGCTCTATGTCGCGGCGGGCTGCGAGCTGCACGCGGGCTTTCGCTACCGCCACTGTCTCGTGCTGCGCGCCGCCGCCTCGGGCGCGGAGCTCACGCCGCCGCACGATATCACCGGAAAGCCCGTGGCGGGCCATCTTCCGAAAGGGGAGAACCGCGCGCTCCTGCTCTCGCTGATGGAGCGCTCGCGCGAAATTCTCCGTAAGCATCCGGTGAATCAAAAGCGCATCGAAGCCGGGCTCCATCCGGCGAACAGCGTCTGGTTCTGGGGCGAGGGGCGCCGCCCGGCGCTCACGCCGTTCCAGGAGAAATTCGGCATTGCGCGCGGCGGGGTCATCTCCGCGGTCGATCTCGTGCAGGGCATCGGCGTGTGCGCGGGGCTGGAGGTCATCCCCGTGGCGGGCATCACCGGAAACTATCACACGGACTTTGCCGCCAAGGGCCGCGCGGCGGTCGAGGCGCTGCGGAGCGGGTTTAATTTTCTGTACATCCACGTGGAAGCGCCGGACGAGTGCGGGCACCACGGCGAGGCAAAGGAGAAGATCTGGTCCATCGAGCAGATCGACGAGAAGATCATTCTCCCGGTGCTCGAATATCTGCGGGAAAGCGGGGAAGCGTTCTCCGCGCTCTGCATGCCCGACCACCCGACGCCGCTCGCCAAGCTCACCCACACGCCGACGCCGGTGCCGTATGCGCTCTACCGCAGCGGTGTGAACGCCGGGAACGATCACCGCTTCACCGAAGCGGAGGCCGAAAAAACCGGCGTGTTCACAAAGGAAGCCTGTATGCTCATGCCGCGGCTGCTGGAGGAATGACCATAAGCCTCCCTTTGCATAAGAATGGCAGCATGGTTTTCCGCGCCCCCTGATTCCCCAACGGACAACGACCCCCGATGCGATATGTAAGATTGCGTCGGGGGTTTTCCGTCAGGAGATGCCCCAACCGTGCCGGGGGTCTTGATTTACAGAATTTTCTTGACAAAACGCAGAAAGCATGATATCAATATGATATCAAATAGATTTATGGAGGGAAGTATCATGCAGGAAAAGATCATTACCGGCCGGAAGTACGGCATGGCGGTGCTGCTTGGGTATCTGGCGCTGCTCGCCGCCGCGGTCCTCGCCATCATTTACGGCGCGGTGCGCGGCCATGTTTTCTTCGTTGTTCTCGGCGTTCTGTACGTTTCTCTCGGCTGGATCGCGCTTTGCGGTCTGCGTATCCTCAAGCCGCAGGAAGCGCTCGTTCTCACGCTCTTCGGCAAGTATGTCGGCACGCTCAAGGGCGAGGGCTTTTATTACGTGAATCCGTTCTGCTCGGCGGTCAACCCCGCGGCGAACACGAAGCTCAGCCAGAGCGGCGACGTGGACGGCGCCAAGAACGGCATCGTGATCGCTGCCGGACAGACGAGCGGCTCGATCGAAGTCGCCGGGAATAAGAAGATCTCTCTCAAGATCATGACGCTCAACAACTCCCGCCAGAAGATCAACGACTGTCTCGGCAACCCCGTGGAGATTGGCATCGCGGTCATGTGGCGCGTGGTGGACACGGCGAAGGCCGTCTTTGACGTTGATAACTACAAGGAATACCTTTCTCTCCAGTGCGACAGCGCACTGCGCAACATCGTGCGCATCTACCCCTACGACGTGGCGCCGAACGTCGATACGACCGGCGACGGCGTGGCGGACGAAGGGAGTCTGCGCGGCTCGAGCGAGATCGTAGCCGAGCGCATCCGCAAGGAGATCCAGCAGCGCGTGGACGCCGCCGGGATCGAGATCATCGAAGCGCGCATCACCTATCTTGCCTACGCGACCGAGATCGCGGCGGTCATGCTGCAGCGCCAGCAGGCGTCCGCCATCATCGACGCGCGCAAAATGATCGTGGACGGCGCGGTCGGCATGGTGGAAATGGCGCTCGAGCGCCTGAGCGAGAACAACGTTGTCGCGCTCGACGACGAGCGCAAGGCGGCGATGGTATCAAACCTTCTCGTTGTGCTCTGCGGCAACCGCGACGCGCAGCCCGTCGTAAATTCGGGAAGTCTGTACTGATATGGCGGAAACGGAAAGCGGGAAGAAGCAGGTGCCGCTGCGCCTGTCCCCGAAACTGTATGCGGCCATCGCTGCGTGGGCGGAGGACGATTTCCGCTCGGTGAACGGACAGATCGAGTATCTGCTCACCGAATGCGTCCGCCAGCGGAAGAAAAACGGAAAGTATGTTTCCGACGAGCTGGATAAGCCGCCGGAGCTGGATATCTGAAAGTGGGAAAATGGTTATGAAAAGAGCTCAGATCGACGCTTTCTGCGGCTGCCGGGAAACGCTCTATCAGCGCATCGCGTTCTTTGCCGCCCCCGCCATTCTGCTTGCCGGGATCGTGTATGTCGCCGTGCGGTATGCGCAGCTTCCGGCGGAGATACCGTCGCACTATAATTTTTACGGCGAGATCGACGGCTACGGCAGCCGGGGAACGCTCTGGATTACGCCGGTCATCGGCATTCTGTGCGACGCTTTGATGCTCGCCGTGAGTTTCTTCCCGCAGACATGGAATGTCGGCACGAGCGTGACGGTGTTCAACCGTGCGCTGGTATACCGGCGCGTGCGCGATCTCATTGCCGATACACGCCTTTCGACAGCGGTGATGTTCACCGCGATTGCCGTCTGGCAGACGGCGCTCGCGCCGACCT
Organism: Clostridiales bacterium; assembly: GCA_003522945.1. Classification (GTDB taxonomy): domain Bacteria; phylum Bacillota; class Clostridia; order Oscillospirales; family Oscillospiraceae; genus Apopatocola. Next base: position 5,091 of record DPHR01000042.1, read on the forward strand.
TCCCGTGGGGGATGGGCGTGCTGATCGGCGTATGCTGCACCGCGCCGCTCGTGCGGTTTTTTGTGCGGCTGGCAATGAAAAAATAAAGGTTTAAAAATGAATGTTGGATGCAGTTATCCTTACGGGATGACTGCATCCAACAATTTGCTTTAAAGAGCAAAGCACTTTTTCAGCGTTTGATATTCACCAAGGGCGAGAATCGTAACATCCTTTGTGAGATGGGTGTCCGGAGTGACGGATACATCGGTTTTTCCGTCCTTCTTTAAGCCCAGCAGGTTGATCCCGTATTTGCGGCGAATGTTCAGCTCGCCGACGGTCTGACCGACCCATCGTTCCGGGACGGCGACCTCCACAATGGCATGTCTGTCGTCCAGCTCAGTGTAGTCGAACAGATGGTTGGCGGTGTAGCGGGTGGCCGACCATTTGGCAAGCTGTTTTTCGGGATAGGTGACGTAGTCCGCGCCGTTGCGAAGCAGAAACTTTTCCTGAACGTCCCGATCCGCGCGCGCGACAACGGTTTTTGCGCCAAGCTCTTTGAGAAGCGAAACTGTCTCCAGAGAATCCTGAAAGCTGCCGCAGATGGTAACATAGCAGATGTCATAATTCCCAATGCCGAGCGAGCGCAGAAATTCCAATCGTGTGCTGTCGCCGATCTGCGCGTTGGTCACAAACGGCATGCACTCGTTGACACGCTCCTCGTCCCTGTCGACTGCCATGATTTGATGGCCGAGACGGTTCAGCTCCATGGCAAGATGGCGTCCGAAGCGTCCCAATCCGATCAGAAGAATGTTCTTCATATTCTATCCTCCCTTAAAAAGACGATTATCCGATGGTAATGTTTTCTTTCGGATACACTGCATGATACCGATTGTGCCCGGCGAAGGCGGCGTAGATCAGCGTCAGACCGCCGACGCGCCCCCAGAACATCAGCAGGATCAGTATCCAATGAGAAAGCTGTCCGAGCTGCGGCGTTATGCCGAGCGTCAGGCCTACCGTCCCGATGGCGGATGCTGTTTCATACAGGCAGACGGCAAGCGGAAGATCTTCTGCCGCGCTGATGATGCACCCGCCGGTGAGAAACAGCGTCAAATACAGCAGCAAAACGGCAGAAGCGCTTTTTACAATGCGGCTGTCGACGCGGCGGTGAAAAAGCTGCGGCGATTCCTGCTGTCGGAATATGGAATACACGTTTGCTGCAAGCACGGCAAGCGTCGTGACTTTCATTCCGCCGGCGGTTGATCCGGGAGCGCCGCCGACCAGCATGAGAAGGATCATAACGGCGCGGGATGCGTCGCTCATGGCGGCAAGATCCGTCGTGTTAAAGCCCGCCGTCCGGGGTGTGGCAGACTGAAAGAGCGAAGCAAGAATACGCTTTTGCAGCGGAAAGGCGGAATATTCCGTAAAGAAGAACAGAACAGCGGGGAAAAGAAGCAGAATGGCGGTCGTTGCAAGAATGACCTTGCTCTGCATCCGATAGCGGGACAGCCGCCACCGGTGCGTCCGGATATCATCCCAGGTGAGAAAGCCGAGCCCGCCGACTACGAGAAGAAAGATCACGGTGATATTGACGACAGGCTCTCCGACATAGGCTGTCAGCGAAGGATACGGCCGTTCTGCCGTGCCGAGAATGTCAAACCCGGCGTTGCAGAACGCGGAAACGGAATGGAATACCGCCATCCAGATTCCGCGAAAGCCGTGATCCCGCCAGAAAACCGGCAGCATGACAAGCGCGCCGGTGAGCTCAACGATAAAAGTCCCTTTCAAAATAAAACGCGTCAAACGCACAATGCCGCCGACCGACGGAGCGGAAAGCGCATCCTGCATGGCGCTTCGTTCCTTGAGGGAAATGTTCCGCCCGGCAAGCATCAGAAAGGTTGCCGACATTGTGATGACGCCGAGACCTCCGATCTGGATCAGCAGAAGGATCAGACTCTGCCCGAACGGAGACCAGTAGCTGCCGCTGTCACGGACGACAAGACCGGTCACGCAGACCGCCGATGTCGAAGTAAAAAGCGCGTCGGTGAACGGCGTGGCTGCCCCTGCGGCAGATGCCGCCGGAAGCGTCAGCAGCAGCGCACCTGCAACGATCACTCCGGCAAAGCCGAGTATGATGATCTGAAAGGATGTAAAACGCCGAAAAGCACGAAGAAGATTTTCCACCAAACGAAATTGCCCCCTTGAGATGGTTTTCAAAGCCGACAGGCGCTGACCAAGCCGGTCAGCACCCTTTTGCATAGGCATGGATTCAGTTGGCGCGGTAATCCTTTCGTCCGACGCGCTTGTGCTCGCTGTTGCGGTGGAAGCGCTCGATGATCGCGCGCTCGGCGTCGGTCACGGCGCCTCCGTCCATATAGCGGTCGATGGCGGCGTAGGAGACGCCCATTTCCTTCTCATCCGTCTGGCCCTCGAAAAGCCCGGCGGAGGGAGCCTTGTGCCGGATGGTCTCCGGCGCGTCGAGATAGTCGAGGAATTCAAAGACCTCGGTCACGCTCAGATCGGCGATGGGGTTGAAGTCGGCGGCGGCGTCGCCCCACTTGGTGCAGTAGCCCATGAACGCCTCGCTGCGGTTGCCCGTTCCGGCGACGAGCCGGTGCTCGGCGGCGGCGACGGCGTAAAGCGCCGTCATACGAAGGCGCGGGGCAATGTTCGATACGGCGGCGTTGTTGAGCTCTGCGCCCGCCTTTTCCAGCGCCGCGACGAGAGCGCCGCGTGTTTCCGAGAGATCCACGGTGCGGTAGGCGATGCCATACTGCTCGGCGACGCGGATCGCGTCGTCCGTGTCGCTGCCGTAGTTCTGCGTCGTGGCGCAGGGCAGGAGAATGCCCACGGTGTTGCCGCACGCCTTCTTGCAGAGAATGCCGACGAGCGTGCTGTCCTTGCCGCCGCTGTTGCCGTAAACGATGCCCTCGCAGCCGCTTTCCTTCAGCAGCTGCCGGATAAAGGCAACGCGGTTTTCGAGTTCCTGTTCGTAGTTGCGCATAATGAATGCCCTCCCTTTAGAGAATGTGCAGTCTTGTGAGCATGACCTGCCGTGCGGCCTCCTCGGCGCTGTCGTCGAGAGGCGCGAGCTCCGCCGCGCCGTATTTGCGGCAGAGCGCGCCGCGCAGTATCTCATCGCAGAGCGCCGGGTTCTTTGGCAGGAGCGGACCGTGGCTGTAGGTGCCGTACACGTTTTTGTACCGCACGCCCTCCGTGCCGTCCTCGCCGTTGTTGCCGTGACCGCGCAGCACCGTGCCGAGCGGCGTGAGCGAAGCGCCCAAGCGCGTGCGCCCGCCGTGGTTTTCAAACCCGATGACGATGCCGCCGCCGGACTCTTCGCCGAGCCGGTAGGCATAGTTGCCGATGAGCCGCTCGTAGGAGCCTTCGGTCGTAAAGTCCAGAATGCCGGTATAGTCGCACCATTGTCCGGCCGCCGTGCGGTAGCCGTTGCCCAGAAGCTGATACCCGCCGCAGATGCAGAGAAGCGTTTTCCCGTCCTCCGCCGCGGCGCGGATGTTCTCCGCGCGCCCGGCGCGGAGATCGGCGAGAAGCACGGTCTGTTCAAAGTCCTGCCCGCCGCCGATGAAAAAGAGATCGTACCCGGTGAGATCGTCTGCCGTGCCGAGCGGCAGCTCCGTGACGGCGCAGCCGATGCCGCGCCATTCCAGCCGCTTTTTCATGCACGCGATGTTGCCCCGGTCGCCGTAAAGATTGAGCACGTCCGGGTACAGATGGCAGATGTTCAGTTCCATTATTCCCAGAACCTCCCTCCGCCGGCGAGCGCGGACAGCTTGTCGCGCACGGTGAGCATGGATGTGTAGTTCGGCAGCACAACGACGGGTTTTCCGGCTTTCTGCACCGCCGCGGCGAGATCGTCCGCCGTGTCGTATACGGTGATGGCGGCATCGTCCGCCCCGGCGTATTTGAGCCGGAGACGCATATCCTGCGCGCGCACGCCGTAAACGCCGATGGACGCATACTGCCGCGCGGCCAAAAGGCTTTCATAATCGGCGTCCCAGATCCAGGAAACGTCCGTGCCGTCGGCTGCGTTGTCGTTCAGACAGAAGATGGGGAGAACGTCCTCGCTCTGCGAGGCGAGAAATTCGAGCGCGCGGTCGCACCCGGCGGGGTTTTTCACGAGCACGATGCGGACGCTCGTTTCCCCGACGGTGAGCTGCTCCATCCGCCCGAACACCGCGCCGAAATCGGCGAGCGCGGCGCAGCAGATGTCCATATCCCAGCCCATGGTGAGCGCGGCGGTGAGCGCAGCGGCGGCGTTGCAGACATTGTAGAGCGCCGGGAGCGCGAGATCAAAGGAGACCGTCCCTTCCGGCGTTTTGATCGTGACGGCGCTGCCGCCGCCGGGGAGGGCTTCCACGCTCTCCACGGCCATGTCCGGCGCGGGACGCTGCGCGCCGCACGCGGGGCAGTACCAGTCGCCGAGATGGGCGAACGTGTATCGCCGGTAGGCATAGCGCGCGCCGCAGCGCAGACAGTGCGGCGCGTCCGAAACGCTCGGCACGGCGTCGCTCGAAATATTTTCGAGACCGAAATACACGGTCTCATTCGGCACGTCCCAGCCGAGCGACGCGGTGAGCGAGCAGTCGGCATTCAGACAGAGCACCGCGCCGGGGGCCTTCTGGATGCCCGAAGCGATGAGATCGCGCGTGTGCGTCACCTCGCCGTAGCGGTCGAGCTGGTCGCGGAAGAGATTCGTCACGATCACCGCGCGCGGCTGCAGCGCCGCGGCGACGGCGGGAAAATTGCCCTCGTCGCACTCGATGACGGCGAGCGTTTTCTTCGGCTTGCCGAGAAGATCGGCGTTTTCAATGAATTCCGCGGTGATGCCGCTCGTGAGATTCGCGCCGGAGCGGTTGGAGAAATATGCCGTCCCGGCCTTGTCGAGCATATGGCGGAGCATACCGGCGGTCGTCGTTTTGCCGTTCGTGCC
>DPHR01000178.1:0-7076 GCA_003522945.1 Clostridiales bacterium
CCGCCGGCCGGTACTGCCAGCGCGATCGTCCGGCTCGAGGGCGGCGTCATCTCCCGCACGGCGATGCCGTCGCGGTGGCCCTGCAGAAGAAGCTCCGGCACGATGCTCACGCCGAGCCCCTGCGATACCATAGCGAGAATGGCGTAATCGTCCTTCGTTGTAAAGCGCACGTTCGGCTTTACCCCGGCGGCGTCAAGCGCGCGGCGCGCGTCGTCGTCCGAAGATTCGAGCAGCGAGATGAACGGCAGCGCCGCAACCTCTTTTACCGGGCAGACGTCCTTCTTTGCCAGCGGATGGTTCTCCGGCAGTATGGCGAGAAGCCGATCCTCCCGCAGGGGGATGCATTCGCACCGCAGCGCCGTCGGCAGCGTGATGAACCCGATGTCCACGCTCCCGTCCGTCAGCCAGCGGTCCACATCGTGATAGTCGCCGTTGAAGAGCTTGAACTCCACGTGCGGGTAGAGCGTCTGAAATTCCTGCATCATGCCCGGCAGCCAGTGCACCGCCACGCTTGTGAAAGTCGCAATGCGCACCGTGCCCGCCGAAAGGCCGCGCAGCTCCGCCGCCGTCTGGTCGAGCTGCTCCTGCGAGCGGAGAATGTCCCGCAGAAACGGCATGATCTTCTCTCCCTCCGGTGTCAGACGCGCACCCGTGCGGCTGCGCGTCAGGAGCGGAAAGCCGAATTCTTCCTCGAGCGCGGCGATGATGTGGCTCACGCCCGACTGCGTCAGCCCCAGCTCCTCCGCCGCCTTCGTCAGCGAGGAGAGCTCCACCGTTTTTTCAAAAACTTCATATTTTTTCGTATCCATGAAAATTTCCTCTTGCAATTTAGCGCGTTAAGGTGTATAGTACGCCCATAACATTTTTATTGGTAATGCATTGCATTATAAAACGTAATGCGTAGATTGTCAAGGGGGAAGAAACATGAATCATTCGGAGCTTTTAATGTTTATCCTGTATCTGGTATTTATGCTGGGTATCGGCATCTGGTTTTTTGTGCGCAGCAAGAACGCCGGAGAGAAGGACTACTTCCTCGGCGGACGCGAAATGGGCGCGTGGGTGTCCGGCCTTTCGGCGGGCGCGAGCGACATGAGCGCATGGGTGCTCATGGGCATGCCGGCGTCCATCTATGCTTACGGCATGGGCAAGGCGTGGATCCCGGTGGGCCTGTTCATCGGCTATTCGCTCAGTTGGATCTTCATTGCGCCGCGGCTGCGCTCGTTCTCCATCGTGTGCGGCGACTCGATCACGATCCCGCAGTATCTGACGAACCGGTTCAAGGCGAGCTCCCGCGCGCTGCAGATCATCTGCGCGGTGATCTTCCTCGTGGCGTATACCGTTTATTCCGCGAGCAGCATCAAAGCGTGCGGCACACTCTTTGAAACGGTGCTCGGCGTCCCGGCACAGATCGCAATGTACGCGGCGGCGGTCATTATCGTGGGATACACGTTCCTCGGCGGCTTCAACGCCGTGTGCTGGACGGACTTTTTCCAGGGGCTGCTGATGCTCGGCTCGCTTTTCGCCGCGCCGATCGTCGCGCTGTGCATGATGCAGAAAAGCGGCACGACCGCCGGAACGCTGCCCGCGGGCTACTGGAACATGATGACCTCATGGCAGGACATTCTCTCCGGTCTCGGCTGGGGTCTCGGCTACGCCGGTATGCCGCACATCATCATCCGGTTCATGTCCGTGAAATCGGACAAGGAACTCAAAAAGGCCGCGAAGGTCGGCATCGGCTGGACGTTCTTCATTCTCATGTTTGCGGTGCTCGTGTCGGTCGTGGCGCACCTCTTCCTCGGCGACGGGCAGGAGAGCTCCACCATCTTCATCGCCATCGTGCGCCGCATCTTCACCGGCCCGTGGCTGGGACTTATTTCGGGCCTGCTGCTCAGCGCGATCCTCGCCGGCGCGATGAGCACCGCCGATTCGCAGCTTCTCGCCGCTTCGAGCGCGTTTGCGAGCGACGTGTATAAGCCCGTGATCCGCAAGGGACAGAGCACGGATAAGGAAATGCTCTGGGTCGGGCGTATCGTGGTGCTCGTGATCGCCGCGGCGGCGCTGCTCATCGCCTCCAACCCCGGCAGCGGCACGATCATGTCGCTTGTCGAGAACGCGTGGGGCATCTTCGGCGCGTCGTTCGGGCCGGTCATCGTGCTAAGTCTCTTCTGGCGCGGCTTCACGTTCTCCGGCGCGGCGGCGGGTATCGTCGCGGGCGCGGTGGTAGACGTGCTGTGGCTCGTGCTCTTCAAGAGCACCGGCGTTTACGAGATCGTCCCCGGCTTCGCCGCCGGACTTCTCGCCGCGGTCATCGCCTCGAAGTGCTCGAGCGCGGAGAGCCGCGAGACCGCCGCGGCGCTCTTTGATCAGTGCATCGCGTATAAGGACTGAGAGGGAAGAGCCGCGGCGAAACAGGCCGCTTGCAATTTCTTTTCAGAAACAATATAATAACAAAAGACACGAATCAGCCATCCGGAAATGTAAAACTGTCATTCCCGCAGGCGCGGCTTCGTGTCTTTTTTGCTTCGGAGTTTGCTGCCCCGACGGCGGGGCGGGGAAGATTCGGAGGACGGAGGGGGCATCAGTTTTGGAACAAAAAGAGCAAGTGGATGCATTTGTTTCCTACGGCTATACGCCCTTTCGGAAAGGACAGTGCGTCAAAAGGATCCTTTTCCTCTGGGCGTTGAGCGCGGGGGTGTGCTTTATCGGGGGACGGCACGTTTGGGCCGTCGGTCTCGCGGCAGGTGCGGTCTGCGTGAGCGTGTTTTTTGCGGTTCTGATCGTGCGGCATTCATCGACGAAGCGTGCAAGATTCCTCTGCGACGGCGTTTTCTTCCTGTATCTCTCCCTGCTTTTCAATTTGGCGGCCTACCGGCTTTTCGCTCTGGAGACGGGGGACAGCTGGATGATGGCTGTCGGTTTTCTGCTTCTGCTGTTCGGCTGCGTGCTGGCGTTTCTGTTTATAACGTTTCGCAATATAAAAAAAGGCGTGTTCTCCAAAGAGCCGACCGCAAAGCAGACAGCAATCCTTCCCGCGGCGGGCGGCGCGGTCGGAGTCCTTGCCGCACGGTTCCTGCTGACGGGCCAGCCGCAGCAAACGGTGTTTCGGCTGACCGGGGCGCTGCTTTTGATCCTTTCTCTTCTGATAAGCATCCCCGGCATCAACATTTTAAAGGCGGTGCTCTGCAAAGAATGAATGTCACAGCAGAAAACCGCTCTGAGAAACATAATACAGACATACGGAAAAAGGCCCCTGTAACGGTTTACAGGGGCCTTTTCGTGAACGGAGCGGCGGACTACCGACGGAGGCGTTCCTCCCGCCCGGATCAGCCGCGGATGTTGTAGTTTGCCGCGAGAAGGTTCATTGCCTTGAGAAGCTTGTGCGTATAAATGAAGGGGCCGACGACGATCAGACTGCCGAGAACGCCCCACAGCCAGAAGGTGCTTGCGTCGAAGTCGTAGGCGATGCCGCGGCGGCGCAGCTCGTTTCCGATGCGGCTGCAGAGCTGGTGCGTCCAGATGACGGGATAAATGCCCAGCGTCAGCCACGAGAAGATGAAGAGAACCAGACAGTAGTGCATGGTCTTTCGTCCGTCATACCGGCCGGCGATGAGATTGATGTCCGAACTGATGTTGGACATCACCACGAGACCGTAAATGCCGAGCGTAAGGAAATTGAGCAGGATCAGCTTCAAAAGGCCGCGGTTCGTCTTGAGCTGACCGACCGGAGCTGCGCCCGCAGAAGGTGCTCCGTACGGACTGCCGCCGTAGGGGCCGGGACTGCCATAGGGGGGCGATCCGCCGTAAGGATCTGCGCTTCCATAGGACTCCGCGCCGCCGTACGGCGAAGGGGTATAGCCGGGAGCGGCGGGAGCATCCTCCATGACCGGTGTGCTGTACGAACTCGGGCTGCCCCCGACACGCATCCCGCAATTTGGGCAAAACGCGGAACCGTCGTTGACGGCAGTCCCGCAGTTGGGACAGTATTTCATTCTCATTTCCTCCCCGGTCATCGATTTCGGCAATAAACCCGGACGCCTGCGGAGGTTTTGACGCGGCGCACAGGACGCAAAGCACAAAATATGAATGCTGATATCATAAATATAAGCGTGTTTATCCGTGCCGTCAAGAAAATATGCGCCGTTTTTCTATTTTTATCGTGCTTTTCCGCATGCTGCACGGATGCTGCACATATCAGAGCTTTCTGTCCGCACTGCGAAGCCACAGATCGATGATCTCGTCATGGCTTTTGGCGATCTCCTTCCAGCGCTCGACCTCTCTTGTCAGATAGGCGAGCTTCTGCCGGAGAGCGATGTTCTGGTCGATGAGATTCTGCCCCTCATTCTCCGGTCGGTCGATGGGAAGGTCGTGGATAGCCAGACGGATGTACCGCGCGAGGGCGGCATGCACCGTCGTCCCCTTGCTTGCGCAGAGGCGCTTGAACGCCTCCGCTTCATCCTTGCGGAGGCGGCAGGACACGGTTCTCATGTTCTCCTTGTCCCATTCTTTGCTCGTGTTGTTGCTCATGTCGTTCATGCTCGTAGCTCCTTTCTTATTTACTGTCTATAGTTTACACGAAATATACATCACTGTCAACAGTAAAATGATCCGCTCCTCACGACCGTCAACGGCCTCGCGCGGCTGCTGCTCATCGAGTGGCTTCATCGGGCATAAAAATCGGGTGCGCTTGTCCCGACAGGACCGCGCACCCGATTTTTGCTTTTTGAAGTAATATAACTTTTTCACTGTTCAAAGGAAAATTATCGGAATCAGTGCAATCAGACAGATCACCGCGGCGGTGATCGCAATGCCGATCCATATGTTCCGCTCCGGTTTTTCCCGTCTCCCGGAATCGCGGGACACGTTCTCCGGCACCCGCGCCGTGGGCGGCTTTTTCTTCGGAGCTGCCATCCGGTTCAGGCGCGCAAGCGGGTCGTTCCCGGAAAGGATGCGCGCATGAAAATCCCCCGCTTCGGCAGCATCGGCCTCGGTGCACACCCCGTCTGTATCGAGCTCGTGCGCCATGCGGTTTCGCAGATGACGCAGCGCCTTGAGCGTGGAAAGGTCCTGCTCCCACCCCGGCACAAGACACCGCCCGCGCGGAGAACAGCGATTCATTTCGTCGATATATGCCGTTACGCCGTTCCGGCAGGAAAAAGCATCGGAACAGAGCCTGTCAAGACGTTTGTAGGCTTCAAAAAAAGCCTGATCGGTCGCCTGCATCACACACCTCCGCAGACATTCGGTTGGATCTCGGCTTCATAGTAACACGGTCATCCTTCGTCCGCAACCCTCAGATGCGCTTCTTTCCGCGGGGGACTATTATCAATATCAAAAAAATTCAAGACCGGAAGGGCGCTGCATGGAAGCGTGCTTCTTTTATGGGTATGATTTCCATACTATTACTATGGAAAATGAAGGAATGAAGGACTTATCCCATGAAACAATATACGGCCTCCTTCGCCCGAAAGGTCATATCAAAATGCCGTCGCAGTGGTCGATCTCGTGCTGGATGATCTCCGCCGTCCACCCGGTAAAGGTCTTGAGCCGCGTTTGGAATCTCTCATTCTGCCACTGCACCTTGATGGTTTGGAAACGCATCGTTTTCCGCGTGCCGGCAAGAGAAAGGCAGCCCTCCGCCGTCTCGTATGCGCCGGACTTTTTGACGATGACCGGGTTGAGCATGACCATATATTCCCCCTCGTTATCGAAGACGATGATGCGCTTGTTTACGCCGATCATGTTCGCCGCCATGCCCACGCATCCGTCCCTGTGGGCGGACAGCGTGTCCAGCAGATCCTGCGCCGTACCGAGGTCATCCGCCGCGGCGGGTTCGGCCTTCTGCGCAAGAAAGCTCTCGTCCCTGCAGATATCACGGATCATACCATTTTCTCCTTTGTCTCTCCTTAAAGTCAGCCGCGGCAGATCGTTCTGCCGCGGCTGGTCATTTTTATACGCCCCACACTTTCGCGGAGACTTTCAGCGTAGCTCCGCCGGTATCACTCCGCGTCCTCCTCGTCCTCAAGCAGGAGCGGGAGCGTGGCCTCATACTTGGTTTCGGTGGCGCTCTTTTCCTCCGCCTGCGCGGTGTAATTGCGTACGATGGCCGCCGCCTTCTCGATCGGCAGGAGCGTACCGGCGCCCGCGACGCAGCCGCCCGGACACGCCATGCCCTCGAGCAGATACCCATTGTACTTGCCGGCCTTGGCAAGCGTGAGCATTTTCCGGCAGTCCTTGAGCCCCTGCGCGCACGCGGTTTTCACCTCGCGGTCGGGGTCGATGTGCGAGATCGCCTCGCGCACCGCTTCCGCAACGCCGCCGGAAACGGCAAAGCCGCGGCCCGCCGCCGTGCCTTCGCGCAGCGGCGCGGTCTGGGTGATCTCGTTAAAGTTGATGCCCTTGGCCTCGAACATGCCCATGACCTCTTCAAACGTCAGGACAAAATCGACTTCGCTGCGCACGGTCGTGCGCATGGCTTCAAGCTTCTTTGCGCTGCACGGCCCGATGAACGCGACCTTCTCGCCCGGGTGCTGCTGCTTGCAGAGACGCGCCGTGAGCACCATGGGCGTGAGCGCCATGGAGATGCAGTTTGCCTGCTCCGGGAAGAGCTTTTTCGCCATGACCGCCCAGCTCGGGCAGCAGGACGTTGCCATGAACGGCTGCTCGGCAGGGACCTTCTCCAGAAAGTCCTTCGCCTCGTCGAGCGTGCAGAGGTCTGCGCCGACGGCCACCTCCGCCACATGCCGGAAGCCGAGCATCTTCATCGCGGCCTTGAGCTTATCCGGCGTCATGCTCGGGCCGAGCTGTCCGACGAACGCGGGCGCGACGATCGCAATGACCTTTTCACCGCCGCGCAGCGCCTGCGTGAGTTGGAAGAGCTGACTCTTATCGGAGATCGCGCCGAACGGACAGTTCACAAGACACATGCCGCACGAGACGCACTTATCATAATCGATATCGGCGCGGCCGTGCTCGTCAGACCGGATGGCGTCCATACCGCACGCCTTGGCGCACGGGCGCTCCTGCAAAATGATCGCATTGTAGGGGCAGACATCCGCGCACTTGCCGCAGCGGATGCA
>DPHR01000178.1:7222-8244 GCA_003522945.1 Clostridiales bacterium
CGCACTTGCCGCAGCGGATGCAGAGATCCTCCTGAATGCGGCTCACGCCGCGGTGGCTGAGCTTGACCGCCTTTTTCGGGCAGATCTCGCGGCACGGGTGCGCCAGGCAGTTCTGACAGAGGTTCGTAACGATATAGCGCTTTTCCGGACAGGCGTTGCAGGCGAATTTCAGAATATTCACCAGCGGCGGTTCGTAATATTTCTCCGGTCTCGCGCTCTCCTCCACACCCGCGGCGAGCGGCGCGTGCTGGTCGTGCGGACGGGGGCTCAGGCCCATTGCGAGACGCAGCCGTTCGCCGACGATGGCTCTTTCCAGAAAGATGCTGCTGCGGTGCTCGGCGACCTCACCGGGGACGATCTTATACGGCAGGTCTTCAATGCGGGAATAGTCCCCACCCTCGTAGCCCATGCGGGCGACTTCGGTGAATACCTGACGGCGAATGTCGGTAATGGTGGAATAAATGCCGCGAATGCTCAATGGAACCCCTCCTTCGTTCGATTTATCTCGACGCGTTACGCAATATCTCGCTCCATGCCTCCGGCGACGCGGGGGAGAGATGCGCCGCATCTCCGTCCGCTTTCTGCCAGATGAGGCTCTCCTCTTCGACCCAGAGCCGGTATACGCTCTCCGTGCCGTCCGGCGCGTCGAGCGTGATCGTATAGTCGCAGTCTCGCTCCGGCGTGGGCGTTTCACCCTCGTCGAGCAGAAGATACCCGGCGAAAAATCCGTCGTCCGGCAGCGTGACCGCGTCGTCCGATGCGCCGTTTTCCGCGGTGACAGTGACCGTAACGCTGCCGTCCGCCGCGGCGCTATCCGGCGCGGCGGCCATCATCCTGCCGCCTGCGGGCGCTGCCGGTGCTTCCGCCGGGGTTTCCGTTTCAGCACTGTCCTCCGCCGCGCTGTACATGGCGATCTCCGACTCTTCCCTCGCCGTGCTGCTCGCGCCCTTCGCGGCGAAAGTGCCGGAAAAGGTCCCTCCCGCCAAGATCGCCACGGCAGCCGCCGCGGCAAGCGCGCCGCA
>DPHR01000174.1 GCA_003522945.1 Clostridiales bacterium
AAGATCGACGATGCCCGGTTTGCCAAAATGTCCAAACGCTATGAACAGGAGCAGGGCGAGAACGCCAAGAAGATCAAGGCGCTGCGGCTGGAACTGAAAAAGGACGAGAGCAAGCGCATGGACATTGACGATTTCCTTGAAACGGTGCGGCGGTATACGGACGCGACCACCATTACAAAGCGCATGGTCGCAGAGCTGATCGACCACATTGAGGTGTACCACGCCGAAAAGCAGGACGGCGTTACCAATCAGCGTGTCGTGATCTACTACAACTGCATCGGCACTTTCGATGTGCCGGATCGCCGGAAGATCCCGGAGGCCGACATTATCATGGAAACGAGAAAAGGTGTAGCACTCAGCTACGCCCCGGAACAGGTTGCAGTATGAACTTTTCAGGAAATAAAAAAGCAGAGTGTCCATTACAGGATACTCAGATCCTATAAGGACACTCTGCATGGTCGGAGTGGCGAGACTTGAACTCGCGGCCTCTTGGTCCCGAACCAAGCACGCTACCAACTGCGCTACACCCCGATACCGATATCAGCAAGACAGAATTATATTGTCTTTCGGCGGAATTGTCAAGTATTTTTCGGAAACTCTTTTTCTATTCTTGTAAAAAACTTCAGACTGTTATAGAATGTACGTACATTTTACGCACACTCTGTGCAGGAGTTTTGATGTATGGATAAGAAACTCGAACGTATCCTCCCGCTCGTGCAGAAGCCCGCCCGGTATACCGGCGGCGAGTACGGCGAAATTCAAAAAGATAAAAGTGAAGTCGATCTCCGCATGGCGCTCTGCTTCCCGGACACGTATGAGATCGGCATGTCGAACACCGGCATGCGCATTCTCTATCAGGTGCTCAACGACCTTCCCGGCGTATGGTGCGAGCGCGTGTTTGCTCCCTGGTTTGATATGGACCGGCAGATGCGCGAAAAGGGTCTCCCCCTCTACGCGCTCGAAAGCGGCGACCCGCTCAGCGAGTTTGACGCGATCGGCTTTTCTCTCGGCTACGAAATGGCGTATACGACCGTTCTCGAAATGCTCGATCTGGCCGGCATTCCGCTGCGCAGCGCCGAGCGCACAAGCCTCACGCCGCTCGTATTCGCGGGCGGCAGCGTTTGCTGCAACAGCGAGCCGATGGCGGACTTTTTCGATCTTATGATCATCGGCGAGGGCGAGAGCGTGGACGGCGAAGTTTTGCAGCTTCTGCGCGAGGCGAAAGCCGCCGGTTGGAGCAAGACGGAATTTCTCCGCCGCGCCGCGCTCATCGGCGGCGTGTACGTCCCTTCCCTCTATACGCCGGAGTATAACGGCGACGGCACGCTCAAGGCCATGCACGCCGCGCCGGGTGCGCCCGAGCGCATTACGAAGCGCATTGTTACGGACTTTGAAAACAGCTGCTTCCCCGTGGACGCGATCGTTCCCTCCACGGAGATCGTGCACGACCGCGTCGGCCTTGAGCTCTTCCGCGGCTGCATCCGCGGCTGCCGGTTCTGTCAGGCCGGACACATTTACCGCCCTGTGCGCAGCCGCAGCGTGGAAAAATGCATGGAGTACGGCAAAGAATCTCTCGCCTTCTCCGGCTACCACGAGATCACGCTCCTCTCGCTCAGCACGAGCGACTACCGCGGGCTGAACGAGCTTTGCGACGGACTGATGGACTACTGCGAAAGCCGCGGCATCGGTCTCTCGCTCCCCTCGCTGCGCGCGGACAACTTCTCCATGGACATCATGCAGCGCGTGCAGAAGGTGCGCAAATCCGGTCTCACCTTTGCGCCCGAAGCCGGTACACAGCGCCTGCGCGACGTTATCAACAAGAATGTCACCGAGGAAGACCTTCTCCGCTCGTGCGCCGTGGCGTTTCAGGGCGGCTGGAACAGCGTGAAGCTCTATTTCATGCTCGGTCTGCCGACGGAGACGGACGAGGATGTGCTCGGCATCGCCGAGCTTGCCGACCGCGTTGTGCATTGCTGGCGGGAAAACTCGCCCAACCGCAGCCACGGGCTGCGCGTGACGGTGAGCACGTCCTGCTTCGTACCAAAGCCGCACACGCCGTTTCAGTGGGAGCCGCAGGTCACGCGCGAAGAGTATATGCGCCGCGTTACGCTGCTGCGCGACAATATGAAAGCGCGCGCCGTTACCTACAACTGGCATGACGCCGACACCTCGCTCACTGAGGCGGTGCTCTCGCGCGGCGACCGGCGGCTCGGCGCAATGATCGAAAACATCTGGCGGCAGGGCGGCTTTCTTGAATCGTGGTCGGAGGGCTTTGATCTCAAGCGCTGGGAAAGGGCTGCGGAGGAGGAAGGCATCTCCTTCCCGTTCTATGCCAACCGCGAACGCTCGCTCGATGAAGTGCTGCCGTGGGATCATCTCTATATGGGCGTGAACAGGCGCCACTATATCCACGAATACGAGCAGGCGCACCAGGGGCTTCTCTCCCCCGACTGCCGGGCGCAGTGCTCCGGCTGCGGCGCCGCCGCATTTCTGAAAGGAGGCCGCTGCGATGGATAAGCTCCGGCTCGTATATGAGCAGACCCGCCGCGCGATATGGATGTCGCATCTCGATACGATGCGCACGCTGCAGCGTGCCATCAAGCGCGCCGGCATTCCCATCCGGTACAGTGAGGGGTTCAACCCCCACGAGCTCATCTCGATTCTTCTGCCGCTCTCCGTCGGCACGGCGAGCCTCTGCCAGATCGCCGACATCCGCGTGCGCGAGGATGTGGACATTGCCGCGCTGCCCGCGCAGCTGACCGCCGTGATGCCGGAGGGCATCCGCGTGACGGACTGCTACGAGAACGCGATGAAGCCCGCCGAGCTCAAATGGATGCGCGTGAACGGCACATGGGAATACGATACCGCCGATACGGAAACCGTCGCCGCAAAATGCCGGGAGCTTTTCGCCGCCCCCGTCGAGGTCATGCGCAAAACAAAACGCGGCGAGGGACTTTTCACCGTGACCGAGCATGTACGCGATCTGACGTTCACCGCCGGCGACGGCATTGTGACAGTCGAGGGGATCGTCTCCTGCGCCGAGCCCGTGGTGAATCCCGAGCTTCTCACCGCGGCGGTCCGGACACACCTTCCGGACTGCGCGCCGGACGGCGGCCGCTTCTGCCGCATGGCGCTTTATCGCGCCGACGGAACGCCTTACCGATAATTTCCAAATTTCTTAAATTAGGTGTTGACATTTTTCAAAGGCATGATATAATAACACTTGCCTTTGACATGCGGGAGTGCTGGAATAGGTAGACAGGCAGGCTTGAGGTGCCTGTGTCCAACCATAGACGTGAGAGTTCAAGTCTCTTCTCCCGCACCAATCAGCACAACAGTTTACCTGTTGTGCTGATTTTTTATTTCTGGTTGATACGCTTTTTAGGTTCTAAATCAAATGTTGGGTGGGCAATCCCGGAGGGATGAGCTGCACCCAATTTTTTATAGAATCGAAAAACTATGCTATTGGGAATGCGGATACTGCGGAGATTTAAGGATCCATCTATCCATCTGCTCAAGGTCTTTCCCTCCCGTTGGATTTTTCTGATCATAACCGTGAAATAACAGTTCAACTTGCATTAAACATGGTTCCATATTAGAATAAAATCGGAATATGCGGGAAGGAGCTTTCTTGAAATGAGTGTACCGGCATTTTCACAGAATAAAAAGCGCTCTGAGAAAATTCGGCGTCTGGAGCAGGTCTTGCGCGGCAATGAAATCACCCTGCCCGATTTCATAAGAACTGAGATAGTTTTTGAGAGCTATTCTCCGGGAGAACTGATCCGTACCGCAAACGACAATGTAAAAACCATGTCTGTAATGTTCAGCGGGAAAGTGCTGGTTTTTAATTCTTCCGTAGAGGGGAGAGAGTTTGCATACGCAAAGGAGCAGACTATGACCCTGCTGGGCGATCTTGAATATCTGTCCGGGAATTATTCCTACGCTTCCACTGTAATTGCCAGAACCAAAGTTGATCTCGGTTCAATCAGCTTTGAGCTTTTTGACAGGTGGATGGACAATAAAGATTTCCGGGATTATGTAGTATACTGCGTTGCTACCAAGGCGTTTACCATTGTCACAGATCAGGCGAAAACCAAATTTTACTCTCCTGTGCAGAGGGTCACAAATATTTTGCTCAAGGATCTGCGTCATGCCGACTTTTCGGATGAGCTGTATGTTGTAGAATGTACACACCAGGATCTGGCACTTCTGACCGGACTAAGCCTAAGAACCATAAACCGTGCAGTTCAAGAGCTGGTGCTTCAGAATCTTATTTCTGTCAGGCATGGAAAAATAATTGTTCAGGCATCCGAACTGAACAGTCTTATAAAAATTCTGGAATAACGTCATCAACCGTGCCATTTGGCCTATTTTACCATTTCTCCTTGTTTTAATATCAATAAGAGCTGGTCAGCTCACAGGAAATACTAAAATAAAAGGAGAAACACAAATGGGCGGATTAGACTGGATTTTAATCGCGATTTACTTACTTATCATGCTCGGAATAGGTTTTACTTCCATGAAGAAGGTTAAAACCAACGAAGACTATGCATTAGCAGGAAGAAGCGTAGGAAATTTTTGGGTAATCCTTTCCCTGTTTGCTTCATGGACAGGACTTTCCGGCCTGTTCGGAACACCGCAGTATGTATACCAGTATGGCATCGCCGGCTGGTGGTGGTGGGTAACCTTCCCGCTCGGCGTCTTCATAATGGGCATGACCATGGCGAAGCTTCTCCGGAAGAGAATGTATACCACTCTTTCCGATACCGTTGATCCTCTGCATTCCTCCCCGGCAATTCGTATTGTCTCTTCTCTTGTCACCGTGTGGAACTATCTTGCGTGGACTGCGGGACAGGTGGCCGGAATTATTTTGGTAATCACCACATTCACCAATCTCAACGGCACCACCGCTGTCATCATTGCTTATATTATTATTGTTATATTCACTGTCCTTGGCGGCCTTCGAGCCGTGCTCTATACAGACTCCTTCCAATCGGTGCTGTTCCTTTTAGTTATAGGTCTTGTCATTCCTGCGGTCATTCTTTCCAGATATAACGTTGCAGAGGCAATCGACTCTACACGGCAGATCGACGGATACTATAGTCTCTTCAGCAGTGTTCCCTCCGGAACGATGATCACCTGGTGGCTCCTTGCCCCCGCCGGATTTATTGACACGATGGCATTCCAGAGAATCTTTGCCGCAAAGGATGAAAAATCCGCCAAGAAGAACATCGAGGGCGCATTTATCCTTATGGTCATCTTCGGGATCGTCCTTACCTTTATCGGAGTAATGGCTCATGTTATCCTCCCCAACGGCAGCGACCCCGCCACGGTTATGCTTGATACGGTTAAGGTTATTCTCCCCAGCGGCATCCGCGGCCTTCTCGTTGTAGCTTTTGCCGGTGTTGCCGTATCCACAGCAAGCTCTACGCTCCTTGCCTGTTCAACCACCTTGGAGCAGGATGTGTTCGCCGTGCTTTATAAGGGTGAGTATAATAACAAAACAGCCATTCTCGTCAACAGAATATTCGTTGGCGTTGTAGGTCTGCTCTCTCTCGTTTTGGCTCTCAAGGTCGGCAGTGTTACCAAAATTCTTATGTACGGCTACTCCGTGTATGTGCCCGGTCTTCTGCTGCCTGTCATTGCACGCACCTGTAATATGAAGATCGGCGAAAAATACATTCTTTCCACAATGATCGTCGGTGTTATTTCGTCTGTGGTGCTCATCCTTATCGGCGAGCCCTTCCCCGCATCTCTCGGCGGACTCCTTCTGTCAGCAATTCCGTTTGCCATCGGTTGGGGCTGCAGCAAAAAGCAGGCTTAATCAGGCAGCAGTTTCTTAGATCACTGTTCAGCTTAGGCTCTGTGCAAATGTACTTGTTAAATCGAAAGGATATAAAAATGGAAATAACAACATTTGATAAGCTCAGCAAAGAGGATCAGGCACTTGTAAAAACGGCCATGGAAGCCCGCGAAAACGCTTATACTCCTTACAGCAATCACAAAGTAGGCTCCGCCGTTCGCACTGCCAACGGAAAGGTTTTTCCCGGCTGCAATGTTGAAATAATCTCTCTTCAGACCAGCTGTCATGCAGAGCGAAACGCCGTAATGAATATGGCCATGCACGGTGAGCGCGTAATTGAGGCCTTAGTATGCTACGGTCCATACTCCGGTGTCCCCTGCGCAGAATGCAGACAGGTCATCTGGGAATTCTGTGACAACAATCCCAATGTCCGAATCATCGGTGCTACGACTGAGGGTGAAATCGAATTGATGACCATAGGTGAAATATACCCATATGCCTATGGACCGGCAACAAAAGGAATCGATTGCAAAAAATATTGATAATTGCAGGCTATCTGCATGAATTGAAGCGTCCCCGCAAAAGTTAAGCAAATATGTAAAGGGCTTGTTGTCTGTGAAAAGCAGACGGCAAGCCCTTTTTCTTTGTCACGATACTACGCATAATAATGACATCACTCAGCGCAAAATGCCGAATGTATTGCCGGAGGGTATGAACCATGAAGAAGTGCGGATTTTGCGCCTAAGAGACACAAAAGACAGCAGCTCATCCGATCCGAACGAATGAGCCGCCGTTTTCTTTATTCCTTTTCGGAAGCGTCCGCAGCGTCTTCCGTGTTTTCCCGCTCCCTCTCCGCAGCGATCCCCGCGCCGTGCTTTTTAAAGGCAGGCTCGGTGAAGAGCGACCAGAGCAGCATCAGCACCGCCGGCATGAACGCGAGCGGAAACAGCCACCGCACGCTAAAGCGTGCAATTTCAGCCGTCATCAGCACGAGCACCACGGTTGACGGCAGATGCCCCGCGGCGAATTTCAGCGCTGTTTTGTTCAGCGCGCCGAAGCTCATCGCACAGCGTGAGAGGATTGGAAACACCCAGCATGCCGCGCCGAGAGGCAGGATCAGCGCGACATAGTACGCCGCGCCCGCAGCCATGGCGGTGGGGGCTTCGGCGCTGTACTGCCGCAGCAGCGCGAGCATCCACAGCCCGAGCGCGGCGATCGCGCCCCAGAGCAGCGTCAGCAGCAGGCCCGGCACGAGCTCATTTTTGAACGTGCGGAAAAAGCGCTCATAGGGCCCGGACTGCTTATACCGTATGCAGCGCACGACGCTGTCATAGAGCGCGGTCGTCGCCGCGCCCAGCGTCAGTACGGGGATGCTGCACAAAAGCCACAGCACGCTCAGCGCCAGAATGTCCGTCAGCGTATTCAGCGCCCGCCAAAGCCAGCCCTGATAGCGAAATACGCGCCCCAGCATCAGGTCAGATCGCGCACTCTCGGCGCGAGCGCATCGGCGAGCTGGCGATGCCCGCGGCAGCTGAGGTGCATATAGTCCACCGTGTTGAACTCCGCCACGCCCTCGGCGTCGAAGAAAGCCCAGCCGTGCGCGGCGCACTTTTTGCGGTATTCTTCCGCCACGCCCATGGACGCTGCGTGGCAGGATGCCCCCATGGCGGGATCGTTGTGCCCTGCGCCGATGTGCGGCGGCGCAACGATAAGCAGGTTCGGTCTGCCGGCGCGCCATGCGGCGACGGTCTCTGCTTTCAATGCAAGGCGCTCCATGCCGATGCCGATGCACGCCGGACTTGCGTTGAAGCGCTCCTTTGTATCGTTCGTGCCGAGCATGATGATCAGCAGATCGACCGGCTCATGCGACATCAGCGTGGAATATATGACGTCCAGCCCGGACATACACTCGTGCAGCGGATCGGAAAACACGGTCGTCCGGCCGGACAGTCCCTCTTCCAGCACAAGGTACTCCTCCCCCAGCGCCTTCTGCAAAAGGCAGGTCCAGCGTTCGTCCTCGTTGAAGCGGTCGGTACGGTCGGCGGTGTCATTGGGGTCTGCACAGTAGCCGTGGGTATTGGAATCGCCGAAGCAGACAATGTGTTTCTTCATATGTGCTCTCCTTTTTACGGTATGGTCACTTACGGATCTCCGGCAGCGAAGCCGCGGCAGCGGACTGACCGACGCGGCGGAACTTCTCGTCCGGCAGGGCAAGGCGGATCCTATCCGCCAGCTCGCTGTACTCGTCGCGCAGCACGCGCTCGCACTCGCCTATTATAAGCTCGCCGCCGCGCCCGGACATCACGCGCCCGAGCAGCAGCACATGGCGGAAGTGGTACATATCGTGGTACAGTGCGAGCGAGTGCGCCAGATACACGCCGATGCTGCGGTATATCGCGGCCGCGCGAAGGTCGCCCTCTTCCATGAGCTTCTGCACGACCTTGAGCTTTTCCGCCGGGGAGAGGCTGCTGTCCAGCGCGATCCCCGCCGCCGGAGCAAGCTTTATGACGCCGTCCTGCGAGAAGTATTTCACGCCGCAGCCGATGTCGAGCGACCATTCGTCCTGCATCGCGTTGGGGTTCGCGTCCACGGGGATGAACGCCAGCTCATTGAGCCAGCCGGTGATATATCCGTTTTCATCGACATAGCCGCCCGCCTCGCTCGTGCCCATGGCGATGCCGAGGATGTTCGTATCTTCCAGACTGATCGCGCCGGCGAGCGCGGTGACGTCGCCGTCGTTGAAAACGCAGAACGGCACATCGCCGAACGTATCGGTGATGGCGCGGATGTATATATCCTTGACCTTTGCGTCAAAAAGATCCTGCGGCACCTTGAGAAAGAGCGAGGCGTTCATGGTGCGGTTATTGATGTACACACCGGCGCTCGACACGCCCACGGCGTCCACGCGCGGCATATGCTCCGCCGCCGCCCGGAGTGCCGAGACGATGCCGTCGTAATGGTAATCTGGGTCGGCGTTGATCTTCGGGAACCAGACGACCTCTTCGGAGTAGACCGTTTCGCCGTCGATCACGACGGATACCTTACGGTCGCTCCCGCCGGCGTCAAAACCGATGCGGCAGCCGTCAAAGTGTCCGCCCGCGGGCCGGGGTGAATCCTTGGCTTCCGGCAGCGCGTCGGTATAGACGACCTCAAACGGCCGTTCATATATATGGGAGAAATAATCCCAGTCAAACGTCTGGCAGCCGTCCGCGCTGAAGCATTCGCGGATATAATCGCACATATCCCGGTCGCCGCTGATGTATACGCGCCAGCCGCCCTTCATCCACAGGATAGATTTGACGAGACGGCGGACATAATATCTGTCGGCCTCGATCTGGTCGGACGTACCGTGAATAAACGTGTGAACGGATGCCATCTCGCCGCCGCTGCGCTCCACGGCGACTCCAATGGGCTTTTGGGCCGATGCAAGAAATGCGTGGTTGAACTTATAGAGCGGGAAAAAGTCACGGTCAAGCTCCGGAAGATTTCGGACGCTTGCCTCGATGCCGAGATAATTCATGCTGCGCATCCTCCATATACAGAAAATTTTGCGTTATAACGTTAATTATATATTTACTATATCACAGCTATTGGCGGCTGTCACTAAAAAAAGAAAAAAATATTTCAATTTAAAATACTCTTGAAAATCATTTTCTTAGGTGCTACCATAAGAATACTATCATACATGCAAAACCCGCTTGAATAATCAAATTGAAAAGGGGCGTTTACGATGGATAAGCAAAAGCTGGAAAACGCGAGAGGCTGGATACAGTCCGAGCTGAAAGACTGTATTGATTTCTGGCTCAAAAACGGCATGGACCTTGTCAACGGCGGCGTATACACCTGTCTCGATCGCAAGGGCGAAATATATTCCACAGATAAAAGCGTGTGGATGCAGGGGCGCTGCGGCTGGATCTTCGCGTATCTCTGCCATGTATACGGCACGCGCGAGGAATGGCTGCGCGCATCGAAGAGCTGTCTTGATTTTATGGAGGCGCACTGCATAAACCGCGCGGCCGGGAACCGGATGTACTTCACCGTCACCGCCGAGGGCGCACCGCTCCGTCAGCGCCGGTACTGCTTTTCCGAGGCGTTTTACGCCATGGCGAACGCGGAATACTACGGCGTGACCGGCGAGCGGGAACATCTCGAGCGCGCTCGGCGCGCGTATGACCTCTACTGGGATCTCAACCATGGCATGCCCGACCCGACCGGTCTCGGGCCGAAGACCGAGCCCGCAACGCGCACGGGGCGCGCCTTCGGCATCCCGATGATATACCTCAACGTCACCGCCGTGATGCAGCGCGTCGATCCGGAAAATGCGGCGCTCTACGCCGAGCGCGCCGCCGCCTGCGTAGACGAGATATTCCGCTACCACGTCCATCCGGAGCTTAAATGCGTGCTGGAGAACGTCGCGGTTGACGGCACAGCGAGATTGTATTACACTGAAGGGCGAACTGTTAACCCCGGACACGATATAGAAGGCGTGTGGTTCCTGCTCGAATATGCGCGCAGAACCGGCAATGCAGAGCTTGTCGCCAGAGCTGAGGAGATTTTCCGCTGGGCGATAACCGCCGGGTGGGATAAGGAATACGGCGGGCTGCTGTACTTTGTTGACGCGCTCGGCAAGCCGCCCGAGGCGTACGAGCACGACATGAAGCTCTGGTGGCCGCACGATGAGATACTCATATCCTCGCTCATGCTCTATAGGGATACCGGCAAGGAAGAATATCTCGACTGGTTTTATACCACGCTCGACTACTGCAAAGCGCATTTCGCCGACAGAGAGTACGGTGAGTGGTACGGCTATCTTCGCCGCGACGGGCTGCCCACCGAGCCGTCGACCAAAGGCTCAACTTTCAAAGGGCCGTTCCATCTGCCGCGCATGCTCATCATGACGGACGTTATGGCAGGAGAATTGCTCTCGAAATAAAAACACAGGAGAAGCGTATGGAGCAAAGCAGCATAAACGTTTTTGAGCGAATCAGCGCAGAGTATTATAATCTCACTACCGCAGAGAAAAAGGCGGCGGATTATGTGCTTTCGCACCAGAGAAAAGCGCAGGACATGAGCATCACCGAGCTCGCCGCGGCAAGCGGCGTGGCGGAGGCGACCGTGTCGCGCTTCTGCCGGCGGCTGGGATGCAAGGGGTACAACGCTTTTCGTCTCGCCATTGCCAACTCCATCGCCCAGCGCCCGCAGCAGTCCAACCCGCTCTCCGGCGAGGTGCTCGATGACGACAGCTTTTCCGATGTCTGCAAAAAGCTCTACACGGCCAACGTCAGCGCCATGACGCAGACACTTGAGCTTGTCCGTCCGGAGGAATATATCCGCGCGGCGGATCTTCTGGAGCAGGCGGACCGGGTGCTGTGCATGGGACAGGGCGGCTCCATGATCATTGCCATGGAGGCGGCGCATCTCTTTTCCACGGCGAGCGGAAAGTTCTTCTCCGTGACCGACTCGCATATGCAGGCCATCGCCATCGCTACCGCGGGCGAGAACGACGTCATTCTCTTCTTCTCCTATTCCGGCGCGACAAAGGATCTGATCGAAACTCTCTCTTACGCGCGCGAGCGCGGCCTGCGCTCCATTCTCGTCACACACTTTGCCAACTCTCCCGGCGCCGGTCATGCGGATGTGACGCTGCTGTGCGGCGCGGACGAAAGCCCGCTGCAGCTCGGCTCCGTCGGCGCGAGGATCGCGCAGATGTACCTTCTGGACGTTCTCTTTTCCGAGCTCTGCCGCCGAAATCTGGACGCATGCCGCCAGAGCCGCGCCCGCATCGCCGCCGCTCTTGCGGATAAGCACCTGTGACCAGCTGAAAATCTTTTTCATCTTCCCTCCCCCGGAGAGCACTCTGCTCTCCGGGGATTTTTATACTATCATTTGCAAAAAATATTCATTGTCTAATTTTAAAGAAAATTATTTTCAAAAATCTATTGACATTGGCAAGAGCTTTGGTTAATATGATGGTGAAAAGAGGAAATTCACCGGCGAGAGCCGTTGAAATAACGAAACCTGAACAAAATGTTTAAGGAGGCACATCATGAAGAAACTGCTCGCAATGCTGCTCGCGCTGTGCATGGTATTTGCCCTGTGCGCCTGCGGCCAGACCGCTGCACCCGCTGCCGACCCCTCACCTGCTCAGGCTGACCCCGCTCCCGCGGCGGAACCCGCCGCCGAACCCGTCAACATCACGCTCTGGACCTACCCGATCGGCGGCTGGGGCAATGCTGACACCGTCGATGCCCTCATCGCCTCGTTCGAGGCGGCGAACCCCGGCATCACCGTCACCGTGGAATATCTCGACTACACCAACGGCGACGACCAGGTCAACACCGCGCTCGAAGGCGGCTCCGCTCCCGACCTCATCATGGAAGGGCCGGAACGTCTCGTTGCCAACTGGGGCGCGAAGGGCTACATGGTCGATCTCGCCGACATGTGGGACGACACCGACAAGTCCGAAGTCAATCCGGCCTGCGTCTCGGCCTGCTTCACCGCGGACGGCGCCTGCTATGAGTACCCCCTCGTTATGACTGCGCACTGCATGGCCATCAACTATGATGCGTTCGTCGCCGCCGGCGCCGACCAGTACATCGACACCGAGACCCACACCTGGACGACCGAGAACTTCATCAAGGCGGTCGATGCGCTGTATGCCTACTACAAAGAGCCCGTCGGCGACGTCTACTGCTCCGGTCAGGGCGGCGACCAAGGCACCCGTGCTCTCGTCAACAACCTCTACGGCGGCATGTTTACCAATGCCGAGCACACCGCCTACACCGCGGACTCTCCGGAGAACATCAAGGCTCTCGAGCTTCTGCAGAGCATGGACGGCATCTACTTCAACGCGGCTGAGAACGGCGGCGAGGAGATCACCGCTTTCCGTCAGGGCATCCTCAAGATGGCGTTCTGCTGGAACATCGCTCAGCAGCTCAACGCCGACAACAACGATGCCGAGCTCACCAACGACGGTGAGAAGATCGTCTTCATGAGCTTCCCCTCCGAGACCGGCGAGAGCAAGCTGCAGGGCGGCATCTGGGGCTTCGGCGTGTTCGATAACGGCGACGCCGCCAAGATCGACGCTGCGAAGACCTTCATCAAGTACTTTGCCGACGGCGAAGGCACGATCGATGCGGTCAAGGCCTCCAAATACTTTGCCGTGCGCGACACCGCCGAGGGCATTGACCTCACCGGCATCTGGGCGGACAACGCCATCATGAACGAGTACACCAAGCTCATGCCCTATCTCGGCGACTACTACCAGGTCACCTCCGGCTGGGCGACCGCCCGCACCGAGTGGTGGAACATGCTCCAGCGCATCGGCGGCGGCGGTGATGTTGCCACCGAGGTCGCAACATTCTGCGCCAACGCGAACGCGGCGGCTGCCGGCTGATCAAGCAAGCAAGGCTTTTTCATATCTCCTTTTCTCCTTTGACCCACCGCGCGCACCCTCTCTGTGCCCCTGCGCAGAGAGGGTGTATTGATAGCTACCGAATCCATAAGGGGGAGCGACCCTATGTTCAAATCCAAAAACAGCATGAGCCGCGCGCTCGTACGGCGGGAAACAACAGCGGGATACCTGTTTTTGCTGCCGAGTCTGTTCTTCTTCGTCACCTTTGTGCTGTATCCCATGTTCCTGTGCATATACACCAGCTTCTTTGACTCCAACATGGGCAAAAACGCCGTGGATGTCTTTGTCGGGCTGGGTAACTATAAGGAGCTTTTCCGGGATAAGCTCTTCCTCGGTGCGCTGAAAAACACGGTCGTCATCGTTGTCGTTGCCGTTCCAACGGTGTGTGCGTTCTCCCTCTGGGTCGCCACGGCGATATACGATATGAAGCCTGCGCTGACCTCAGCGTTCCGCTGCATCTTCTATCTGCCGGTCGTCACCGGCTCGGTCGCGGTAACGGTCGTCTGGAAATGGATGTACAACAGCCGCTACGGCGTGTTCAACTACCTTTTCAAGAGCCTCGGCATCATTGACCAGAATATAAACTGGCTGGGCGATGCGCGCTTCGCGCTCTGGTGCATCATTCTCATCCTCTTCACCACCTCCGTCGGCCAACCCATCGTTCTCTACGTTTCGGCGCTCGGCAACGTGGATCACTCGCTCGTTGAGGCGGCGCAGGTAGACGGTGCGAACCGCCGTCAGGTGTTTTGGAAGATCAAATGGGCGCAGATCATGCCCACCACGCTTTACATACTCATCATCACCACGATCAACTCCTTCCAGTGCTTCGCGCTGATCCAGCTGCTCACCTCCGGCGGGCCGACGCACAGTACGGACACGATCATGTATTACATCTATTACACCGCGTTCAAGCTCTACCGCTACGGGTACGGCAACGCCATGGGCGTTGTGCTTATGATCATCATCGCGGCGCTCTCTGCTGTCCAGTTCAAGCTGGGGCAGCAATCGGACTAAGGGGGGTGAGCGTATGCAGAGCAAATCGAAAGCAAACCGCATCATCACTCTTATAATTATCATCATCCTCGCAGCGCTCTTCACGTTCCCCCTCTACTGGATCATCACCGGCTCCTTCAAGACCGCCAAGGAGGTCAACTCCGTTACACCTGTCTGGTGGCCGAGCGAGTGGACGCTGAAGAATTACCAGACGCTCATGAGCAAGCTCAAAGCCCCGCTGTGGGAGTTTTACATCCCCTTCAGCCAGTATTTCTCGGCCGACGGCAGCCCGATCGTCTTCTCCGCCGGTCCCACCGTGCCCGGTGCGATCCGCTGGATGTTCAACACCGTGTGGATGGCCGTTGCAGCCATGCTCCTCACCTGCGCGACCTCCGCGCTCGCGGGGTATGCGCTGGCCAAGAAGCGCTTCGTCGGACGCAGGCTCATTTTCACGCTCATCGTCTGCGCGATGGCCCTGCCGAAGCAGGTCATCCTTATACCGCTCATCCGCGAGATGTCCTCGCTCAAGCTCTATAATACGCTCAGTGCCGTCGTCTACCCGATCGTCGGCTGGCCGTTCGGCGTGTTCCTCATCAAGCAGTTTGCCGAGAGCATCCCCAGCGAGATACTGGAGGCCGCGAGGATCGACGGCGCGAGCGAGCTGAAAACCTTCATCCGGATCGTTTTCCCCATGATAAAGCCCGGTGTCGGCGCGCTTGCCATCTTCACGTTCATCAATTCGTGGAACGACTATTTCATGCAGCTCATCATGCTCTCCAGCACAAAGAATCTGACCATATCGCTGGGCATCGCAAAGATGCAGGCGGAAAACTCGACGGACTTCGGGCTCATCATGGCAGGCGCCGCCTTTGCCGCCGTGCCGATCATTATCGTGTTTCTCATTTTCCAGAAATATTTTACCAAGGGCATCACGATGGGCGCCGTCAAAGGCTGACACACAAGGAGTGAAAACAATGAAAGCAAGAGACCTGAATAAATACCAGGGGATCTTCCCTGCCTTCTACGCATGCTACGACGACGCCGGTGAGGTATCGCCCGCCCGTGCGCGGGCGTTCACGGAATACCTCATCGAAAAGGGTGTAAACGGCCTTTATGTCGGCGGTTCGTCCGGTGAATGCATCTATCATTCCGTAGCGGAACGCAAGGCGCTGCTGGAGGCCGTCATCGCCCAAGCCGCCGGGCGCGTCACGATCATCGCGCACGTCGCCTGCAACAACACGCGCGACAGCATGGAGCTTGCCGCCCACGCCGAGAGCGCCGGGGCCGACTGCATCGCCGCCATTCCCCCGATCTACTTCCATCTGCCGGACCGCGCGATCGCGCAGTATTGGACCGATATTGCCTCCGCCGCGCCGAATACGGATTTCATCATCTACAACATCCCGCAGCTCGCCGGCACAGCGCTGAACAGCGCTCTTCTGCGCACGATGCTCGCCGTACCGACCGTGATCGGAGTGAAAAACTCCTCCATGCCGATACAAGATATTGAAATGTGGCGCGATGAGGGTGCGATCGTTTTCAACGGTCCGGACGAGCAGCTGCTCTCCGGGCTCGCCGCGGGTGCGGTCGGCGGCATCGGCGGTACGTATGCCGCCATGCCGGAGCTCTACGAGCGCATCTTCACCCTTGTCCGCGGCGGCGGCATTTTCCCCGCGCGCGACATTCAGGACGCCTGCTGCCACATCATTTACAAGATGTGCTCCGGGCAGGGCAATATGTACGCCATGATCAAGGAGATCCTCCGTCTCCGCGGCGCGCCGGACATTGGCGGCGTCCGCGCTCCGCTCTACCCGCTTCAGCCGGGCGACGAGGCCATCGCCGCTTCGTGCGCCGCGGATATCGACGCCGCGATAGCGCAGTTTTGCTGCTGACTTTCCTGCTTTTTCCGCATGCAAAAAATCGGCTCACCCGTTTCAAACGGATGAGCCGATTTTTCATGCATTATTTCTTGCCGAAGGCGTCCATAGCGCCGTCAGGCAGCGTGCCGAGAAGGTCGCCCTTCCCGGAGCCTGAGCCGCCGGGCAGATGCCGAGAATATCCGAAAGCCCGGAGGATTCCCCTCTTGAGCAGACTGACCGCCGCTTTCTTCGTGTCGGCGTCCGCCGCGCGGCACAGCTCCAGGAGCTTTTTTGTGTATTTACCGCATTGCAGCACAGAGGCAAAACGCTTCCGCGCGAAAAGCTGTGTCCCGGTCAGTCGCGCCGGAGGGCCTGGATGGGGTTGAGGTTGGATGCCTTGACCGCCGGGAGAAGGCCGAACACGATGCCGATGATCATGGAGAACACCACGGCGATGAGGATCGCCGGAAGACTGATGGCCGTCGGCGTACCCATGACGGACGAAATGAGCCGCGCCATGATGATGCCGACGATCACGCCGAGCATACCGCCGAGGCTTGTGAGCACTGCCGCTTCCGTGAGGAACTGGTTGAGGATGCGGCGGCGGCGCGCGCCGATGGCCTTTTTGAGACCGATCTCCTGCGTGCGCTCGGTAACGGTGACGAGCATGATGTTCATAACGCCGATGCCGCCGACGAGCAGCGAAATGCTTGCGATCCAGATGAGCTGGCGGTTGGAGGAGTTGGAAAGCTCCTGCAGGTTCTTCGCCTGCTCCATGAGGTCCTGCCCGCGGTAGGAGAGCGTTTTGTCCGCGCCGATGAGCTGGCTGGACGAGAGAAGCTCGCCCGCCTTCTGTCCGACGCTCGTCATATTGTCGGTATTGTCCGCGCGCAGCGCCGCGCACTGCGGCTCGTCGAACGAATAGAGCATCGGCCAGGTCTTGAGCGGAAGGAAGATCGTGCCGGTCTCGTTCATGTACTGGTAGTAATCGCTCGGCGTTTTGATCTGCATCGTTGTGGAGCGCGCACGCTTCACAACGCCGACGACCGTGAAGCTGTCGCCCTGCATCTCCACGGTCTTGCCGACCGGGTCTTCGCCGGAGAAGAGCGCCGAGGCCGCCGCCGTATCGAGCATGCAGACCTTTTTCGCCTTGGCAAAGTCCTCCTTGAGGAAGATGCGGCCGTGGTCGAGCGAGTAGCCGTTCACATCGAAATAGTATTCGTCGATGCCGTAAAGATTGCCGGAAAAGCTGTTATTGCCATAGTATACGCCGTCGGCGTAATTGCGGCTGCAAAAGAGCGACACGCCCTTCACATGGTCGATCTTGCAGAGCTCCTGCCGCGTTTCCTCGGTGATCGGGTAAACGCCGGCGGGCACGCCGTTATACTGCACCTCATACGGATAATTGTCCTGATAGAGCTGCACAACGACGGCGTTATTGCCCGCGCCGACAAGGCTTTCCTTGATCTGCTCGTTCGTGCCTTTGATCGTGGATACGATCGTGATGATCGAAGCGATGCCGATGATAATGCCGAGCATCGTCAGGAACGAGCGCAGCTTATGCCGCCACACGTTTTGAAACGCCAGAGAAATGCTTTCAAGCAATGCACCCGCCCCCTTTCAGTAATTATAGAACGACGCAACGTCGGATATCTCGGTCTTAGCTCCGGCTCGGATATTGTTGCCGTACGGGAAGGCAATATATTCCTCGCCGGTGAGTCCGCCGTTGATCTGCGTATACGAACCCCAGAGCGAGCGTCCGGTCGATACGGCGCGCTTTTCAAGCTTCCCGTTCGCGTCACGGACATATACGAAGCTCCCGCCGCCCTCGCGGAGGATGAACATGTTCTGGAGATATACACCGGAAGCACTGCTGCCGAAGGGGTTGTAGGTGATGTTCACATACTCGCCCTCGCGCACGGGGGTGTCCTCGTCCAAATACACGGTGAAAGGATAGAGCGAAGCGTTGCTGTTGCCCTGGCTCCAGTGATAGTAGCCGCTGTTCTCCCCGACCGGGTATTCGGAAATGCTGACGATCTCCGCCTCCGTCTGGGAATACGTCTGCCACGACATCACGGTGACTGTATCGCCGACATGGAGCGTTTGCAGCTCCGTTTCACTCATCGCGCCGGTGACATAGTATCCGCCGCCGCCGGAAATGAGCACCGCCGGGAGCTGCTCCTCGCGCGCCTGATCCGGGCTGCGGATCGTTTTCACTACACCGTCGATCTTGCTGTAGACCACGCCGTTGTTGATCTCAAATTCGAGCGTTTCGTATTCGAGCCGCGCCTTTTTTAGATCGAGCTCCGTCTGGTAGATCTTCTCCTGCGCTTCGCGGCGCATGGCGATGAGCTCATTATAGGTGTAGCTCGGCGTCGTATCGATATAGGTGTTGCCGCCGTCGTCGATATCGCCGCCGTCGTCCGGCGTCGTGCCGTCATCAAAGCGTCCGTAGGCCTCGTCCACCTTAAAGGCCACCGAGCCGTCGCTCTGGCGGACGAACACCATGCCCCAGCTGCGGAGAATGTCGCCGTCCGGAGAATCGCCGTCATGCACCTCAAAGACAACATACGCCGTGCTGCCGCCCGCCCTCGTCAGGAGTGAGTCGATAAAGGCGCTGTCATAGGCGCAGTCGTCGCTCCAGATATAGAAGAACGGGCTGTCCTTCGTACCGCTGCCGCCGCGGAAATACGGTACCTCCACCGGCGTGAGCGGCGTATCCGGCTCCTCATCGGGGAGAGGATCGGGCTGCGGGACATACAGGCGATAGTTGTTCACCTTTACAAGATTGGCGTTCGCCTCGTCGAGCGCGATCTCCAGCTTCTGTACGGAGATCCTCGCGCGCTCGAGCTGCAGGTCGGTGAGCGTCGTGTCGTAGGACAAAATCGGGTCGCCGATTTTGACCGTATCGCCCTCATGGACAAAGTATTTGGTAATCTTCTGCGTTTCGGATACATAGATCGACTGCATTTTATCGGGCTTTACAAGCCCCTGCGTCTCCGCCTGGTCGTCGGCATAGTTTGTGCAGAATTCCATGATCGGATAGACCTTCACCTTGCCGCCGCTGCCGCGGACGAGAAGCAGTATGCCGTACACACCGCCGCCGATGAGCGCGGCGATCAGCACTCCGGCGATCGTCCGGCGCAGCCATTCCGGGAGATTACTGAGAAACGTTATCTTTTCCTTTTTCATCCGCCGCGCCTCCTTTCATCATGTCGTACCGGTGCTTGTCCTCGTCGCCGCGGATCAGCTCGCCGTCGAGAATGCGGTGGATCTTTTTCGCGCAGTCGGCAATGTCCTGCGCGTGCGTGATGAGCACGACCGTCGTTCCCTTCGCGTTCAGCTCGCCGAAGATCTGCATGACCTGGCGGCCGGAAGCGGAGTCCAGCGCGCCGGTCGGCTCGTCCGCAAGCAGGATGCGCGGCTTTGCGATCATCGCGCGGGCGATCGCCACGCGCTGACACTGGCCGCCGGAGAGCTGGTTCGGGTAAAAGTCCATACGATCTTCCAGCCCGACGCTCGCAAGCGCTTCCGCAGCGCGCTCACGCCGTTCACGGCGCGGCACGTTCGCATAGAGAAGCGGCAGCGCGACATTGTCGAGCGCCGTGAGCTTCGGCAGAAGATAGAAGCTCTGGAAAACGAAACCGATCATCTGGTTTCGTATATCGGCGAGCCGGTCATCCGAGGCCGAGGATACGTCCTCCCCGGCAAGCACATAGGTGCCGGAGGTCGGCGTATCGAGACAGCCGATGATGTTCATAAGCGTTGTTTTACCGGACCCCGAGGGCCCCATGATGGCAAGATAATCCCCGTCGTCGATCTCAAGAGAAATGTTCTTGAGAATGTGTACAACGTCCTTGCCCTGGGGATAATCCTTGCAGATGCTGCGCATTTCCAGAAGCATTACGCCACGCTCCCCTCCGCATTTGCCGCAGCGTCCTCTGCGGGCGCTGTCTCCGGCACAACGGCATCCTCCGCCGGTGCTTCGATCTCGGCGGGGTCGCCGAAGAGCGATTCGTCCGGCGCTTCGATGGGCGCGTCGCCGTCGGAGGCGTTGCCGTCGGAGACAAGCGTCGGAGGCATTGGAGCCGCGCCGGAGCCGAAGCCGCCCGAGTTGCCGCCGGAAACATAGCCGGAATTATCCTCATACACCTGCGTGTGCATGCCCGCCGTAAGGCCGTCCATCGGGAAGGCGATATAATCGCTCTCCTTCAGACCGGAGATGACCTGATATTCACCCCGCTCGGCGTCATATTCACCGAGGGACACGCCGCGCTTTTCCAGCCGGTCGCGTCCGTTCGCCGCCCAGACATAGGGCGAGGAATCGGCGTCCACAATATAATATTCCGGCAGCCAGAGTCCCTCGCGGACCTCCTGCTGGCCGTAGTCCGGCTCAATGTACACGTGCTGGCCGAGAATGAGGCCGGTCACATCGCTGAGCTTCACATAGAACGGGTACTTGGACGAGCTTGTCATCTCGTTGCCGCCGCCACCGCCGTAATACGGGCTATTATTGCTCTGCACCTTGGTCTCCCAATCGATGCTATCGAGCACGCCGCTCCACGTAACGCTCTCGTCAAGGCGTGAACGGATAAGCACGTTCATCCCCTCGGAAAGCGTGCCGACGTTCAGCTCGTTGATCGTGCCCTTGACCTGATAGGTCGTCATGTCCATGATGGTGATGTAGGCGTCGCTGCCGCTCGTATCGCCGCCATAGCCGGAGCTTGCGCCTGTATTCTCCGTATTCTTCACGCTCATCACGCGGCCGGAGATCGGTGCGCGCACGTCCGTATCCTCGAGAGCTTCCTGCAAATTCTCGATCTCACGCTCCTTGAGGCCCTTGTTATAGGTCGCTTCACGCACGTTCGCCTGCAGCTCCTGGATCTGCAGCGAGTAGGTGAGCTGCTGCGCCGCGGGGGCGGCGGCGCGCTGGCGCTCGAGATTGGGGATGTCCTCCTCGGCGTTGGAGATCGTGTTCTCATAGCCCTCAAGCTCAAGCAGGAGCTTGCTGAGCTGAAGCTCCATGGCCTCGTTGTCGTAGCAGAAGAGCACATCGCCCTCGGTGACGAAGTCGCCTTCCTTTACGTAGGTCTCAAGAACTTTCTTGTCGCCCTTTTTGACCGTTGCCGTTTCGCCCGAAACGACAATACCGGCGTACCGGTTCACCAGCCCCACGGAGCCCTGCGAGGTGATGTCCGACACCTTCTGGACGGTAACGGCATCCTCGGCATTGCCGCCGCAGCCGGTCATAACGCCAAGCAGCAGGCAAGCGCCGAGGAGAATGGCAAGCAGCTTTTTCATGTATGTTCCTCCTGTACTTTCAGGATGTATTGCTTACTATTCCTATGACGCGACCCGGCGCGGAAAAGTTCGCTCGTTCCCGCCGGAGACGCCGAAAATAAAAGCGATTGCATTTTATCATAAAAATGATATATTTGATATATGAAAAAACAACTCGAAAACGGAGGGATTCTTATTATGACCTGCAAGGAAAGATTTCTCAAATACATCGCCGTGTCCACCGCGTCCGATGAGGACAGCACCGAAAGCCCGTCTACGACCCGGCAGCTGGAGCTCTCGCGCCGTCTGGCCGAGGAAATGCTCTCTCTGGGGCTGAAGAACGTCCACATGGACAGCTGCGGCAATGCCATCGGCACGCTCCCCGCCACAGAGGGCGTCAAGGCCGCCGGAACGCTCGCGCTCGTCGCGCATGTGGACACTGCTCCCGCCGCGAGCGGCGAGGGCGTGAACGCCCGTGAGGTGCTCTACACCGGCGAAGACATTGAACTCGGCCACGGCGTCATTCTCTCGGAAAAGCAGTTCCCCGCCATGAAGGACGTGCGCGGGCAGGTGCTGCTCGTGACGGACGGCTCCACGCTGCTCGGCGCGGACGACAAAGCGGGCGTTGCCGAGATCATGACGGCGGTGGAAAAGCTCATCGCCTCCGGCGCGCCGCACGGGGAGCTGCGCATCGTGTTCACGACCGACGAGGAGGTCGGCCGCGGCACGGAGGGGCTGGATGTTAAAGAGCTTGCGTGCGACTGGGGATACACCGTGGACGGCGGCGAGCTCGGTGTATACGAATACGAAAACTTCAACGCGGCTGCGGCGCTCGTCCGCGTGCACGGCGTCGGCATCCATCCGGGCAGCGCGAAGAACATTATGAAGAACGCCGCGACGATCGCCACGGAGCTGCATTCCCTTCTCCCCGCCGATCAGGTGCCGGAAAAGACCGAGGGCTATGAGGGCTTCATCCATCTCACCGATATGTCCGGCGACGTGGTGGAGGCCGAACTCCACTATATCATCCGCGACCATGACCGCGCGAAGTTTGAAGACCGCAAGGCCGTCATGCAGAAGGTCTGCGCCGAGATCGACCGCCGCTACGGCGCCGGGACCGTGGAACTCACGCTGCGCGACAGCTATTACAACATGAAAGAGAAGATCGAGCCCTGCATGTTCCTGATCGAAAACGCGAAACGGGCCATGGAGCAGCTCGGCATCGAGCCGAAGGTCGTCCCCATCCGCGGCGGTACAGACGGCGCGCGGCTCTCGTTCGAGGGTCTGCCGTGCCCGAACCTCTGCACAGGCGGCGAAAATTTCCACGGCCGGTTCGAATATATCCCGGCCGAGGATATGGAGCGCATCACGCAGCTTCTGGCCGTGATGCTCTGGAACCTGGCAGAATAAAAGGAGAAGCAAATGGAACGGCTGCACTATCTGGAGACCGGTTCGACCGATCCGGCCTACAATCTGGCGTTTGAAGAATACGTCCTGACCCACCGCATGGACGGCGACTATCTGATCCTCTGGCAGAACGACAATACCGTCGTCGTCGGCCAGAACCAGAATACCGCCGCGGAGATCAACCGCGCCTTTGTCGAGGCCCACGGCGTGCATGTCGTGCGGCGCACGACGGGCGGCGGCGCGGTGTATCACGATCTCGGCAATCTCAACTACTCGTTCATCACCGACGAAGAGGCGGGCAGCCTGCGGCTCGAGCGCTTCACCGCGCCGGTCGTGGACGCGCTGGCCTCGCTCGGACTGCAGGCGGAGGCTTCGGGCCGCAACGACATTCTGGTCGAGGGCCGGAAGGTCTCCGGCACGGCCCAGCGCGTGTACAAGACCCGCATCCTGCACCACGGGACGCTGCTGTTCGACTCCGACCCGGACATGGTGGCGGGCGCGCTGAACGTCGACCCGGAGAAGTTCCGGTCCAAGGGCCGCAAATCCGTCCGCAGCCGCATCGGCAACATCCGCTCGTTTCTGAAGCAGGATATGACGCTGCAGGACTTCTGTGCGCACCTGCGCGTGAGTCTCGGCAAGACCGATGTTGCCCCGGAGCAGCTGACCGCGGAGGAGCTGGCGCAGGTGCAGCGGCTGAAGGAGGAGAAGTACGACACCTGGGAATGGACCTACGGCAGATCTCCCCGCTACAACTACACCGGCAAGCGCCGCTGGCCGGGCGGCAATCTGGAGGTCTATGCGGAGATCCACGAGGGCAAGGCCGAGCAGATCCGCTTCTATGGCGATTTCATGGCGGCCGCCAGCATGGACGCCGTGACCGCTGCGCTGACCGGCTGCCAGTTCCGCCCCGAGGCGTTCGGAAAGGTGCTGGACGGCTTTGACCTGCCCGTCTACTTTGGCGGCGTCACCAAGGATGAGATCCTGCAGACCATCTTCGATACACAGGCATAAACAGAAAAAACCGAAGCAGGCTTGCCTGCTTCGGTTATTTTTATGAGTTTTGCGGGTCACAGATGAAGCACGCGGTCGCGGATCTCCTGGGTGCGGCCCTGGTTCCAGTACTGGGTGCCGATGTAGCCGCAGGT
>DPHR01000092.1:0-8425 GCA_003522945.1 Clostridiales bacterium
GTGGTGACGACGGAGAAGCTCGCGGCGCTCTCGGTGCTCGCAACGCACATCGCGCAGGGCGCGGTGACGACGCAGAAGATCGCGCCGGGCGCGGTCACGGCGGAGAAGATCGCCGCGGGTGCTATCATCACGGCGCTGCTCGCGCCGAACGCCGTGACCGCCGAGAAGCTCGCGAACGATATCCCGTATACGAAGTTCGGCCTTGCCGCCGATCAGGTGCGGCACGTTTACGCCGGAACGACGGAGCCGGGCGCCGAGCTCGGCAGCGACGGGGATATCTATCTCATGTATTCGGAGTGAGGTGAACGGAATGGGAACGTTCAGCACGGCAGAGCCAACGAATGCGGCGGGATGGAGCGAGGAAGTATCCGGCGAAATTGTCAGCATGTACAACCAGGGGAAGTACGGCTATGCCTACTATTCCAAGTGCGCTGTTACGCGGCTTTCCGATAACTCTATCTGTGTGCGGATAAAGATGTACTCCAACGCAATCATGGGATGGGGAGCGGCAAACAAAGCGGCGTACATCCCATGGGGCAGCAACGGCACGGAAAACGAGTTCGGCCCGAGCGAAGCGTACAATTACGGCAGCGGCTATTATCTTGCCGCTACTTATTACTACACGCTTCCGTCAACGTATACCGGCGCGACGGTGACTGCCGGAATGACCAGCGGGCACAGACCGACTACGGCAAACAGCCCGGTCACCCTTGCCGTACCGGAGCCGGTCGGCGATGTGCTGTACTTCAAGACCGGCGGGACGTGGAAGCAGGCGACGCTGTACCGCAAGGGCGGCGCATGGGAAAATGCGTCGGCAAAATTCAAAGCAGGAGGTATATGGAAATGAACGGTATCGACATTTCCCAGTGGCAGGGCGACATGGACCTGACGCCCTATAAAGACGGCTTCGTCATCATTCGCGGCGGGTTCTGGACGAGCGCGGACCCGTGGGCGGAGCGGAACATCGCAAAGTGCGACGCTCTCGGCATTCCGTGGGGGCTTTACTGGTATTCCTACGCGCTCAACGAGGCGCAGGCACGGCAGGAGGCGGAGGCCTGTCTCAAATTTCTTGCCGGACGGAAGCCCTGTCTCGGCGTGTGGTTCGACATGGAGGACGCCGACGGGTACAAGGCAAAGAACGGCTTCCCGGAGAATGAGACGGTCAACGCCATGTGCAAGGTGTTCTGCGCGGCTATGGAAGACGCGGGGAACAGAACCGGCGTGTACGCCAGCCTGAGCTGGTTTGATACGCACATCGGCGAGACGGGGTATGATAAATGGATCGCCGCGTGGGGCGCGAACGACGGCGTGCATTATCCCGACCTTTCCGGGAAGTGCGTCATGCAGCAGTACCGGGGCAGCCCGCTGGATCTGGATATTTTGTATGTGCCGCTTTCGTATTTTGACGATGGCGCGGCGGGCGGAGCAGAGCCCCATCCCAGCGAAAAGGACGGGGAATGCGTAAGTGTCTCGGCGATGGCGCAGGAGGTGCTCGACGGAAAGTGGGGCAACGGCGAGGAGCGAAAGCAGAAGCTCGGCGCGTGGTTTTACGATCTCGTGCAGGGCGAAGTGAACCGGATGCTGGGGGTGTGAAATGAAATTACGAAAGAAACAGCCGCAGCCGGAGGTCATTTCCGGCTACGATTATTCCGACCGCGCGGCGCGCGAGCGGACGGCGTACGCGCTCTTCCGGCGCGCCAAAAACGCCCGCACCGCTGTGGAGATCGAGTGGGAAAAGTACAACGATTACTACAACGGCATCCACGATGTGACGCGCGATCTCACCGAGTTCTGCCGTGAGAACGACATCCCGTGGCTTCCGGCGAGCATTCCCGATCCGTATATCCTCGTCGAGAGCCAGATCGAACCGACCGTGCCGCAGCCGGAATTTCGCGGGCGCGACGACGATCTTGACAGCGCCATGGCCAAGCGGCGCGAATTTGCTGTGCGGTACATCGCCGAGAACAACCGCCTTTCCGACATGAACACGCGCAACGAGCGCCGCCTTCTGAAGCTCGGCGACGCCTTCTGGAAGGCGTACTGGGACGAGGATATGCGCTGCGGCGAGGCGCAGGGCGATATCCGCGTGAGCGATATCCCCGTGGAGGCGGTGTTTCCCGACCCCGCGGTGCGCGGCGGCAGCGTGCAGGACGGACAGTATCTCGACTACGTTTACCGCATCCACAAGGTGCGCTTCGCGCAGGTATTCCGCGCCGATCTCGAGGAGCTCGGCATCACGGCGGAGGAAGCGCTCGGCGAGGATTATGTGCCCCGCGGCGAGATCTTCGACATGACGAGCGCGCTGAGCGACACGGACGACACCGTACAGGTGCTCGAGCACTGGTTCCGCCAGCCGGTCGAAACGAGCGTGGACGGCGAGACGATCCCCGCCGGGGCGGTGGCGTGCTCCGTGCAGGCGGGCGGGCATGAGCTGCGGTATATCCCGAACTACTGGCGGCGCACGGGCGCGCAGAACACGCTCTTCCCGTTCGTGCACTACTGGCGCATTCAGGACGAGAACCGCTTCTGGAATAAGAGCGAGCTCTCCGCGGTGCTCGATCTTGTAGACGCCGCGGACCGCAAGCTCGCCTCGGCGCTTTTGAACGACAGCTTTCTCTCCAACGACATCCTGCTCGTGGAGGACGGCGCTCTGGCCGACGGCGAGGAGCTTACGAACGAGCCGGGCGCGATCGTGCATCTCAAGCAGGGACGCATGGGCGGCGTGCAGCGCCTCGGCGGACTGCAGAGCGTCGGCAAGGCGGCGATGGATATCACCTGGTTCAAGGAGCAGATCGAGCGCGCCAGCCGCAGCTACGACACCGGCACCGGCAAGGAGACGGCGCGCGTCACGACCGCCTCGGGCCTCTCGATGCTCCGCGCCGACGGGCGCGAGCAGGCGGACATCAAGCGCGCCGACCGAAACGCCGGGTTTGAACGGCTCTATGAGCTGCTCGACTGGCTCTGCCTGGAATTTTTCGACGACGACCGGATGCTGTATCTCGGCGCGCCGGAGGGGATGAGAGCGCCGGGACAGCGCATGATCTACAACAGCGCCGACTTTGCCCGCACGCTGCCGGAAGTCCGCTCTCTCACCGGCGAGGTGGTGCGCCCGTCCCGGGAATTTTTCCCGCGGGTGGATATCACGGTGCAGGCCGCCGACGGCGCGCGGCGTGACCGGCAGACGACGCTGCAGGCGCTCGACAGTCTGACACGGGCGAACGTCACGGCGGAAAACTGGCGCATCTTCGCCACCGAGCTCGAAATTCTCGACATTCCCGACCGGCAGGAGATCGTCGGGGAGTGGGAGCGGAGGTTCGCGCCGACGGGGGAGACGGTTCCCACCGTCGACGGCTATGCCGCATACGCCTCCCGCAAAGAGGGCGGCGCTGAAGGAGGCGAGCCGGTATGAAATGTCCGTGCTGCGGCATTGAAATGCTGCGCAAGACGGCGGCGCAATGGGTGTGCCGCAATCCGAAATGCATCAAATACGATAAGGAGAAGAAAAAATGAAGGCAGTACGACTTGGGAATTTTGGAACGAAGACCCCGCCCGACAAGAGCGCGGAGGAATGGCGCAGAAAGAAGAAAAACCTGACGAATACAGGCTGGAGCAGCGCTCCGGCGGAAAGCGGGGAGACCGGCGGAAAGGACACGGGAACGGCCGGAACGCCGCCCGAACGCCGCCCGACGTACAGCGAAACCATGCAGGGCTACTATGGCGACCGGTACGCCGACGCGCTTGCCGAAAACAAAACCGCCGCCGATGCCGCCGCAGAGACGGCCGAGCGGGACGCGCAGGACGCGCTCGAGCGCATCCGCGGCGGATATAAGAGCACCGACCGTCAGCTTTACCGCGAGTATATGGAGAGCAAGCGCACGCTGCCGCAGCGTCTCGCCGCACAGGGCATCACCGGCGGTCTGACGGAATCCTCGCAGGTGCGCCTTGCCAATTCCTACGGCGAGGAGCTCGCCGAAAACGAGAGAGCGCGTCTTGCCGAGGAAGCGAAGACATATTCTGCGCGCGACGCCCGGCTCGCCGCGGCGAGAGCCGAGCAGAGCCGCGCTGACGCCGAGGCGAAAAGGACGCACGGAGAGAGTCTTGCCAAGCTCTGGCAGGAGGCGGAAAAGCACCGGCGCGAGGACGCCGCCAAGACTGCCGCGCTGCTCGCCGCGGCGGGCGATTACTCCGGCTATGTCGGCATGGGGCTCACGCAGGAGCAGGCGGACTATCTCGCGGAGATCTGGATGGGGCGGAACGGCGCTCTTGCGTCGCTGCGCCGCGCGCGGAACGCCGGAAATGCCGGAAACTCCGGCTCCGGCTCAAGTCTCGCCGACACGCTTTCCGAGTCGCTTCTCATCAAAGCCGAGCGCGGCGCGGACGCCGCCGTGGAGTATATCGCCGCGCAGCTCGCCTCCGGCGCCATCCGGAGCGACGAGGCGGAGGAGATCTGGAAGCTGCTCCGTACCTCGGAAGAGGAAGATATTTAATTTTTAAATTCTTCCTTGACAGATAGGAATGATTGCGCTAATATCATAATGGCGGGAAAGTTGGGCTTTCAATAAAAAAGCCGTCTCTCCGACCTCCGGCTGCCCAGCACAGCAGCCCGGAAGGTCCCATACTTTTCTCCTCGGAGGATCGACCCCAACAGGGCGGGGACGATCCTCCTTTCTATTGTCCAACGGGAGATCTGCTTGGCGGGTCTGGGGCCGAAAGGTGTTTTTGCCGACGTACACGCCGCCGGAGAAAATGGTTAAAACTTTATTTGCGCCTGTGGGCGCAAACGCTGGCGAGACCTTCTGACAGCTCGTTTTTATTGAAAAACAATGGAAAAATGAGAAAAATCTCTTTTCATATAGAATGCACTGTGATATAATACTTCGCTGGTTTTGAATCGGATTTACATTTGGAGATGGATATTATGGAATTACGCAATATCGCAATCATTGCCCACGTTGACCACGGCAAGACGACGCTCGTGGACGAAATGCTCAAGCAGTCGGGCGTGTACCGCGAAAATCAGGAGGTCGTCGACCGTGTGATGGACTCCGGCGATCTCGAGCGCGAGCGCGGCATCACCATTCTCGCGAAGAATACCGCCGTCACCTACAAGGGCGTCAAGATCAACATCGTCGATACGCCGGGCCACGCCGACTTCGGCGGCGAAGTCGAGCGCGTGCTCAAAATGGTCAACGGCGTTATCCTGCTCGTGGACGCCGCCGAAGGCCCCATGCCGCAGACGCGCTTCGTGCTGGGCCGCGCGCTGGAGCTCGGCCACCGCGTGATCGTTGTCGTCAACAAGATCGACCGCCCCGACCAGCGCATCCACGAGGTCGTGGACGAGGTGCTCGAGCTGCTGATGGATCTCAACGCCACGGACGAGCAGCTTGACTCCCCGATGCTGTTCTGCTCCGGCCGCCAGGGAACGGCGTCCTATTCGCCGGACGTGCCGGGCACCGATCTTCAGCCGCTGTTTGACACGATCCTCGAGTATATCCCCGAACCGGCGCAGGACACCGCCGCGCCGTTCCAGATGCTCGTTTCCTCGCTCGACTATAATGAGTTCGTCGGCCGCATCGCCGTCGGGCGCATTGAGCGCGGCACGATCCGCCAGAACGAGGAGATCGCCGTGTGCAACTACCATTCGCCGGACGCCGCGCCGCGCAAGGCGAAGGCCGTTTCGCTCTACGAGTTCAGCGGCCTTGCCAAGGTCCCCGTGACGGAGGCCACCGCGGGCAACATCATCGCCATGAGCGGCATCGGCGACGTTACCATCGGCGACACGATCTGCGCCGTCGGCGCGGTCGAGCCGCTGCCGTTCGTGAAGATCTCCGCGCCGACGATGGAAATGACGTTCTCCGTCAACAACTCTCCCTTCGCCGGACGCGAGGGCAAGTTTGTCACGAGCCGCCAGATCCGCGACCGCCTTTACCGCGAAACGCTCAAGGACGTTTCCCTGCGCGTCACGGACGTCGAGGGCAGCACCGACAGCTTCAACGTTGCCGGACGCGGCGAAATGTCGCTCTCGATCCTCATCGAGACGATGCGCCGCGAAGGCTATGAGTTCCAGGTCTCGCCCCCGCGCGTGCTCATGCAGCGCGACGAGAAGGGCAATCTCATGGAGCCGATGGAAGAGCTCGTGGCGGATGTACCGCAGGAGTATGTCGGCTCGGTCATCGAAAAGCTCGGCACGCGCAAGGCCGAGCTCAAGGAAATGACCCCTGTGGGCGCGCGCATGCGTCTCATCTTCCTTGTGCCGAGCCGCGGTCTCTTCGGCTATCGGAACGAATTCCTCACCGACACCCACGGCGAGGGCATCATGGCCTCCGTGTTTGACAGCTACGCCCCCTATAAGGGCGAGGTCACGCGCCGCTCGACCGGCTCTCTCGTCGCGTGGGAGCAGGGCGAGGCCGTCGCTTACGGCATCTGGAACGCGCAGGAGCGCGGCATCATGTTCATCACGCCCGGCACGCCGGTCTACGGCGGCATGATCGTCGGCGTCAGCCCCAAGCAGGAGGACATCCCGGTCAACGTCTGCCGCACGAAGCATCTCACGAACACCCGCGCCTCCGGCTCGGACGAGGCGTTGCGGCTCGTCCCGCCGCGCCAGATGTCGCTCGAGCAGTGCATGGAGTTCCTCGCGGACGACGAGCTTCTGGAAGTCACCCCCAAGAACCTCCGTCTGCGCAAGCGCATTCTTGACCACAGCCAGCGCATGAAGAACATCCACGGCAAAAAGTAAAATAAACGATCGAAGCGGTCTCACCCAGAGCAGAAATGCGCCGGGGGAGACCGCTTTCTATTTAGCGTTTCCACTAAGAACACGCCGGGGAAAAAGTGCAAAATGCCAAAACTTCCCTGCGGTGTACAGTTCCATATTGACGGATTATACAATCTATACTATGATGAACTTACCAACTGGTATATACCAGTTACCTATTATGGCGGGCTCTCGCCGGAACGGAGGACCGCGCATCATGCAGGAACGTTCGCTTTATAAAACGATACGTGACGATCTCCTCCGCGCCATTGAAAACGGCAGTCTCCAGCCCGATCAGGCGCTCCCCTCGGAGCGCGAGCTCTGCCAGCGGTACGGCACGAGCCGCATGACCGTGCGTCACGCCGTCACGGAGCTGGAATCGCTCGGCTCGGTGTACCGGATGCAGGGAAAGGGGACGTTCGTTTCCGGCCGCAAGCTCATCCAGCCGCTTATGCAGGTGTCCGGCTTTACGGAGGATATGGCAAAGCGCGGCAAGAAGGCAAGCTCGCAGATCCTCTTCGCCGGGGAGAAGAAGGCGGACGCGGCCATCGCGCGGGGGCTTCGCATCGCGCCCGGCGAGCCGTACATCCTCATCCGCCGTCTGCGTCTGGCCGACGGCGTGCCGATGGCGATCGAAAATACCGCGCTCAACGCCTCGCTCTGCCGCGGCGTCCTTGATACCGATCTGAAAAACCACTCGCTCTACGCGGCGCTCACGAGCCGCGGTCTTGCGCTCAAGACCGGCGAGCAGTACATGGAAGCCGCTCTTGCAGACGCGGCGCAGGCCAAGCTGC
This sequence comes from Clostridiales bacterium, assembly GCA_003522945.1. Lineage (GTDB taxonomy): Bacteria > Bacillota > Clostridia > Oscillospirales > Oscillospiraceae > Apopatocola. Next base: position 7,552 of record DPHR01000092.1, read on the forward strand.
TCGATATCCCGGAGGGCGCGCCCGTGCTGCTCATCGAGCGCCACGTTACAAACCCCGAGGGCGTCACCGTGGAGGTGACGTATTCGGCCTATCGGGGCGACAGCTACCGGTTCTACATCGAATTCGACGGCGTGAACCGGGCCAATACCGTATCCACATCCCCCAAAGGGATCTCGGATAATATTATTTAAGGAAGAAAAAGGAGCGTCAACATGAAAAAGATCCTTGCACTGATCCTTGCCCTCGTTATGCTCTTCGCTCTCGCCGCCTGCGGCCAGCAGCCCGCTGCGCAGGAGCCGACCGAAGCGCCTGCCGAGCAGCCCGCGGAACAGCCCGCCGAGCAGCCGGCGGAAGAGGAGCCCACCCCCGATACCATCACCGTGATGGTTCCCCCGGTTTCCGGCACCTATCAGGACGACATCGACACCTGGATCGCCGAGTTCAAAGAGCTCTACCCGCACCTCGATGTGGAAGTGATCAAGACCTCCTGGGACGATCACAACGGCAAGCTCTCCACCATGGCGAACGCCGGCGAAGCTCCGGACATCGCTGAGGTCTCCTACTCCGCCATCGGCACCTACGTCGAGCTGGGCGTCGCCGTTGACATTGCGCAGTACATGGACCCTGAGCGTCTGGCCGACTACGATCAGAACGCGCTCGACTACATGAGCATTGAGAACACCGTTTACGGCCTGCCCCTGTACATCACCATCCAGGCTCTCGGCGCCAACAAGGATATGCTCGAGGCCGCCGGCGCCGACGTGGCGAAGATCCAGTCCGAAGGCTGGACCTACGAGGAGTTCCTCGAAGTCATCAAGAACGGCACCACCGATGACTGCTTCGGCTTCGTGTTCGCCAACTCCGGCGTCACCGC
>DPHR01000092.1:8606-8849 GCA_003522945.1 Clostridiales bacterium
GTTCGCCAACTCCGGCGTCACCGCGTCCGACTTCCTGAACATCTTCGGCGTCGCCGCGGGTCTGAACAACGCGTTCACCGACGATCTCAAGTATGCCTACACCTCCGAGAACATGCTCAAGCTGCTCGAGGCCGTGGAAGAGATGACCAAGTCCGGCTACATGCCCAACTACGGCATCGAGGCCGGCCAGCGCATGGTCATGTGCCAGCAGGGCAAGGCCATGATCTTCGGCAAGGCCATGCC
>DPHR01000092.1:9051-9648 GCA_003522945.1 Clostridiales bacterium
GAGAACAACATCAACAAGAACAACGCCGCTCTTGAGGCCAACGACGGCACCGCCGTGGAAAACTCCATCCCCGTGAACTACGCGTTCCTGCCCGTTCCGACGATGGAAGGCGCGGAAGCCTCCTGCTTCGGCTCCGTGGACGGCCTGATCGCCCTCCGCAACAACAAGACCACCGACGAGCACCTCAAGAACGTGTGCCTGTTCCTCGACTACATCTCCTCCGGCGAGCGCATCGCTGCCGTTGACCAGACCCTGCTTCTCGAGCCCGTCTGCCAGACCGGCCGCGACGCTTACGTCTCCCCCGAAGGCCTTGACGATGGCAACGTTGCCTCCGCCGCCCGCTGCATCGGCCTTGTCGTTGCGCCTCCCGCCGGTGTGACCGCCGAGCAGAGCGCTTCTGCCAAGACCATCATGGACGAAGTCATCGTTCCGAAGTTCCAGGCTCTCCTTGCCGGCGAAGCCACCGCGCAGGAAGTCTATGACGCTGTCTGCACCGCCGCTACCGAGGCGTTCGGCGCCGACGGCTGCGTCTCCGGCGCTCTCTAAGCGTTGGTTTATCTCCGCAAATAACGCATAACCACTCTGCCCCGCCCGGCA
>DPHR01000092.1:9833-10667 GCA_003522945.1 Clostridiales bacterium
CATGGCCGGGCGGGGCAATTAGTTTCGACTCGAAGCCATGCTTTGAGTTGATCCGCATTCATTCGTGGAGGGAAGACTATGAGCAAAGCCAGAGGAAGAACGCTCGCCGATCGCCGGTTCCGGTTCACCAGCGAGGATCGGTGGGGCTATTTCTTCATATTTGTCGCCATGGTGGTGTTCGTGACGTTCACGCTCTACCCCGTGGTCAGCGCCGTGCGCACGAGCTTTCTGAAGTACAAGCCCTTCGGCTCGGAATTCATCGGGCTGAAGAACTATATCGATACCTTCAAAAGCGCGCTCTTTTATAAAGCGGTGAAGAACACCATTGTATACACGGCCGTCGTGGTTCCTCTGTCGCTGCTGATCGCCTTCTCCATCGCGATCATGATATTGCCGTTCAAAAAGAAAACGCAGTCGCTTTTCAAGTCCGTTTACTATCTGCCCGGCATCGCCTCGGGCGTGGCGCTCTCGGTCGTGTGGCTGTGGCTGTACGACTCCTCGCCGGACGGCCTTTTCAACCAGGTGCTGATGTTCTTCGGCATCCCGTCGCAGAACTGGCTCTCCAGCTCGAAAACGTCCATGCTCTCGCTGATGCTCATGGCGATCCTCTCCGGACAGGGCAGCAACATCATCATCTACATAGCCGCGCTCCTCGGCATAGACAACAGCTACTTTGAAGCCGCCGAGCTCGACGGCGCAACGTTCTTCCAGAAGGTGCGCTATATTGTCTTCCCGCTCGTGAAGCCGACGACGCTGTTCCTTCTCGTAACGGGTATCATCGGCTCGTTCCAGGTGTTCCAGAACGCCTTTATGATGACCGGCGGCGGCCCGGAC
>DPHR01000092.1:10795-14331 GCA_003522945.1 Clostridiales bacterium
ATGACCGGCGGCGGCCCGGACAACAGCACGACGATGATCGGCCTTCTCATCTACAAGAACGCCTTTGAGTACTCAAAGTTCGGTCTCGCCTGCGCGCAGGCTATCCTGCTTGCCATTGTCATTGCGCTCATTTCGCTCGTGCAGTTCAAGCTCATGGGCACGGACGTCGAATACTGAAAGGAGGAACGGCATGGCTACGACAGGACTTTACTCCCCCCACGTAAACCACCCCGAAAAGCGCATCGCGCGCAACATCCTCCTCGCGGTGATCCTCATCCTCTTCGCGCTTCTGACGCTTTTCCCGATCTTCTATATGATCATGTCGTCGTTCGGCCCCGCCGTCGCCACGGCGGGCACTTCCCGGAGCATCTTCCCGCGCGTGTGGACGCTCGATTCGTACAAGGCGTTCTTTTCGTTCAGCAAATACTCCGTCCGCTGGATCGTCAACAGCCTCATCGTCGCCTCGGCAACGGTGGCAGGCAACGTCATATTCGCGTCCATGGCGGGCTATGCGTTCTCGAAGATCCGCTTCAAGGGCCGCCAGTGGCTGTTCGGGCTGATCCTCGTGGCGATGATGATCCCGTACCAGGTCACGCAGGTGCCGCTCTACATTCTCATTGCGAACAAGCTGCACATGACGAACACCTACGCCGCGATGATCCTGCCCGGCGTTGTGACATCGTACAACATCTTTCTCGCCAAGCAGTTTTTCACGAGCATCCCCACGCCGCTCATCGAATCGGCCAAGCTCGACGGCTGCAACCAGCTCGGCATTTTCGTGCGCATCATCCTGCCGCTCTCGAAAACCGTGCTGGCGGTCATGGCGATCAACACGTTCCTTTCCAGCTGGAACACGTTCTTCTGGCCGTTCCTTGTAACGAGCAAGGACTATATATTCACGATCCAGGTCGGTCTCAAGACCTTCAAGTTTGCGAACGAGACGCTCTTTGCCCCCATGATGGCAGGCGCGACGCTCTCGGCGCTGCCGATGTTCATTCTGTTCTTCACGTTGCAGAAATACTTCCTCGAGGGCGTCACGATCGGCGCCGTCAAGGGCTGATACCAGATTCCCAAAGGGCTGCTGCGAAACGCAGCAGCCCTTTTGTGAGATACGGAGGATTTTATGAAACTTCGTTTGTATGAGCGCGCGGACGCGCCGGAGGTTTTGCGTCTGTGGAATACCGCGGGCGCGGCGGCGGGGTATGCGCCGCTCGACGCCGGTAAACTGGACGAACTGCTGCTCGCACACCCGGCATTTTGTACGGAGAGCACCTTCGTGCTCGAAGAAAGGGGCGCGATCCTTGGCTTTGCCGCGGGCTGCACGGGCGATACGCTCGCGCAGGGCGCGGTGCGCGGCTATGTGAGCTGCGTGCTGCTTGATGAGACGTGCGACACGGCGGAGAATACCGCGCTGCTGCTCGGCGCTGTGGAGGACTCCTTCCGCGCGAAGGGAAAGAGCGTGGCCGCCGTTACGTTTTTCAATCCCCTGCGTCTGCCGTGGATCATCCCCGGAACGGACGGCCACCGGCACAACAACATGCCCGGCATAGCGAAGGATATACCGCTTTATGAGCGGATGCTCGCGCTCGGCTACCGCGAGGCGGCGACCGAAATGGCGATGTATCTCGATCTTGCGGCGTTTGCGTACCCCGCCGCGATGGAAGAACGCGCGGCGAAAATGGCCGCGCAGGGCTACACCGTAGACTGGTATAAAGAGGGCGTCCACCGCGGCGTGGACGAGATGGTAGCGTCACTCGGGAATTCCATGTGGGACGCGGAGATCCCCGCCGCGGCGCACGGCGGCATGCGCCTTCTCGTCGGTCTCTCCGGCGACACGGTCGCGGGCTTCACCGGCCCGGTGTACCCGGAGCCGACAGGCCGCGGGTACTTTGCGGGCATCGCCGTGGAGGAACGATACCGCGGCCACGGGCTCGGCAAGCTTCTCTTCTACCGGCTCTGCCGCGCGGAGAAGGAATGCGGCGCGCTGTATATGTCCCTCTTCACCGGAATCGACAACCCGGCGCAGAACATCTATAAGGAAGCCGGATTCACGCCGCGGCGGTATTTCGCCGTGATGATAAAGGAGCTGAAGTCATGAGCAAAACGATATTGGCCGTCGGTGCGCACATCGGCGATATGGAGCTGACCTGCGGCGCGCTGCTCGCCGCGAATGCCGTGCACGGGGGACGCAGCGTGACGCTTGCGCTCACCGCCGGGGAGAAGGGCGCGCCTGCCGGAGCAGACGTCGCCGAATACCGGAAAAGCAAGGTCGCCGAGGCAGAGGCCTTCGCCGCCGAGCTCGGGGGCGAGGCGATCGTGCTCGGCTATCCGGACGGGCTGCTGCCGGATAACGACGAGGCGCGCTTCGCCGTGTGCGATGTCATCCGCCGCGTAAAACCCGATATTCTCATCACCCACCACGCCCACAGCATGCACAAGGACCACGCGGCGTGCCACCGCATCGTGACGGACGCCTGGTTTTATGCCGCCATCGAGGGCTTTGAGCGCGATCTTCCCCGCCACTTTGCCCGCCATCTGTACTATGCGGAAAACTGGGAGGATGCCGAGGGCTTTGAGCCCTATGTCTATCTCGACGTGTCCGACGGCTTCGCACTCTGGGAAAAGGCCATCGAGCACCACTGGTTCGCCGTACACAGCACGAGCTTTCCCTACAAGGAATACTATTCCCATCTCAAGCGTCTGCGCGGTATCGAGGGGCGGAAGGGGTACTGCGAGTGCTTTATGATCCCCGCCGAGCAGATGCACATCGTCAAAAAACTGGAGGATGAGTGAATGACCGACATCGGAAAACTGGCCACCGAGCAGCGCAACGCCGCTTCGGAGCACATCGACCGTCTGCTGACGCTCGATATGGTTCGTCTCATCAATAACGAAGATAAAAAGGTCGCCGGAGCGGTCGAGACGGTGTGCCCGCAGATCGCCGAAGCCATTGACGGCATCTACGCGCGGATGCAGCGCGGCGGGCGGCTCATCTATACCGGCTGCGGCACGTCCGGCCGTCTCGGCGTGCTCGACGCCGCCGAATGCCCCCCGACGTACTCGACCGACCCGGAGCGCGTCCGCGCGGTGATCGCGGGCGGGTACGGCGCGATGTTCGCCGCTGTCGAGGGCGCGGAGGATGACTGCTCTCTCGGCGCAAACGATTTAAAGGCGCTGCATCTGACGGAGGACGACAGCGTCGTCGGCATTGCCGCGAGCGGGCGGACGCCGTATGTGCTCGGCGCGCTTGACTACGCGAAAAGCGTCGGCGCGCTCACGATCGCAGTCACGTGCTGCCCCGGCTGCGAGGCCGAGGCGCATGCCGACATTGCCATCTCTCCCGCGCCGGGGCCGGAGGTCATCACCGGCTCCACGCGCATGAAGAGCGGCACGGCGCAGAAAATGATACTGAACATGCTCTCCACCGGCGTGATGGTGAAGCTCGGCAAGGTCTACGGCAACCTCATGGTGGACGTGAAGGCCTCAAACGAAAAGCTGCGCGAGCGGTGCGTGCGCATCGTGCGCCAGGCGACCGG
>DPHR01000043.1:0-2271 GCA_003522945.1 Clostridiales bacterium
CGCAGACGGCGGAACAGCGCGGGGTCGGCCGCCGCGCCGCGGCCGAGCATGACCGCCTCCGTTTCCGGGTGGGCGGCTTCAAACGCGCGGATGTCCTCCGCGGTGAAGAGATCGCCGTTGTATACGACCGGGAACGGGCTTCCCGCCGCGGCGAGCGCGAAGGCGTCCATATGTACCGCGCCGGAATACATTTCCTTTCGCGTGCGCGGATGGAGGATGAGCTCCTGCGCGTCATATTGCCGGTAGATCGACAGAAGGCGCGGAAATTCCTCCGGCGCAAGATACCCGATGCGGCTTTTGAGCGACACGGCAATGGGCGAGGCGGCAAACACGTCCGCGAGCAGCGTGTCGAGCGCGTCCGGCTTTTGCAGAAGCCCCGCGCCCTTGCCCTTTGCCGTCACGGTCGCCGACGGGCAGCCGAGATTGAGGTTAAAGACCGTATATCCCATGTCTTGCAGTCCCTCGGCGGCCCAGACGATGTCCGCGGCGCACTTGGAGAGAATCTGCGGCACGACCGGCGCGGCGCAGGGCGTCTCCGGCGTCAGCTCGCGCTGCTCCCGCGGCGTAAAGAGATGGTCGGACGTCGGGGAGAAAAACGGCGTATAGTACCGGTCCGCGCCGGGAAAACGGCGCGAATGGACCGCGCGGAAAACGTGCGTCGTGATCCCCTCCATGGGGGCGAAATAGTATTTCATGTCTGCATAACTCCATAAGAAAGATGCGATCGTCCGCGGGCAGAGCGAAGCCCCGTCCCTACTGGTTTTTCATTATATCGCATAGCGGCGGCAGTTGCAAAACATTTGACGCGCGTGCTATACTTAGACAGCATTACAGGAGGCATCGTATGAACATTAAACGCTTTCTTTCCGGCGCGCTTTGCGCCGTGCTTCTGCTCGCGCTCTGCCCCGCTGCGGCGGCGGACGCGCCCTGCGAAATATCCTCCGCGGAGGAGCTTTCGCTCCTGCGCGAGACGCCCGACGGCGACTTTGTTCTCACCGCCGACATCGACATGACCGGCGTGGACTGGCAGCCGATCGCCTTTTCCGGCACGCTCGACGGCGGCGGACATACCATTTACAATCTCACGGTCACCTCGCTCGGCGCAGACCGCGCCGAGACGGTGGACGGGAACGACAAAACCTACGACACCGCGCTCACGGGCTTTTTCTCCGTGCTCAGCGGCGCTTCGGTCAGCAATCTTTCGCTGCGCGGCGTGAACATCGCCGTGGAGACGCCGGAGAATGTGTTCGCCGGAACGCTCGCGGGCTTTGCTTCGCCTGAAACGGTGCTCGAAAACATCTCCGTTTTTGATGCCCGCATCGATCTCACGGAGACATGCCAGCGCGAACCCGCCGATGAGCACGACCGCTGCATCGCCGGTATCGGCGGGCTCGTCGGCTTCGGCGGCGGAACGTATACGAACTGCTCCGCGGATTCCACACTCGTTTTCTCCGATGAGAGCATTGCGTCGCTCCGCTGCGAGGAGTTTCTCGGCGGCATTCTCTCCTGCGGCAACGCGGCGCTCACCGGCTGCACCGCCGCGATCGACGGCTACGCCGCCTGCCGCGGCTATGCGCACAACGGCGGACTTGTCGGTATGTTCTATCAGTACGACAAGACCGTGGACATCGGCACGGTCTCCGGCTGCGCCGTGACCGGCAGGATCACGTTTTTCGAGGACAACGCCGACCGGCGCGCCTACTGCGAAGCGTTTGCCGGAGAGTTTCTCACCTGGACGAACATCACCGAATGCACCGCCGATTTTCAGCGGAATGAGATCTTCGATTACTCCGCCGCCGTAAAGCCGGAAAAATGCGCTGAACCGTCCTATACCGACACGGTGGTCACCGGGAACTGCGATACCTTCGGCTATACCGAGCACACCTGCGCCGTGTGCGGCTATTCCTACCGCGACACGTTCACGCCGCCGCAGCACACCCCCGGCGAGTGGACGGAAACGAAAGCGCCCACCGAGACCGAAGACGGCGAGGAAACGCTCCGCTGCGCGCTCTGCGGCGCGGAAATGGAAAAACGCGCCGTGCCGAAGCACGTTTCCGGCGACTGGATGACCGTCACCGCGCCGACGTATGACCGTGAGGGGCTGCGCCAGCGCTTCTGTGCCGACTGCGGCGTGCTGCTCGGCGAGGAGAGCATCCCCATGCTCATCGCCGCGAGCGGCATAGAGGGACTGCCGGACGCGCTCACGCTGCACTATAAGGATACCGTGACGCTCGAAGCCGTGATCACGCCGGAGGACGCTTCCGACAAGAC
>DPHR01000043.1:2432-2725 GCA_003522945.1 Clostridiales bacterium
GGAGGACGCTTCCGACAAGACCGTCCGCTGGTACACGAACATCAACATTGTCTCGGTCGATCCCTCGACCGGCGAGGTGCGCGCCTGCGCGCGCGGCGAGACCGTTCTCACCTGCGTTTCCGGCGACGGGTTCGTCACGAAGGAGATCCCCGTAACGGTCGACTATACTATCGGGCAATGGCTCATCAAAATTCTCCTCTTCGGGTGGGCGTGGTACTGATGGAAAGCTACACCGTCATCCGCGCAAACCGTAGGACCGTCGGGCTGCGGCTCGATAAAGACGGGCGGCTCGT
>DPHR01000180.1:0-7168 GCA_003522945.1 Clostridiales bacterium
GATCGCGCCGGGACGCGAAACGGTGATGGCCGCGGCGTGGCTCGCAAACGCCAGCGCCTGCCGCGCCGGAAGCCCCGCACACCAGAGCGTGCTGAACGACGCAACGAACGAATCGCCCGCCGCCGTGGTGTCCGCCACAACGGGCATTTTTACGCTCTGCACGCGCGCGACGCCGTCTTTGTTCACCGCAACGGAGCCGTTCCCGCCGAGCGTCACGATGAGATTCTCCACGCCCTTTTCGCGGAAAATATCCGCCACGGCGCGCAGATCGTCCTCGTTCGCGCCCGCATCGTCCACGCGGATGGGATGCCCCGCCATCGCGGCGGCTTCGTGTTCGTTCGGGGAGAAGAACGTGGCGCAGCGGAAGAGCTCCGGCGAAACGGGCGCGGCGGGAGCGGGGTTCACCATGACCGGCACGCCGGCCTCGTGCGCCCAGCGCGCCACGGCCTCGTTGATGAACATCGGCAGCTCGAACTGCAGCATGACGAGATCGTAATTCTTTACCTCGTCCCTGATCCAGGAAATCTCCTCCACGGTCATTGCGCCGTTCGCGCCGGGGCAGACGACGATGCGGTTGTGCGCGCCGGTTTCGGTGATCTCGAGCGTGATGGCGGAAACGCCGGTCGGATTTTCGGCGTCCACAACGACGCGGGACACATCCACACCGGAGGCGGCCGCCGCCGCGACGGTCTCGCGGCCATAGGCATCGTTACCGACACGGCCGACCATCGTGACGTCCGCGCCGAGGCGCGCGCACTGCACGGCCTGGTTCGCACCCTTTCCGCCCGGAGCCGTCCGGAAGTTGAGACCGATCACGGTCTCGCCTCGGTTTGGGGCCTGCTTCGTGGAGGCGATCAGGTCCATGACGAAGATGCCGACAACAAGTATGCGGGGCTTGCGGATCATAGCGACACTCCCTTTTGTAGTTTATTTCTGTCCGTAGTAGGCGTTCGCGCCGTGCTTACGGAAATAGTGCTTGTCCTGAATGCACTGCGCCGCGGGGGCGGCGGAGGGGTCAAAGAGCCGCGTGAGCAGCGCCATATGCGCGCACTCGTCGAGCACGAGCGCGTTTTCCACGGCCTTTTCCGGCGTCTTGCCCCAGGTGAACGGGCCGTGGCTCTTCACGAGCACCGCCGGAACTGCCAGCGGATCGATGCCCCGAGCGCGGAACGTCTCGGCGATGACGAGGCCGGTGTTGCGCTCGTAGGCTTCCTCGATCTCCTCCGCCGTAAGCTCCCGGGCACAGGGGACGGCGCCGTAGAAGTAGTCGGCGTGGGTCGTGCCGTAACAGGGGAGATCCAGCCCTGCCTGCGCCGCGGCGACGGCGTAGCGCGAATGGGTGTGCACCGCGCCGCCGATGCCGGGGAAGGCATCGTAAAGCGCGAGATGCGTCGCAAGGTCGGTGGACGGGCGGAGATCGCCTTCCACAATGTTGCCCATGCGGTCCGTGACGACCATATCGCCGGCCTTCATATTGTCATACGATACGCCGCTCGGCTTGATGACAACGTATTTTCCGTCCTCCGAGAGCGCGGAGACGTTGCCCCATGTGAGCACGACGAGGCCGTATTTTACCAGCCGGAGATTCTGTTCGCAGACTCTTTCCTTCAGCTTTTCAAGCATGATGTTCCTCCATAAACCGCTGCATATCCGGCCAAAGGGCGTTCAGGCACTCGATGGTTTTGAGATACAGCGCGTATTTTTCCTCGTAGACCTTCGCGGCGTCCGGCCGGGGCAGAACGCGGCTCACGCTCCGGCACATGTGCGCCGCGGCATCCGCGGCGTCTTTATAATCGCCGAGCGCCGCCGCGACCGCCACGCAGCAGCCGAGCGCACCGGTCTCCTCCGCGGAAACGGTCTCAACGGGCATATTCATCACGTCCGCGAACATCTGCGTCCACACCTTTGAACGCGCCGCGCCTCCGGCGAGACGGATCGTCCCGCTCCGGTCGGGCCGCGAGCGCATCAGGCGGTCGAGATGGTACCGGTGCGAGAACGTGATGCCCTCGTACACTGCGCGGGCCATCTCCCGCCGCGAGTGCGAGGCGTTCAGCCCGACGAACGCTGCGCGGGCGCGCGGATCGACGTTGCTCGCCGTCAGAAACGGCAGGAACACCGGCACAAAATCGCCGGGCGCAAACGAATCGACCCAGTCGTTCAGAATATCGTAAATGCTCTTTCCCGCCGTCTTCGCCTCGGCCTTGAGCTCGGGCAGGAGCCGGTCGATGAACCACTGGTTGTTGCCCGCGGAGGTGGGGCTCGATTCCTCGATGAGGTAGTACCCCGGCAGGCAGAAGAGGGAATTCATCAGCACCGAACCGTCCGTGATGGGCGCGCGGCGCGGGTATTCGTTGATGCTCCACGTTCCGGCGATCATGCAGATGTTCGTCTCGTCCGTGACGTTCACGGCAAGAGCGCAGGCGTCGATATCGAACATACCGCCGATGACCGGCGTGCCGGGCAGCAGTCCCGTGAGCGCGGCGGCCTCCGGCGTAATATGCCCCGCGATATCGAGCGAGGCGCAGAGCGGCGGCAGTGCGTCCCACACGCTCTCGATGCCGAAGAGGGAGAGGAGCTCCTTCGAGAAGCTCTTCGTATGCAGATCCATGAGTCCGCTGCCGGAAGAATCGGTGATCTCGGCGCGCGCCTCGCCGGTCAGCCGGAAGCGCACATAGTCCTTGCACTCAAACACCCAGCGGATGTTTTTCATCGTCTCCGGCTCGTTGTCGCGCAGCCACGCGAGCAGACTCACCGGCTGGCACGCCATGACGTGCTGGCAGGAGAGGGCGAACGCCCGTTCCTCCGTGCCGTCCTTGCGCCATTCGACCAGGTATTTCCACGCGCGGTTGTCCGCCGAGAGGATGCCGCGGCGCGCGCTCTTACCGTCTTTGCCCCAGAGATACAGCCCCTTGCCGTGGCCGCAGAGCCCGACGCCCGCGATCTCTTCGGCGCGCACGCCGCTCTTTTCGAGCACGCCGCGGATGACGGCGCAGTTATCGCGCCACATGTCCTCCATGTCCCGCTCCACAAAGCCGGGCGCGGGCGTGAGCGCGGCGGTGGCGACGCTCTCCACGGCCACCTGCGTGCCGTCCGGGGTAAAAAGGGCTGCCTTCGTGTTCGTGCCGCCGTTGTCCAATCCAAGGTAATAGCGCATAATCTTCCTCCGCAGCCGCGGTCCCGCCGCGGCTTCACTTTATTTTATATCATACCGCGTTCTGCCCATGGCCGCAAGGGTTTCCTTGCCTCTTTTCCGGCAGAAGCGCCAAAAGAGCTGACGCGGGCAAAAAATGTCCCCCCGAGAATTTCGGGAGGACATTTTCGGTATTCCTGCCGCTCGCTTTACCGGAGCGTGCCGTTCGGCACGTCCAGCACGAGATCCGACATGGCAAAGCTGGCGCAGGGGTGGATGTACCCAAACGCAACGTCCGCGCGGCGGCGGCCGTCGGTGCGCGCGGGGACATACACGCTGCCGGAGAGCAGGCGCGAGCGGCACCAGCCGCACTCACCGCTGCGGCAGCGTTCCGGCACGCAGATCCCGGCGCGCTCGGCGGCGACGAGCACCGGCTCGTCGGCGGAGACGGGGATCTCGTATTCCTTTCCGCACTGGATGAGCTTCATTTTAAACGTTTTGCCTCGAATACCGGCGGGATAATCCGGCTGATCCCACGGATTTTTGATCGCGCCGAAAAGCTCGCGGCGCACGTACTTGCGGCGCAGGCCGAGCGGCTCGATCTGGGTATCAAGGTAATTGTACATCCCCTGCGGGCCGCACATGAAGATGCTGTACTCCGCGCCGCCGTATTTTTTGATGAGCTCCGCGGTGATGAAGCCGTGCTCGTAGCCTTCCTTTTCCTCGTCGGAGAGAACGTGGACGACGTGCACCTTATCGCACGCCGCGGCGACCTCCTCCAGCTCCTTTTTATAGACGATGCCCGCCTCGGTGCGCGAGCCGTAAATTATGGTGAGATCAAAATCCTCCAGACCGTCGCGCAGGGCGCGGGCCATCGTCATGAACGGCGTGATGCCGACGCCGCCGGCGAGCGCCACGACCTTCTTCGCGTCGCGCAGGCGCTCATAGTAGAGTTGGCCCTGCGGCCCGGAGATCGTGAGCTTCTGCCCGACCTGCCACGTATCCTGTACCCATGGGGATACGAACCCGTTCGGGTCGCGCCGCACGGCGATGTTGTATTCGCCGCGCTTCGCCCACGCGGGGCTGCCGCTGAGCGAGTAGGCGCGGGTCGTGACCGTTTCGCCGATGTGCGCGGTCACGCTCACGTACTGTCCGGCGCGAAACGGCGCGAGCGGCGCGCCGTCCTCGGACTTGAGCACGATCGTCTTGACGTCCGGACCGTTGGGCCGGATCTCCGCAACGACGACACGCTGCATCTCGGGATGACGGACCTTCGCCTTTTCATTCGTCGTGAACGTTTTGGGCAGAGGCGTCGCCGGGGCCGCCTGGATCGCCGCCTCGCGGACCTTGGGCATGTTCTTGAACCGGAGCATGTCGAGCGCCCCGATCAGCTTCACTTTATAGTTGCAGTTTGCCGCCATGTCACTCAAGCCTCCTCTGCTTTCATTTCGGCAAGGGTCTTTTTCGCGAGTGTGTCGCCGCTGAAGATCGCGGAGTTGTAGCCGTCGCCGCGGATGGACGCCGCGCCGACGAACTTCAGCCCCTTGACCGGGAACTCGGTGCCCATCATCATCATGCGCGGCATCATATTGTCCCAGTCCTTCAGCTCAAAGCCGTACGCCGAGCCCTCCGGAGTATTTACATAGTTGCACATCGTCCACGGCGTCGCGATCTCGATCTCTTCGATGTACGGCGTGACAGTGATGCCGGTGCGCTCTTCAAAGAGCCGGATGAGCTTTTCGGCAAAGTCGGTCTTGGTCTTTACGTAGTCGTCCTGCTCCACGTCCGCCCAGACGTCGGCCATGAACGTGCTCGTGAGTGACATTACGCACGTCCCCTCCGGCGAGAACGCCGGGTTCACAACGTTGTAGCAGACCATGACCTGGTTGCAGTTGGTCTCCATGCGCTTGCCCGTCTCATACTCCTTCGCGCTGTCCGCCGAGGTCGGAAGGAAGATCGTATAGTCGTGAATGCCGATCTCCTCCGCCGATCTGTCCAGCCCGAGATACACGACGAACATGCGCGCCGAATAGGTGCGCGCGTTGCCGAGCTTCACCATACGCTCGGGCACGACCTCCGGGGGACACATCGCGGCGTAAACCATGTTCTGATTCATGTTGCAGAGGATATAGCGCGTTTCCACCTCGCCGCACGTCGTTTTCACGCCGCGGACGGCCTTATTCTCATCAAAGAGGATCTCCGTGGCGGTGCAGTTCATCCATATCTCGCCGCCCATCTTCCGGAAGCATTCGAGAAGGCCGGTCGTCAGCTCGTTGCTCGTCTTATCCGGGATCCATGCGCCGTGGTTGACGTACAGCCAGAGCATATTCACGTATTGCAGGAAGGAGAGGTGGTCCATATCCACGCCGAGATAGCCCCAGTAGGTCCCCATGATGTCCTGCGCGAGCTTCGGCATTTTCATGGCGCGGAACACTTCGTTCACCGTGTAGCTGCCGAGACGCAGGAAGTTGGGGAAGTGCTCCTGCATGTATTTCGGGTCGGTCTTTCCCGCGACGCTGAGCGAATAGTCGCCCGCCTCGTGGAACTCGGTGCCGAGATCAAAAAGGTCCTGGATCGACTTGCGGCAGCCGGGGACGAGCCGCTCCATTTCGTTGACAAATTCCTTCACGGTGCAGGGAAGCGTCGCGTCGATGTGGGTCTTGCCGTCGGAGGCGGTGGTGATCACGCGGAAGTTGTCCGGTACCATGTGCCACGGGATATCCAGCCCGAACTCCTCACACGTTTTGCGGCAGCCGCCGGGATTTTCCTTGCTGCCCCATTCGCAGAGCTCGTGCAGCGCGGTCTCAAACTCAAAGCGTCCCCGGCGGAAGCTCGAAGCGCAGCCGCCCGGAAGGTTGTGCCGCTCGACAAGAAGCGTCTTTTTGCCGCCCTTCGCCATCCGGCAGGCCGCCGCGAGACCGCCGTTGCCCGCGCCGATGACTACGGCATCGTATTTTTGCATGGTCTTGTCCTCCTTACTTATTTTCGCGCTTGCCCTTTCGTGGTATTACCACGCGATTTCACTTATAAGAATATATACCGCGCCGCCCGCTCGTCAAGCGCCGCCGGGATATTTCATCGGTTTACAAAAATCCGGCGATTGACTTTTGCGTATATTGCGGGTAAACTTGAAATAAATAAACGTGGTATTTCCACGTGCATCCACCGGAGGAAACGGCTATGGGCTACAGCAAGATCACCGCGCTTTCGCTGACCGATCTTTTCGTGCAGCAGATCGAAAACATGATCCTCTCCGGCGAGCTTGCCTTCGGCGAACAGCTGCCCCCGGCGCGTGAGCTGGCGGCGAAGATGGGCGTTTCGCGCACCGTCGTAACGGCGGGGCTGGTAGAGCTCGAAAAGCTCGGCTTTGTGGAGATCAAAGCCCGGCAAGGCGTGTACGTCTGCGATTACCGGCGGCGCGGCACGATGGAAACGCTCGTGGCGATCATGCGCTACAATGGCGGCGCGCTGCGCCAGAACGAGGTGCGCTCCCTGCTCGAAACGCGCGACGCGATGGAGTGTATGTGCATGCGTCTCGTCGTCGAGCGCTCGGACACCGCATCGCTCGAAGCGCTCGCGCCGGTTTTGGAGAGCATCCGCACCGCGCGCGACAGCGACGAGGCCGCGGAGAACGTTTTCCTTTTCCACCACGAACTCGCGGTGCTCTCCGGCAACGTGCTCATGCCGCTTTTATACCACTCCTTCCGCCCGCAGAGCGTGTATCTCTGGACGATCGACTGCAAGCGCAGCGGCATACAGAAAATGTATGAATCGAAGCTCGCGCTCTATACCGCCCTTTTGAACGGCGACGCGCCCACAGCGGTACGTCTTACCCACGAACGCATCGCCCGCGCCATCGAAGCGCTGCCCCTCTTCGGCGCATAAAAATGTTCCCCGCTTTCCTTCCGGGAAAGCGGGGAACAATTTTACACAGAGGAGGTTTTTCATCGCAGCTTTCTGAGCCCCTCAAGCCCTTAGTACGGTATCGCGAGATCGCCGCAGCCCGTGCCCATGGAGATGTGCGTTTTGCGTGTGCCG
>DPHR01000180.1:7313-7714 GCA_003522945.1 Clostridiales bacterium
GAGATGTGCGTTTTGCGTGTGCCGCGGCAGTCGCTGCCGCCGGAAACGCCTGTGCCGTATGTTTCCGCGGCGGATGGCTGCATTCATATCTTCTTTATATGATCACTCTATTTTGTCCAACATTTTTGCTATTATTTTTCAAAAAAGTACAGAATGTTTATTTTTTCTATTGCGAACAGGCGGTTTGGGGCGTATAGTGGGCAAGTACGTCTTTTTTTGGGGGAGGAATCATCGTGTTTTCTTCGTTTTTTGCCGGAGTAAAGAGAGAGTTTTCCGGCTACAACGCCGCGAAGCTGGTGAAGGACATTCTCGCCGGTCTCACGGTGTGCGCCGTGGCGCTGCCGCTCGCGCTCGCGTTCGGCGTTTCGTCCGGCGCTTCCGCCGCGGCGGGCCTTGTTACG
>DPHR01000085.1 GCA_003522945.1 Clostridiales bacterium
GAGCGTCGGCTGGCCGGATGTGCCGCCCGGCTCGCCGTCGTCCGACCAGCGGAGAATGTTCCCATCGCGCAGGACGTAGGCGAAAACGTTGTGCGTCGCGTCGGCATACGTCCGGCGCATTTCGTCAATGAACGCCTTTGCCTCGTTCTCCGATGTCACGGGCTTTATATGGCCGATAAACCGGCTTCGTTTGTCCTCATATTCCGCCTCGCCGTATCCGGCGGCGGTACGGTACGGCGTCATTGCTTCAGCTCCTCCGTGATGCGTGCGAGCAGCGTGTCCACGCCCTCGCCGGTGCGCGCGGAAATGCACACGCCGTCGCGCGTGTGGGGAAGCTCCGTAAGCGCCGGGATCGCGTCGCACTTATTATAAATGCGCAGCACCGGCGTGGCGGACGCTCCCAGCTCGCGGATGAGCGCGTCGGTGACCTTTGCCTGCTCCTCCCAGTCGGGCGCGGAAACATCGATGACGTGCAGCAGGAGATCGGCGTACCGCAATTCTTCGAGCGTGGCCTTGAACGCCTCGATGAGATTCGTCGGCAGCTTGCGGATGAAGCCGACGGTGTCGGAGAGCAGGATCTCCCGCTGAAGCTCCGGCAGCCAGAGGCGGCGCGTCGTCGTGTCCAGCGTATCGAAAAGGCGGTCGTTCGCCGGGATGTCCGAGCGCGTCAGACGGTTGAGCACCGTGGATTTTCCGGCGTTCGTATAACCCACCAGCGCGACCATCGGCATGGCGTTTTTCTCGCGGCGGCGGCGCTGCGTCGAGCGGACGCGGCGCACCTGTTCGAGATCGGCCTGCAGATTCTGGATGATCCGGCGGATATGCCGCCGGTCGGTTTCGAGCTGCGTTTCGCCGGGGCCGCGCGTGCCGATGGGCGCGCTCGTACCGGCCTGGCGCTTGAGATGGGTCCACATGCCGGTCAGCCGCGGCAGCAGATATTCATACTGCGCGAGCTGCACCTGCAGCCGGCCCTCCTTTGTGCGGGCGCGCTGGGCGAAAATATCGAGAATGAGTCCGCTCCGATCCACGACGCGCACGCCGAGCTCTTCCTCGATCGCCCGCGCCTGCGAGGGCGAGAGCTCGTTGTCGATCACAACGAGATCGCACTCGTTGTTCGTTACGATCTCCTTTATTTCCTGCAATTTGCCCGCGCCGAGAAAGCTGCGCGGGTCGGGCGACTGGCGGGTCTGCAAAACCATGGCGACCGTGTCCGCGCCCGCGGTATCCACGAGCGCGGCAAGCTCCTCCATCGAAATTTCGGTGGAGCGCTCCTCGGCGTCCATGCTCGATGCGGAAAGCCCCGCGAGCACCGCCCGTTCTCTTTTCTGCGTCAAGTCCTGAATGGGTAAACCCTCCCGGTCAATCGTCCGTTTCGTCCTCGGGCAGCTTTTCCACGAGGATCTTTTCCACGCGAAGCCCGTCCTCGCCCATGGCGAGCACCTTTACGCGAAGACCGTCCGCCTCCACGGTATCGCCCACCTTGGGGAACGCGCCGAACTTCTCGATCGTCCAGCCGCCGGCGGTGGCGCTCGCGGTGTCGAGCGATTCCTCGGTCACGTCCAGAAGCTCCGCAAGATCGCCGATGGGGAGATCGCCGTCGATCTCATACATGCCGTCCGGCCGCTCAACGATCTCGTCTTCGACCTCGTCGGTCTCGTCCCAGATGTCGCCGACAAGCTCTTCGAGCACATCCTCGAGCGTCACGATGCCGAGCGTTCCGCCGTATTCGTCCGTGACGACGGCGAGATGCTGCTGGTTTTTGCGCAGCTGCGCGAGCACATCCGGCAGCTTCACGGTCTTATAGATATACAGCGGCTTCATAAGGTTGCTGCGGATGTCCGCGTCGGGATCGTCGAGCAGCGCCTTGTAAAAACGGTTGAGATACAGTACGCCGATGACATTGTCGATGCTGTCCTCATACACGGGGATGCGCGAATACGGCAGATCCTCGCCCGAGAGCAAAAGCTCGCGCCAGTCGTCGTCAATATCGAGCGCCTCGACGTCCACGCGCGCGGTCATCACGTCCATGACGGCGATCTCGGAAAAGTCGAGCGCGCTGCGCAGAAGCTCGCTGCGGTCCTCGTCGATGACGCCCTCGTCCTCGACGGTCTCAATGATGGACTGCAGCTCGGCGGCGGCTTCCTCCTCGGTATTTTCGCCGCTGTGCTCGTCCTTGAGCGGAAGCGTAATAAGACGGATGAGCAGCGAAACGAGGAAGATGACCGGCGAGAGCACGATCATAAGAAAACGGACGAACGGCGCGACCGTCATCGAAAAGCGGTTCGCGTTTTTCTTTGCGGCGATCTTCGGCGCGGATTCGCAGAACACGATGATGATCGCCGTCATGCAGAGCGTAATGAGAACCGATACCCAGCCGTTATATTTTTCTCCCAGCAGCGCAATGCCGAGCACCGTCACGATCGAGTCCGAGCCGATGTTGCAGAGGTTATTGCCGATGAGAATGGCGGAGAGCGCGTTTTCGTATTTGTCGATCACCTTGCAGGCGATCCCGGCGGCGCGGTTTCCCTCCTCGGCGGCGGACGCAAGACGCATCCGGTTGGCCGACGAGAGCGCCATTTCCGATGCCGAGAAAAACGCCGAACCGCAAAGCAGCGCGAGCATCAAAAGCACATAGATCCACGTTGTCATGCCTCCTCGCCCCCTTCCTGCGTCTCTTCGGGCAGAAGCCGGATGAGGAGCTTGCGGATGCGCCGGTGGTCGATACTCTCCACGGTCACCTTCAGCCGGTGCCAGGTGAAGCTCTCGCCCTGCGCGGGGATCATGTCGAACTGCTCATACACCCACTCGCCGACGGGCTTGTGCTCCCAGTCGGTATCCTCGGGATCGTCGTAGCCGAGCTCGTCGAAAAGGTCCTCCATGTCCATGTCGGCGCTGACCTCGTAGGTATCGCCGCCGAGCGCGCGGAATTCGACCTGCGCAACGTCGTCCTCGTCCCAGATCTCGCCGACCAGCTCTTCGATGATGTCCTCGACGGTCACGATGCCCATCGTGCCGCCGTAGTTGTCCGTGACGACGGCGAGAGAGATCTTCTGCCGGTTGAGCTCTTCGAGCAGCTCGTCGATGGACGTGCTCTGGTGCACGAAGCACGGCGCGTCGAGCAGGCTGCGAAGCTCCGGGTATTTCCTCTCACGCAGGTATACACGGACGTATTTGCGGATCTGCAGCACGCCGATGATGTTGTCGATGCTGCCCTCGTACACCGGCAGGCGGCTGTGGCGCTGCTCGCGGATGAACGAGAGGATCTTCTCCGGCGGCGTGTTCACATCGAGCGCCGCAACGTCTACGCGCGGCGTGAACACGCGCTCGACCGTTACGTCCGCAAACTCCAGCGCCGAGTGGACGAGCTCCGCCCGGTCCTCGGGCAGCTCGCCCTCGTCGGTCATCGTTTCGATGATGTCGTAGAGCTCATCCTCGGTCACGGTGATCTCCGGCTCGCCCTTGGCGAGATTCGAGAAGAATTCGCCGATGTGCGAAAGCGCCTTCGCCAGCGGCGCGAAAATGCGCATAAAAAAGCACAGGGACGGCGCCGTCGCAAGGGCGCACCGTTCACTGTAGCGCTTGGCGATGCTCTTGGGGAGCATCTCTCCGGCAAAAAACACCGCAATCGTGCACACGATCGTGCCAAGCGCCACCCAGCTCGCGCCCCAGGTGCGCGTAACGAGCACCGTTGTGAGCGTAGCGGTGGAGATGTGGACGATATTCGTGCCGATGAGGATCGCGGAAATTGCGCGGTCAAAATTGTCCTGTACGTAAAGGGCTCTCTTCGCCTTCTGGTCGCCCTGATCGAGCCGCGTCTTGAGCCGGATGCGGCTGACGGACGTGGCGGCCGTCTCTGCCACGGCAAAATACGCCGCCATGCAGAGAAGAAAAACGATAGGTATCCAAGACAGCCAACTGTCGCCGTCCATGTGGGGTCATCACACTCCATTTTTATATAGTTATGACAGAATACCATATTGTGCCCCGCGCGTCAAGCGCTTACCGGACACTCCGCCGCTTCTGTCTGCGGAAACCACGCGCCGGGCGCACGCACCGCACGGGCCGGCGCGATGTGCCCGCTCATGCGCGATGTCTCGCGCGGGTTGAGAATCCGGATCTCCCCGGTCGCCTTGATGATGGCTTCGGCGCACTTGCTGACGTCCTTCGTCCATTCCTCATAGAGGCATAAAGAGAGCCGGCGCGGCTCTTTTCGCTGCCGCGCCGGCGTAAATGCGCTGGTGGTTCAGTCTTCGGTACTCATACCGGCCTGCGCCGCAACAGCCTTGTCTTCGATCTTGTAGCTGCGGTTCATGCCGTTTTTGAGAGCAGCGAAGAACGCTTCGGAGTCCTTGCTGTCCTGTTTGGTGAAGAGGCTCACAACGACCATGCAGATCGCGGCGCCGAGCATGCCGATCGCGCCGTACCAGGTGCCGCCGATGTTCCACACAAAGTAGGTCGCGAGCACGAGCACCGTGCCGACGATGGAGGAAACGATGGCCGCCTGCTTCGTCGCCTTCTTCCAGTAGATGCCGAGCACCAGCACCGGGAAGAGCGGCATGACGATCGCGATGGAGAACATGATGAGCGTGAAGATGAGCTCCGGGGGATCGAGCGCGAGCAGCATCGAGCCGATGCCGAGCACCGCGATGATGATGCGGTTGGCGTTCACGCCCTTCTTGCCGCTGAGATCCATGTGGAACGTGTTGCGCAGCAGGTCGTCCGCCACGATGGCCGAGGCGACCGAGAGGAACGCGTTGGAGGTCGAAAGGCCGACGGCGGAAGCGCCGATGAAGAACGCGACCATGAGGATCTTCGCGAGCGCCGGGTTGAAGCTCACAACGAAGTTCTTGACGATGTAGGGGATGATGAGCTCGGTCTCGGAGGTCGGCAGCCCCTGCACGAGGGCGAGACCGATGAGACCGATGAGCATGGTGCCCGTCCAGACGACGCCCTGCAGGACCGGCGTCATGTAGGAAAGGCGGCGCTGCGCCTTGAGATCGTCGCCGAAGTAGCCGGAGCGCACGAACACGTGCGGCAGCATGATCGTCCAGCCGATGGCGCAGGAGAACGGATAGCCGAAGCGGGAGGCATACGGCACCCAGCCGTCCGGTCCGGGGTAGGAGAAGAACGAGGGGACGTCATCCCAGAGCTTCGTGACCGCCTTGCTCAGCGAGCCGCCGAAGCCGACGATGAGCGCCGCGATAACGATGACCCAGAGCAGGAGAATGAAGAGGAGGCCCTGCACCGTGTCGGCCGTGGCGGCAGACTTGACGCCGCCGACACACACGAACACCGTCATGATAAGGCCAACGACGATGACCGCGAGACGGTAGTTGATCGCGCCGTCGGTAGCGTACTGCGCGGCGTTGGCGATGGCCACGAGCACCGAGGCGATGTACGGGAACGAAGCGCACAGGAAGATGAGCGCAAGGATGATGCGCAGCGCGCGGGATTTGAAGCGGGCGTCATAGAAGTCCGCGGGAGTGGAGAACGTGCCGCCCATCTCGCGGTTGATGATCCACACCTTGTTCATCGTGAAGTGGGCGATGATCGGGAAGAGGGCGATGTAGCTCATCTCGCTGATCCAGTAGCCGAGACCGCCGCGGTAGTACGCGCCGGGTCCGGCGAAGAATACCCACGTGCTCATAAGCGAGGCGATGTAGGTCATAACGAGCACCGGCCATTTGACCGACGCAGTCAGCAGGCTCCCGCCCGCGGCTTTTTTCTTGTCCTGAACGGTGACGTAAACAGCCACGCCCAGGAGGAAGCACATATAGAGCGCAAAGGCGATCCAGATAGTAGTCGGACTCAGCATAACTTACTTATCCTCCTTCTTTTCGTTTCTCAGCTTGTAGATGCGATAGACCTTCGGGAGGAAAATGTAGGTGATGACCCAGATGGGCACCACCGTGAGCGCGGCGTGGATGAGCGTCGCTGTCGGCTGGTTGTAGGGGGGGACGCCGGGGATGTTGTAGGCGATGTAGAGGATCGTGGTGATAATGAGCCAGATCCCTTCGGTCTTGGTGATCTTCATGTTTCTCTCCTTTTCCTTGTTACTCGTTTTTTTGCGGCGATCGCGGGAAAAAGGGTACAGAAACTCCACCCTGCCGGTATTAGGCCTCCGGCAGGGCTGGTTCCATCGCTATTAACATTATTTTATCCTGCCGGAGTACGGACGGGAGGCGATCCACACGCCCTCCGGCAGGAAGCTGCTGAAATCAGTCTTTGACGAGAGCGGCGTGCGCCTTCTTGAGGACCTCGTCCACGGCCGCAGCCTTGTCGGCGGGCAGCGTGTAGTCGGCTTCCTCGGCCATGAGGGCGTAATACTTCTCTTCGGCCTTGTCGAGCAGGGTCTTGCTGCCCTCGCGCTCCCAACGGACGACGCCGTCGCGGTTGAACATGTCGGGGCGGTGGGGCTCCTCAAAGTGGCGGAAGGTGTGCTCGCTCATAAGGAAGCTGAACGCGGGATCCTTGTCGATGCCTTCGATGAGCTCATCCCAGTCGATGGTCTCGTCGTTGACGTCAAGGCCGGCGCGCAGGCGCTGGGCAATGCCCATGATCTCGTTATCGATGATGAGCTGCACCGGGGAGATGGTCTTCGCGGTCTCGAGCTGGCCCATGCCGCCGAGGACGGAGGCGTTGGACATCGCCATCGCGTGGATGAGGCTCGTGCGCTCGATGAAGTTCTGCGCGTCGAGGCAGAGGCTGTCGGTGCCGGTGCCGTAGGAATGGGCGCGAATGTTGTAGCCGCGCTCGAAGAGGTCCATGCAGATGAGACGGGCGAAGGTGATCTCGGTGTTGGACTGCAGCGTGTAGGTGCTCTGCATATCCATGGAGAACAGCAGGGTCGTCGCGATGATCGGCAGGCCGGGGCAGAGAAGCTCGAGCATGACGATCTGGGCAAGAACATCGGCGCAGGCGACGAACGCGGTGCCCTGGGCGGTCACGGGGGTGTTCGCGCCGGCGGTGGGCAGAGCGCAGGGCTGCACGGGCACGCCGTACTTCGCGCTGAGGTACAGGATCTCGGCGTCCATGTGCTTGTAGGTCAGCGCCGGGACGCTGCAGGCGATCATGCTGACGATCGGGCGCTCGCGGAGCTTGTCGTAGCCGCCGACGGCCGCCGCGGCCATGTCGATGAGGAACTGTACGTTATCCGCCTCGTAGGGCTGGATCCAGATGTGCTTGCCGGAGAGCTTGAGAGCGTCGGCGAGAACGTAAACGTCGATCGCATCGCCGGGGTAGTACTCGCCGGAGACGGAGGGCAGCGTAACGTAGTCCAGATTCTCCATCTTGTTGGTGAGATGGTACCACTCGTGCTCTTCCTCGGGCTTGATGTAGTGGGTCTCGTTCTTGATGTTGCGGTAGTTGGGCGCGCCCGTGCAGGTGCGGGTGTAGAAACGTCCGTCGGGGGAGGGGAACTTCAGGTCGCGCTTTCCGTCGGGGGAGTAGAGCGTGAACTCGGCGGGGACGGCGGCGATGGCCTTGTCGATGAGCTCCTTCGTGAAGCGCACGTCGCGCGCTTCCATATCAACGATGCAGCCCTTCTCCTCGAGAGCCTTGAGCATCTCCTCGTGGTCGAGGTGGACGCCGCGCTCGATGAGGATCTGCTCGAGACGACCCTTCATGTATTCGAGCTCTTTCTGGGAAAGAACGTCGTACTTAATACGCTGATGCATAATCTTTATCCTCCTTAACTTTCGTGCGCTCAGGCGCCCTTGGAAGCGGCATA
This sequence comes from Clostridiales bacterium, assembly GCA_003522945.1. Lineage (GTDB taxonomy): Bacteria > Bacillota > Clostridia > Oscillospirales > Oscillospiraceae > Apopatocola. The sequence continues at coordinate 7,730 of DPHR01000085.1, forward strand.
GGCCTTCGCCCACTGCGCAGCCTCGGCCGCGTCGGCGGTGAAGGCGTCCGCGCCGATCTTGTCCGCCCACATCTGCGTTACGGGAGCGCCGCCGACCATGACCTTGACCTTGTCGCGCACGCCGGCGTCGGTGAGCTGCTGGATGATGTGGCCCTGCTCGTTCATGGTGGTGGTCAGCAGAGCGGAGAGGCCGATGACGTCGGGGTTGTACTTGTTGATGGCGTCGATGAACTTCGCGCCGTCAACGTTGCTGCCGAGGTCGATGACTTCGAGGTTGGCGCTTCGCATCATAAGCGCAACGAGGTTCTTGCCGATGTCGTGCAGGTCGCCCTTAACGGTGCCGACGACGGCGGTGCCGAGCTTGGTGGACTCGCCGGCGGCGAGCAGCGGCTGGATGACTTCCACGCCCATGTTCATGACCTTCGCGGCCAGCAGGACGTTGGGAACGAACACTTCGTTTCTGGCGAACTTTTCGCCGATCTCGTTGATGCCGGGGAGAAGGCCGCCGTCGAGGATCTCCTGGGCGCCGATGCCCTCGTCGAGAGCCTGCTGGACCTTGGCTTTGATGGTGCGGATCTGCCCGGTAATTACCATCTGGGAAATTTCATTGAGAGTGGACATAGCGTGATTTCCTCCGTTAAAAAAATCTTCTTTTTTTACAATTTTTCGTCCGGAAGAGGATCGATCCCGCAGGCTTTCAGGGCCAAATTCACCGTTTCCACCGCGTCAGCAGCATATTCCGCATTGTGCTCGCGGGCAAACCGGCCGTTGACCGGCGCGCCGCCGACAATGATGTGCCACTGATCGCTTTCCTCCGCCTCGCGGAGAGCACGGATCGTTTTCTTCATGCCGGTGACCGTCGTGGTGAGCATTGCCGAGATCGCGATGATGTGGGAGTTGTTCTCCCGCGCCGCAGCGACAAATTTCTCCGGCGGGACGTTCGTCCCAAGATCGACGACATGGAATCCGGCGCTCCGGAGCATGATGGAAACGAGCGTCTTTCCGATGGTGTGGATGTCCCCGCTGACGGTGCCGAGCACAACGGTCTCCGAAAGCGAGAGGACGTCCGGGCCCACGATAAGCGGCGAGAGAAGGTCGATCCCGTCCTGCACGGCTCGTGCCGACATCATGATCTGCGGGATGAATTTCTCGCGGCGGGACAGCTGTTGGCCGAGCGTGTCCATGCACGGCAGAAGTCCGAATCTTACGATCTTCTGCGGCGGCATCCCGGCTTCCAGCAGCTGCCGGCAGGCCGTGCGGACCGCTTCGCGGTCACCCGAAAGAACGCCTTGTTCGAGGTGGTGAATTTTTTCCTCCATGGGAACTCTCCTCCAGTACCTTGTGTCCAGTATAAGAAATCCGCTTCGGTTTTTCTCTGAAAAAGAGGGACAAAAATGGTAAAATACCGGTCAGGTTCTCCTGCCGCAGCAGGGGTGTTTTGCCGTTTTGGCCGTAATATAAACCGTCTCACGGATTTTTGTTGTAGAATTTTTAGCAGAATTGGTAAAATCTTTGTTTTTCGTCATTTTTTGTTTTACAACGCCTTTGCTATCGCCTATGATGCAGTTATAGGGGCTGTAACGCGCTATAGCCGCTGTAATAAAGAAAGAAAGGGCGGGGCTTTTCCCATGGACAGACTCTACGACGCGCTGGATGCTTTCAGCAGCTGTACCAGTATCCCTGTGACGGTGTACGACACGGAAAACCGGATCACGCGGGAATTCAACGCGGAACAGAAGGTCTGCCGCCTGTTCCCGCATTTCAGCCAGAGCGAGGGCTGTCAGGGATATCTGACCTTCTCGATGGATGAGTCTTTCGCGCTCGGCGAGCCGTACATATTCTTCTGTCCGGCGGGCTTCGTCGAGATCGCCGTTCCCATACTATATAATGGTGCGCGCAAGGGCTGCGTGCTGGCCGGGCCGCTTGTGCTCGGCAGCGTGGACGAAAAGCTGCTCGCGCGCATCATGGAGCTCAATCCGGACGACTCGGCGCTCTTCCCGCGCGTGGCGCTCTTTCTCCAGAACGCCAAGGAGAGCACGCCCGAGCAGATACAGAAGATCGCAACGCTTCTTTACGCCTCGGTGCTCAGCTCACGCCAGAACTGGGAGGAATATGAACACATCCGCGCCCGCAGCCGCGGCCAGATCAGCGCCGGAGAGACGGTGCAGCAGTTCAAGCTCTCCGTCAGCACCGGCGGCGAGACGGAAGAAACGCTCTGGCAGCGCCTGCTCGCCGGTCTGCGCGAGCGCGACCGCGAGGCCGTAAACGAGGCAGCCTCCGGCCTCTTTGACGAGTTTCTTCTCGTGGAAGCGGGAAATTTCGATCTCATCCGCATGCGGCTCATCGAGCTTTTCACGATGCTCTCCAAGGCCGCGCTTGATTCCGGCATCAATCTGAACAAGATCCTCGCCGCCGGGCTCGACCCGCTCGAGGCGCTCAACCAGGCGCAGTCGGTGGAGGAGCTGGCCGTGTGGACGCAGAAGCTGATCGACCACTTTTTCTCGCTCGTGCCGGAGCCGCCCGCGCCCGTCTATTCTCCGCTCATCACGCAGGCCATCGAGCTCATCGGCGAGCGGTACGCGGAAAAGCTCACGCTGCGCGACGTGGCCGGCAGCATCCATATCAACGAATCATACCTATCCAAGCTCTTCAAAAAGGAGCTCGGCGTCGGCTTTACGGACTATCTCAACAGCCTGCGCATCCAGAAGAGCGTAGAGCTGCTCTCGCAGCCGGACATGAACCTTCTGGAGATCGCCGGACGCGTCGGCTTTGACGATCAGAGCTATTTTACCAAAGTTTTCAAAAAAATCACAGGAAAAACCCCGCGGCAGTTCAAAGTTTCCGCCGGTGCGGACAAGCTGCTCGACAACGAGTACATCCGCGGCTTCCCCGTGCCGCAGATAGGAGGTAAATGATATGACGTTCTTCCCCGTCTCCGTGGATGAGCTCAAATACGACAAGAATCGCATCTTCACCCGGCTCAAGCTGCGGGCGGATCCCAACACAAACGCCTACGCCGAGAGCATTTTCCCGTACCTCGTGGAGCTGCTGCGTGAGAACATTGAGCTTGTTCTTGCCTACAACATTACAGACAACGACCTGACCATCGCCTCGCCGGAGCTTTCGAGCTGCGATATGCTCGCGGTGTGCTACTGCGGCGCCACGCAGAAGATCGTAGACTGCGTGGACGATCTCATGGCGAAGAGCGATTTTCTCGAGGGCTACATTCTCAACGACCTCGCCAACGAGGTGCTTTTCAACGCCTCAAACGCGATGAACCGCCGGCTTTATAACGAGTTCAAGGCGCAGGGCTACCATCTCAGCACGCGCCTCACGCCGGGCGAGAACCATTTGAGCATGGAGTATCAGGCGCAGTTCCTCTCCCTGCTCACGCAGGGCGAGCCGTTCCCCGCCACGCTCACCGAGCACTACATGCTCCAGCCGGAGAAGGCCATGCTTTACGCCTACGGCGCGGGCACCGGCCTCCCCGACCGCTCCATCGATCACGACTGCTCCAAATGCCCGAATCTCTCGTGCTATATGCGCCGGGACACGAATCCGTAAACAGGAGGCTGCTTTTATGGAATATACCGTTCGTATCGCCGGAACGCCGTGCGAAACGCGCGTCTCCGGCGGCACGCTTGCCGAGGCGTGCGCCCTGCTCGGCCACCC
>DPHR01000067.1:0-2764 GCA_003522945.1 Clostridiales bacterium
GGCTGCTCGGCCGCTGCACCGATTCGCTCAAGGCCGCGGGTATCCCTTACGAGCTGCTCGGCGGCGTGCAGCCGAATCCCCGGCTCAGCCGCGTGCGCGAGGGCCTCGCTCTTGCAAAGGAGACCGGCGCGGACTTTCTGCTCGCCGTCGGCGGCGGCAGCGTGATCGACACGGCGAAGGCCATCGGCTACGCGCTCGCCAATCCCGAATTTGATATCTGGGATCTCTTCATGGGCAAGGCCACGGCGAAGGCGTGCGCCCCCGTCGGCGCGGTGCTGACGATCTCCGCCGCGGGCAGCGAGACGAGCAACTCCTGCGTCATCACCAACGAGGACGGCTGGCTCAAAAAGGGCATCAACTACGAATGCTCCCGCCCGCGCTTTGCCATTATGAACCCCGCGCTCACCTGCACGCTCCCCCCGTATCAGACCGCCAGCGGCGGCGTGGACATTATGATGCACACGATGGAGCGCTATTTCTCCAACACCGAGCACACCGAGCTTCTCGACCGTATGAGCGAAGGACTTCTCAAAACCGTAATGGCGAACACCAAAAAGGCGCTCGCCGAGCCGAACGACTACGACGCGCGCGCCGAGCTCATGTGGGCGGGCAGCCTTTCCCACAACAATCTTATGGGCGTCGGCAAGGTGCAGGACTGGGCGACGCACAAGATCGAGCACGAGCTCGGCGGTATGTTCGATGTGGCGCACGGCGCCGGTCTCGCCGCCGTATGGGGCAGCTGGGCGCGGTATGTGATGCACGCCAATCTCCCCCGCTTCACGCGCTTTGCCGTGGAGGTCATGGGCTGCGAGATGAATTACGCGAACCCCGAGGAGACCGCTCTCGCGGGCGTCGCCGCGTTCGAGAGCTTCTGCCGCTCGGTCGGCATGCCGTCGAATCTGCGCGAGCTCGGCCTTGGCGATATTACTGAGGCACAGATGCACGAAATGGCCGTGAAATGCACGCAGAACGACACGCTCAAGATCGGCGGTCTTGTCCGGCTGTACGCCGCGGATATCGAAAAGATCTACGCCGCCGCGAAATAAAAATCCGAATCATTAAGACACGCCGGTGCAGGTACGCATACTTGACACCGGCGTGTCCTTTGTGAATAATAGAATCACCGTCAACAGCGAAAGGAGGCGCGGCGTGAGCACGAAGCGGATCACGGTGTATTACTCGCTCAATCAAGTGGGATTCTGGATGGTCTTCTGCCTTTCCAGCAGCTTTGCCGCCGTTTATCTCGGCGCTCTTGGCTACAGCAACACAAAGCTCGGCAGCATGCTCGCGCTGGGCAGCGTCCTCGGCTTTCTGCTCGGCACAGGGCTCTCCTCCTTTGTGGACACCTCCCCGCGCTTCAACGCGGCGGATGTGCTCTGGCCGGTGCTGACGCTTCAGGCGGCTTTCTTCCTCCTTCTGCTGTTTTTCCCGGCGCGCGGCGTCGTTACGACGCTGTGCTATCCGTTGCTGCTGGCGTTCACTCTCGCGGTGAACACGCTCAATCTGAAGCTCTGCGCCGATTTTGAGCATTACGAATCCCCCGTCAACTACGGCATTGCCCGCAGCATGGGGTCGGCAGCGTATATGGTGCTTTCCATGCTGCTCGGCGTTTGGGTCACGCGCTTTGGCGTGCGCGTCATCCCCATTGCCGGGCTTGCCGTCACCGCGCTGCAGGGCGTTTCCAACGCGCTGCTCTCGCGCTCCGTCCTCCGCCTGCGCAGGAAGCTGCTCTCCGGCCATGCCGCACCGGCGCCGCAGGGCCGCTCGCTCGGCGTGTTTCTGCGGGAGAGTCCCCGCTTCTGTCTGCTGCTTGCCGGAATGGCGCTCCTCTTTTTCTCGCACAACACCACGTCCACGTTTCTCATCAACTTTGTGGAGCACGCCGGCGGCGGTATCAAGACGCTCGGCTATCTCACCGCGTTCCTCACCGCGCTCGAGGTGCCGACGATGCTGTTCTTCTCGCGCATTTTCCGTCGGAGGAGCTGCGCCGCCGTGCTGCGGTTTTCGTTTATCTTCTTCGCGCTCAAGACCGCCGCGATCGCCGCGGCGCCGAACATCCCGCTGCTCTTTGCCGCGGAGTCTCTTCAGGTGCTGTCCTATGCGCTGTACGCGCCCGCGATCGTGGCCTATGTCACGCTCGTCGTCCCCTACGACGACGCCGCCAAGGGGCAAAGCCTTGCCTTCAGCATGACGACCATAGGCGGCGTGCTCGCAAGTCTCATCTCCGGGCGTCTGCTCGATGTTCTTTCCGCTCCGGCAACGGCATGGATCGCGGCGGCGGTCTGCGCCGTCGGCGCGGCCATCGCTTGCCGCGGGCTGGAAAAGCCGAAGAATATCTCCGCTGTCTGGCGACCGTAACCAAGGACACCAAAAGATTTTACCAAGCGGCTGCACGCGGCGGTCTGGACGATCTTGTCGATGAGCCTTCCCCCTTCGGATACCGGCCATCAACCACGGAGGAATTGACCGACGCCGTGATGAATTCCACGTATCAGTATGAATCCTCCCCACGGTTTTTGGAATGTGCGGCCAGTTGCCTGCGTAAAAAAACAGCGGACCGAAAAACCAACGAAAACCCCGGACGAAAAAAGGCGAATGAAACTTCTCTTTTGACATTCCTGTCCGAGACGAACAACCTCCCCGAATGCAGCTGCAATCGGGGAGGTTGTTCTATAGGGTATCGTTTGCGTCGATTGACAAGGGCACACGCGGTTCTGCCGGGCGGAAATACCCTCATACCGCGTCAAAGCCCTTGAGAATACAC
>DPHR01000067.1:3055-4384 GCA_003522945.1 Clostridiales bacterium
GTGTGCTCTTGTTAATCGACGCTTAAGGTTTAGAGGATAGGCGTCCAGGCGAGGTTCAGGATCTCGTCTGTATCGTCCATGGAGGTGATGAGGCCGAGGCGGACGTAGCGCTCGATAAAGTCCTTGAGCGTCGCGCCGGTGAACTCGTCGGAAAGACCGAACTGCAGCGCATTGTTGATCATGATGTTCATTTCGTAATTGCCGCCGTTCCAGCCCATGTCCATGAGCACCTGCGTGGCTTCCGCGGAGTTATCGCGCATCCAGCTGTGCGCCTTCTGCACGGCCTGCGCCGCCTTCTTGGCAATGGTGGGATTCTCACGCACAAACTGGCCGTTCATAGCCAGAACGCAGCAGGTGCGGTCCGCAAAGTCGGTATCCTGCTGGGAGCGGATGCACTTGAGCTTGCCATCCTTCACCATGGCATAGGCAAAGGTATCACTCAGCAGCGCCGCGGCGATCTCGCCGTTTTCCATAGCGGCGACGCAGGCGTCAGCGGTGACCTTCACGAGTTCCACGTCGGTGGCATAGTTGATGCCGTCAGCGTCAAGCAGCAGAGCGGTGATGTTATAGTCGGACATGCCGATGCCGTTCGGAGTGGAGATCTTCTGGCCCTTCAGGTCGGCGGTGGTGTTGTATTCGCTGTCCGCGAGAACGTACAGAGACTTGCAGCCGATATGAGAGCCGCCGACGAACGTGATGTCCACGCCGTTGGTGATGGGAACGAGCATCTTCGCCATCATGCCGGAGGCAACATCCACCTTACCGGTGCCGAGGCCTTCCACGTCTGTGGTGCCCTTCAGGCCCTCGGCCGTCAGACCGGCCTCGGCATAATAACCGAGATGATCAGCCATGGTCGGGCCGGAGGTGCAGCCGTCGGACATGAGGTACACGATGGGACGGCTATAAGCCGGCTCATTCTTCATGGCTTCGAGTTCTTCCGCGGTCGGGGTGAGATCGAAATCGGTCATTTCGATCGCGCGGCCCTCGATCTGCACGGGGACGAACAGCGCTTCCCAGTTGCCGGAAGCGGAAGCCTCGGCAGCGTCCATGTGTTCGCTGGCTTCGTTGACTTCCACATCTTCCACGGTGCCGATCTCGATCTGGCCGTCGTTGTTCTCGTCGGCGATCAGAGTAGAGGAACCGGTGTTTCCGGTCCCGGCGTTGTCGCTGGTTTCGGGGGCCTGTGCGCCGCACGCGCAGAGCGCGAACACCATGACGAGCGCGAGCACAAGGGCAAGGGTCTTTTTCATGTACTTTTCTCCTTCATTTTTTTATTTACAGGGCATTGCGTCGATTGGCAAGGGCACACGCGGTTCTGCCGGGCGGAAA
>DPHR01000145.1 GCA_003522945.1 Clostridiales bacterium
AGAACTTCGATGACGCCGGCGCCGATCTCGAGCACGGACACATCGAACGTGCCGCCGCCGAGGTGGTAGACCATGATCTTCTGCTCGGATTCCTTATCGAGACCGTAGGCCAGAGCAGCCGCGGTCGGCTCGTTGATGATGCGCTTGACATCGAGACCCGCGATCTTGCCGGCGTCCTTGGTGGCCTGACGCTGGCTGTCGGAGAAGTACGCCGGGACGGTGATGACCGCTTCGGTCACGGTCTCGCCGAGATAGGCTTCCGCGTCGGTCTTGAGCTTCTGCAGCACCATGGCGCTGATCTCGGGGGGAGTGTAGCTCTTGCCGTCGATGTTGACGCGGTAGTTGGTGCCCATTTCACGCTTGATGGAGGAAATGGTGCGGTCGGGGTTGGTGATGGCCTGGCGCTTTGCGACCTGGCCGACCATACGCTCGCCGGTTTTGGAGAACGCTACGACGGACGGCGTAGTGCGCGCGCCCTCGGCGTTGGGGATGACTTTCGGCTCGCCGCCTTCCATAACGGCGACGCAGCTATTGGTAGTGCCAAGATCGATACCGATGATTTTAGACATAATGATTGCCTCCTGTATAGACGAAATATTTTTATAAACTATGGGATGATATATTCAAACGGGAAATCAGTTGGCGACCTGCACCATACTGAAGCGGATCACCCGATCGCCCATTTTGAAGCCCTTCTGGAACTCCTGCACGATCTCGCCCTCGCCCTTTTCGGGGTCTTCCATGTGCATGACGGCGTTGTGCTCGTTGGGATCGAATTTCTGACCGACGGCCTCGATCGGCGTGACGCCGAGCGCCCGGAGCGCTTCGAGGAACTGGGTCATCGTCATTTCCACGCCCTTTTTATAAGCCTCGTCCGCGGTCTCCTGCCGGAGCGCCCGTTCGAGATTATCAAAGATCGGCAGCAGCTTTTTGAGCGTGTCGGCCTTGACGTCGGCGTAGATGTTGTCGCGCTCTCTGGCAGAGCGCTTGCGGAAATTGTCGTATTCGGCGCGGAGCCGGAGGTTTTTGTCCTTTTCCGCGGCGAGGTCGTTCTGCGCGCTTTCAAGCTCGGCGCGAAGCGCGTCCGTTTCGGACACCTCCTCGACCATCGCCTCCGGCGCTTCTTCGACCGGCGTTTCTTCGATGGGCTGCTCTTCCTTCGGAGCGGTTTCCTTATTCTTGCTGCTCATCGGTCCATGTGTCTCCTTTAACTATCATTTTTCCGAAGCCCGCGGGGGCTTCGCCTGCGCCGAGCAGACGGCTGAGTCCGTCGGCAATGTATTTGAGCTTGGCGGCCACGGCGCTGTAGTCCATCCGCAGCGGCCCGACCACGCCGATCAGTCCGCGCTGGCCCTCGCCGGCGTCGTAGCTTGCCATGACTACGCTGGAATCGCGCAGCTCCTCGGCAACATTCTCCGGCCCGATAATGACCCGGACGGGGTTGCTGTCCGCCGCGCCCGGCAGACGCATGAGATGGTCGGAATCGGAGAGGTAGCTGATGACGCGGTGCGCCTTGTCGGGATCGCGGAATTCCGGCTGCTGCAGAAGGCTGCTCTCGCCGGTGACGAACGCCGCGCCCGCGCGGCTCTCGCTGAGCACCTCAATGACGTAGGCGGCGATGATGGAGGTGAGCCCCATCGTGTCGCGCGCCGCGCGCTCCGTGGCGGAGATGAGCACCGGCGTCACGCTCTCCTCGGGGATGTTTGTGAATCCCGCGTTGAAGAGCGCCGAGAGCTTCTGGATCTGCCCCTGCTCCACCGAAAACGGCAGATGCACGAGCTTGTTCTTAACGGTATTGTCTCCGAGAAGAACAACGATTATGAAGGTGTTCGCGTCAATGTAGAGAAGATCGAACCGCCGGATCGTCGCGGCGCGCGGCGCGCTGAGCGTCAGCGCCGGGTAGCCGGTGAGCTGACCGGCGAGCTTTCCGGCGTCGCTCATCAGCTTGTCGAGCTGCTCCATCTTTTCGCTCAGCCGGGCGTTGATCGCCTCGGCCTCCTCAACGGAGACTCTCTGCCGCTCCATGAGCTCGTTTACATAGAACCGGTAGCCCTGCGGCGAGGGGATGCGCCCCGCGCTCGTGTGCGGCTGCTCCAGATAGCCGAGCGCCGTGAGCTCGGAGAGCTCGTTGCGGATCGTGGCGCTGCTGCACCCGAGCCCGGCGATCTGCGCGATCGTCTTGGAGCCGACCGGCTCTGCCGTGCGGATGTATTCATCCACAACAGCCGCGAGTATTTTCTTTTTTCTCTGGCTGATCTCCACGGCGGCTTCCTCACATTAGCACTGGGCGCCTTTGAGTGTTGGCACTCTCTTCCTACGAGTGCTAATTTACCACTCCTATATATAAATGTCAAGCGTTCTGCAAAGATTTAAAAAACCGTTCACAAATGGAAAAATTGTTGTATAATGAGAGCGTAATTTCCGTCCGTCCGGGCGGCAGAAAAAGGAGACAGCGCCATGCCGACACCCTGGAAACGCTCCCCGGAGGAGCTGCATAAAACCTATATCGCCAACACGGAGGCGTTTTATAAAGTCGCGGGGCGCGGTCTTGCGCAGGAGCTGGATGAGTTCGTGGTGTCCTGTGCGCTCGGTCTCTGGAAGGGCAGCCCCCGGCTCGGCCAGCAGCATGTGGACGCGGTGAATCAGCTCTATTCCAAGGGCCGCAAGCCCGGCGCGTACCTTCTCTGGGAGCTCACCGAGAAGGTGTGCAAAAGCGCCGATTTCCTGCCGCCGCTCTTCTTCTGGAATCTGACGGAGCAGGACGCGCGCCGCGGCACGGCCAATTCGCGCATTTTTGTGCGGATGCTCACGAACATCCTGCTCTATCTCGCTGCCGTGGACGACGAGGTCACGATGGCCGAGGCCGAATACATCACCGAGTGCTCCGATAAGCTTACCGCCATCTGCGACGGGGCAAACGTTATGAAGTCCAAAGCACCCATCAACGCCGCGGACTATGTGACGAGCGGCGAGCAGCCGTTCACGGCGCAGACGGGCGTGTCCGCCGTCGGAGAAAAGAAAGCGGACGCCGAAGCGTCCGCGCAGAAGGCAGAAGAGCTCCCAAAGCCGAGCCTTGAAGAGCTGATGGCAGAGCTTGAGGAGCTTGTCGGTCTCGGCACGGTCAAGCGCGAGGTCAAAAATCTCACGAATCTCATCAAAGTGCGCAAGCTGCGCGAGGAAAACGGCCTGCCGAACAGCGCCATGAGCCTGCACATGGTGTTCCTCGGCAACCCCGGCACCGGCAAAACGACCGTGGCGCGGCTCATGGCGGGGCTGTACGCCGCCATCGGCGCATTGAGCAAGGGGCAGCTTGTCGAGGTGGATCGCTCGGGACTTGTCGCGGGCTACGTCGGGCAGACGGCGCTCAAAACGCAGGAGGTCATCCAGTCGGCGCTCGGCGGCGTGCTGTTCATCGACGAGGCGTACTCCCTTGCCTCCGGCGGCGAGAACGACTTTGGCCGCGAGGCGATCGAAACGCTGCTCAAGGCGATGGAGGACCACCGTGACGATCTTGTTGTGATCGTTGCCGGGTACGACGAGCCGATGGAGAAATTCATCAACTCCAACCCCGGCTTGCAGTCGCGCTTCAATAAATATCTGTATTTCCCCGACTACAACGGCGAAGAGCTTATGGCCATGTTCCGGATGCGCTGCAAAAAGAACGGCTACCGTCTCACCGAGGAGGCGGAGACGTACGCGAAGGAGTTCTTCGAGGATATGTATAAGAACCGCGACGACAACTTCGGCAACGGCCGCGACGTGCGCAACCGCTTTGAGGACATCATCTCCCGCCAGGCCAACCGTCTCGCCGCCATGGAAGCGCCGACGAAGGACGATCTCATGACCATCACGAAGGAGGACTTCCTCGTTTCTGCCGAGGAATAAACCCGGACAAAACGGGCTGCCAATCGGCAGCCCGTTTTGATTTATCCGTGTTTTGCCGCAGGATACGGCTCTTTTACGTCGGTTCGGCCGAGCAGATAGTCGGTGCTTGTACCGTAATACTCGGCTAGCCGAAGGAGAACATCCGTTGGAATATCACGCTTTCCCAGCTCATAGTGTGAATAGCTCACCTGCGTACACTGGAGGAACTCCGCTACATCCCTTTGCCGCAGATCCCGATCCTCCCGCAGATCGCGTATCCTTCTGTACATACTGTCTCACCCTTTCCAACGAAGTATGTACAAAAGTATAGGCATAACATTTTGTTATATTGACTTATAAAACAAAATGTTATATTCTAATTATACAACACGGATAGATAGGGTGAATTACTACTATGAACTGCGGCGATTCTTCTTTTATCAACGAGATCAAAGACTACTCCGCTGAGGAAATCCGGCTGATCTTGTCCGACCAAAAGGACCTGTATACACCGGACGAGATCGAACAGCTGCGTCGACTGCTGCGGGAAAAAACGATTCAGGCTTCACGGCCGTGTTCCGAAGAAACGAAAGAAGCGTCTCCCTCCGGATATAAGCCGAGTGCGCTGAGGACAATATACTGCCAAAAATGCGGAGGTCCTAATTCTGGCACCTCTGACATCTGCCGCTTCTGCGGAGCCGTTTTACGTCTGGATATGGACGATTCGGATACTTATGCGGAGGATGAACCCGAAGAAGCTTCAGAAAGCTTTGCTGCGCAGTACATCTTCTCTTTTCTGATTCCCTTGGTTGGCTTCATTATCGGTGCCGTAATGTTGTCCAGCAGAGACTCTTCGCGTTCCTCTTGTGGAACGGCCTGTATCCTTTTAAGTATCCTATCAATCGTTCTTGATGTGCTTGTTTGGGCCGTGCTATTCTGATTTAAAAACGATTGCAAAGTTCGCGCCGCCGGGGTCTCCCCCCGGCGGCGCTTCTATATTTCAAGCCGGACGCTGAGCGCCTTACCGCATTTCCTCGATGTGGTAAATGTAATCCAGCGACGAGAGCGCTTCGATGATCTCGCGGTGGGTCTTATACTTTTTCAGCTCGGCGCTGCATATGGTGAACGTCACGGTGAATACGCTCAGCCCCGAACCGGCATACGCCTGATTCGCCTCAATATCGTCGATGCGAAGGCCCAGCCGCCGGCTCACGGTGACGAAGTCGCGCAGATAGCCGCTGTTTTTGAGCTCCAGATGGATCTCAAAATGATTGGAGCGGTTTTTCAAATACTGCTCAAACGCCGGAAAGCACGCGAGAATGCACAGGAAAAAGAGAAACACGATCCCCGTGACCGTGTACAGCCCCGCGCCGATCGCAAAGCCGAGAATGCTGCACGCCCAAAGGCCCGTGGAGGTCGTGAGACCCTTGATCTGGCTGCGCGAGCTGAAGAGAATGGCGTTGCCGCTCACGAGCGCCGCGGCGATGACGGTCGCCGCCGAGAGAATGGGCAGCCGCGCGCCGAAGTTGCTCATCAGGTATACGTCGAGCAGCATGGATACCGTGGAGGCGAAGGATACAAGCACAAACGTGCGCAGCCCCGCCGAGTGGCGTTTGCTCGAGCGCTCGCACCCGATCACCGAGGCGAGCAGCACCGCCAGCGCGATGCGCAGCAGCACCGAGCCGGTATTCAGTCCGCGGGACCATTCGCCGAGAAGATCGGCGAGAGGGTCATGCATGGCAAAGATCATCGTTTTCTCCTTTCAGCCGGCAGCGCCCGGTAGAGCGCGGCATAGTGCTCTTCGGCGGCGTCCGAAAACGCCTTTTCGTCCTCATAATAGACCGCACGGTGCGCGGGCAGCTCGCTTTGGATGGCGCTGATCCGCTCGATGAGCCGCTCAACTTCGCTTTTCGGACAGCCGGTCTCGTCCGGCTCCGGCTCGGGCGTGATGTCCTCGAGTTTGTTGGAATACGAATGCGAAAGATAGAGCGAGAGCTTCGCGCACGCGGGGCCGATGAGCTCATAGAGAACGCTTGACGAGAGGATGATCGTTTCAAGCGCCGTGCCCGCACTGCCGCCGAGCGTGCGCGCGCCCATCGCGGCGAGACCGATCGCAACGCCCGCCTGCGGGATCAGCGCGAGACCGAGATAGTTCCGCACCCGCTTATCCTTCCCGGTGAGCAGGCAGCCGGAGAACGCGCCGCCGTATTTGCCGAGAATGCGCACGAAAAAGTAAGCCACGCCGACCCAGACAAGCGGCACGCCGCCGATGGCGTCGGAGGTGTTCACGAGCGCGCCGAGATCAAAGTTGAGCCCCGACCGCACGAAAAAGAGCAGCAGGATCGGCGGAGAGAAGTAGTTGAGCTGCTTGAAGAGCCGCTCGTCGCCGGTCGTGTTGATGTACACCATGCCCATGGCCATGCAGCCGAGCAGAGGCGAAACATCCAGCGCCGTGCAGATACCGCAGAAGGCGAACAGCAGCGCCACCGAGACAATCAGGCGGTTATCCGCCGAGCGCCCGTCCAGAAAGAGCTTCAGCAGCAGCCCGAACACACCGCCGAGACAGAACACCAGCAGATTGACGCCGAGCGGCCGGAGAACGGAGAGAAGATCGAAGCTCCCCGTATCCGCCGCCACAGCGACGGAGATCGCAGTGCTGTACGCTATGAGCCCCACCGCGTCGTCAAGCGCGACGACCTGCAGGAGCGTATCGACGAAATCGCCCTTCGCGCCGGTCTGCCGGATCGTCATCACCGTGGAGGCAGGAGCGGTGGCCGCGGCGAGCGCGCCGAGCACGAGCGAAAAGTTGAGATCCAGCCCGAGCGGGAAATAGCACACGAGAAACACCAGCGCCGAGGCGAGACATGCCTCCAGCACCGTGATGACGAGCACCTTCGCTCCGCTTTTCTTCAGCGTGGAAATGCGGAAAAACTCGCCGGTGGAAAAAGCGATGAATGCGAGCGCGATGTCGGCGAGAAAGCTCATGCCGTCGATCACGCCGCGCGGGACGAGATCAAGACAGAACGGCCCGAGCAGAATGCCGGAGACAATGTACGCCGTGACGTTCGGCAGCCGGAGCTTTGACGTAAGGCGCGTCATCGCAAAACCGGCGATGAGCATCAGCGCGAGCGAGACGATCACGGCCGACACGCCCGGCGTGATGTGGAGCCTTTCGTAGACCGACGGAATCATACAAGCAGCCCTCCCTGAAAAAGCGATTGACGTTTTCTGGGGCTATGATATAATCAAAATGCAATAAGGGCAAATTATATTATTTTTAGGATATATAAATATTATTGATATAACAGGAGGCGCGCAGCCATGCTGAGCACAAAATTGCAGACCGTTCTGGCCGTGGCGGAATACAAAAATTTCACCCGTGCGGCGGAGGAGCTGAACATGACGCAGCCCGCGGTGAGCCACCATATCAAGCAGCTCGAGCAGGAGGTGGACGCGCCGCTCTTCGTGCGCAACAAAGCCGGATTAAAGCTGACGCCGCAAGGGGAGATCGTGGTGAACTACGCCCGCCGGATGAAGGCGCTCCATGAACGGATGTTCGCCGAGCTGCAAAACGCCGAGCGTCATCTCTCACTGCTCCGCATCGGCATAACGCATACGTCCGAGAGCAATCTCACCGCCGCGGCGCTCACTCGGTACAGCAACCAGAAGGGCAAATTGAAGATAATCCTTTTTACGGATACCATAAATAATCTTTATGATATGCTGGAAAATTACGAGCTGGATCTTGCCATCGTGGACGGCGCGTACGGCGATCCGCGCTTCTCCTCCATGCTGCTGGACACGGACTATCTCACGTGCGTCATGTCGGTGGACAATCCGCTCGCGCGAAAGGGGGCCGTCACGCTCGCGGAGCTCCGGCGGCAGAAAATGATACTGCGTACCCCTGCCTCGGCGACGCGGACGCTGTTCGAGTCGGCGCTCGAGAGCAACGGCGAGAGCATACAGTCCTTTGACGTTACGCTCGAAGTCGATAATATCGCCACGATCAAGGATCTGATCCGAAAGGATCTCGGCGTTTCGATCCTGCCGCGCAGCGCGTGTCTCGACGAGCTGCGAAAGGGCAAGATCGCGGCACTGCCGGTGGAAAATCTGAGCATGGTGCGCGAAACGAGGATCGTGTACAACAAGGACTTCACCCACACCGATATGCTCAACGAGATCATCAAAACCTATGGCTCGACCGTAATGAACTGAAAGAAAAACCGGCCTTGCTCCGTTGAAAAAGGAGCAAGGCCGGTTTTTGATGAGAAAAAGTGTCAGCGGGGAATGAGCGTGTACACGCCCGGCGCGGAGAGAAGAGTCTCGTTCTCGAGTGTGATGCGCGGGGAGAAGCTCTGCTCGCCGTCCAGACCGGAAAACACCGCGAGGACGTTGGGGCGCACGTCGCTTTCGTTGCAGCGCACCGCGACGGCGCAGCGCTCGGCGGAGGAGTAGAGCAGCGCGCCGGGATAGGCGTCATAATTGCTTTGCGTTTCGAGAACGTAGTTATAAAGCGACAAGACCTTGTCGCCGCGGGGGATGAGGATGAACACCTCGTCGCCGGGCTGCTCCACGCAGGCCGAAGCGGCGATATCGGCAAGATAGGAAATGCCGTCCAGCCCCTTTTGGGCCAGAAGCTCCGGCAGCGCGTCCGAAAGAGATGCGGCACCGCTGCGCCCGAGATAGAGCGCCGCGCAGTAGGCGTTTGTTTCATAGAGCGTGCGCTGCAATTCCTCCCACGAGGGAAGCGGCGAGTCCGGCACCGGTTCCGGGGAGGGCGTCGGCTCTTCCGTCGGCTCCGGTGTCGCGGGCGGCGTGGGCGCGGGCACGTCCGTCGACTCC
>DPHR01000172.1:0-234 GCA_003522945.1 Clostridiales bacterium
CCGCGCCGCAGGCGCAGAGCGCGAAGAGCATGACAAATGCGAGAGCAAGCGAGAGAACCTTTGAATACTTTTTCATTTTCTTTTCCTCAATTTTCACTTTTTGCTAAACATATTTATCTTTATTCTTCTGTACCGTTCACGACCTTGGCAAGCGCAACAGCTTCATCGTGCCATGCGCCGTACATTCCTTCGCTGTAGGCTTTTGCCAGCGCTTCGTTGACAACGTTCAGCAGC
>DPHR01000172.1:343-6247 GCA_003522945.1 Clostridiales bacterium
GCTTCGTTGACAACGTTCAGCAGCGCGGTCTCGCCCTTGGTGATGAGAATGACAAAGGCTTCCGTCTCCTCCGTGATGGTGAATTCCCACGGACAAAGCACCAAATCCGGGTTGGCGTCCATGATGATCTCGGCGTTGCCCTTGGCTACGGCGAGAGCTTCAATGCTGCCGTTCTGCAGCTCGAGAACGCCGGTCCCGACATCACCGACAGCCACGGGATTGGCGTCGGGAAGCTGAGAAGTGACAAGCTGCATCTGCAGAGAGGCGTTCTGTGCGCCGATGTCAACACCGTTAAAATCTTCGGAAGACGTGTACTTTTCCGCGTCGGCGGTACGGATCAGAATGACCGGCTCAATTTTGTTATCGCCATCATAGTAATAATCGGAGATCTCATAGCTTTCGGCTCGCTCCTCGGTCCAGACGTAGCCGGAAACGGACATCGGAACAGAAGCGGTATACACGGCGGTCTGGCAGGCATCAAAGCTCATCGGCTCAATGACAAGCTTTACGCCAATATAGTCGGCGATGTACTTGGCAAGGAAAACGTCCAGCCCTACATACTGCTCCTGCCCGTCCTTGGAGGAATCGATAAACTCCATTGGGGCAAAATCGGGGGACAGGGTGATATGCAGCTCGCCGGAGGCCTTGATCTCGTCAAGAACGCCGTTGGATGCGGCGCTCGCTTCGGTTGGGGCTGCGTCCGATACCGGCCCTGCGGCGGGAGACGACGCTGCTGTGCCGCAGGCGCAGAGCACGAAAAGCGTAATAGCGGCGAGAGCGAGAGAAAGGATTTTGACAAATGGTTTCTTTTTCATGGATGTATGCCTCCGATACGAGATGGATTTTTATTTAAGATGGTGCGAATATTAGCATACTTATCCACGCGAGTCAACACAAGAATGAGAAAAAATTCGGAATATTTGCGTTATTATAAATAATATACGGCGAATACGGAATATTATCCAAACGCTTTGTGCATATTTGTATGCAACGAGCGAAAAAATATCCGGCTGCCTTCCCAAGGGAAGACTGCCGGATGGTTGCATATAAATGAAAGAATTACAGAAGGTATTTCAGGATCTGCACGGCGTTGCTCGCCGCGCCCTTGCGGATCTGATCGCCGCAGCACCAGAGCGTGAGAGCGTTTTCCTGCGTGAGATCCTCGCGCACGCGGCCGACCCAGACGAGGTCCTGCCCGCTTGTGTCGAGCGGGGTGGGGTAGCACCGGCCCTCGTAGTCCTCGATCAGACGGCAGCCGGGGAAGGCGCGGATGGCTTCGTTGGCCTCGGCAACGGTGATCTTCTCCTTTGTCCGCACCGTGACGGCGATGGAGTGCGAGCGCATAACGGGAACGCGCACGCAGGTGCAGGTAACACGCAGCTCGGGGAGATGCAGGATCTTGCGCCCCTCGTTCTGCATTTTCATTTCTTCATCGGTATAGAGATTATCGAGCATGCTGCCGATGAACGGGATGACGTTGAGCGCGATCTGCGTGGGGAATACCTTCGCCTCGCACTTTTCGCCGCGGGCGAGCGCGTCCATCTGGTGCTCGAGTTCCTCAAGTCCGCCCTGTCCGGCACCGGATACGGCCTGATAGGTGCATGCGACCATGCTCTCGATCGGCGAGAGGCGGTTGAGCGCGCCGACGGCCATGGCGGTGATGATCGTGGAGCAGTTGGGGTTGGCGATGATGCCGAAATTGCTCTTCGCGTCCTCGCCGTTGATCTCCGGCACGACGAGCGGGATGGCCGGATCCATGCGGAAGGCGGAGCTGTTGTCGATGTATACCGCGCCGCTTTTCACGATGGCCGGGGCAAACGCGCGGGACATGCCGCTCTTTACCGCGCCGAGGACAAAGTCCATGCCCTCGAACGAGGCGTCCGCCGCTTCTTCCACGGTGAGGCCCTCCCCGCGGAAGGGAATTTTGCTCCCCGCGCTGCGCGCGCTCGAGAGGAGCTTGAGACGCGAAACGGGAATATCGTATTCTTCCAGTACGTTGAGCATCTCGCGGCCGACCGCGCCGGTCGCGCCGAGAATGGCGATATTGCAGTTTTTCATAAGAGGATCTCCTTTCTGTCAGCCGGTGAACCCGTCATACAATACGCGGATCGCCTTTTCAAAATCACAGTTTTCCACGCCCACGATGATCGAAAGCTCGTCCGCGCCCTGGGCGATGGTGCGAATGTTCAGCCCGTGCTCGCCGAGCGCCTGGAAGAGCTTGCCGGACGTGCCGGGGCGGGCGGGCATTTTGCGGCCCACGGCGGCGACGAGCGCGATGCCGTCCTGCACGCGCACATCGTCCGGGCGGCAGGTCTTCTGAATGTCGGCGATGACATCATAGAGCGTATTTTCCAGCGCAGCGGACGAAACGACGAGCGCGAAGCTGTCCAGCCCGAGCGTGATGTGCTCCACGCTTGCGTGGTAGCGGTCGAGGATCTCCAGCGCGTTGCAGAGCGTCGTGGAGGCGTTCATGTTGCGCTTGAGCACCGTGAGGATCGTGAAGTTGCGCCGCCCGGCAATGCCGGTGATCGGGCGCTCGAGCTCGCTTTCGCTTTCGATGTGCTCCACGATGAACGTGCCGGGCTCGTCCGGCCGGTTCGTGTTGCGGATGTTCAGGGAAATGCCTTTTTCCTTGACCGGCAGAATGGATTCCTCGTGCAGCACCGAAGCGCCCATGAACGCCATCTCGCGCAGCTCGGCGTAGGTGATGCGGGGAATGGGCCGGGGATTCTCCACAATGCGCGGATCGGCCATCAATATGCCGGAAACGTCCGTCCAGTTTTCGTATACGTCCGCGTTCACCGCGGCTGCGGCGAGCGCGCCGGTGATGTCGCTGCCGCCGCGCGTCATCACCTTGATCTTCCCGGTCGGCACGCGGCCGTAGAAGCCGGGGAGGACGATCTTCCCGTTCTTTTCGAGCGCGTCAGCGATGGCCGCGTCGGTGCGGACGCGGTCAAACTGGCCGTCAAAGCCGAAGAACACGCAGTCGGCGGCGTCCACGAAGGCGTAGCCGAGCGTTTCGGCCATGAGCCGCGCGGTGAAGTATTCGCCGCGGGAGACGAGCTCGTCCACGCTCGTGTCACGCGAGAGCGTCGCGGCGTAAGCGTCGAATTCGTCCTCCACGCGGTAGGAAAGACCCAGCTCGTCGCGGATGGAGACGAACCGGGAACGGATCGCGGCGAGAATGTCGGCGCACGAGACGCCGTAGGTCAGATGCGCGTGGCAGAGATAGAGAAGGTCGGTGAGCTTGTGATCGTCGCTCGTGCGCTTTCCGGCGGCCGAGATGACGACGACGCGGCGCGAATCGTCCGAAAGGACAATGTCGCGCACCTTGCGGAACTGCTCCGCCCCTGCGACGGACGAGCCGCCGAATTTGCATACTTTCAGCATAGTTTTTCCTCCAGCGCCGCGAAGAACAGATCGTTTCCGTCCTTGCGGATGTTCTGCGCGAGCGCGTGCATTTTCTCCGCGCTCATCGGCTCGGTCACGGCGCGGACAACTTCGCCCTGCGCGAGCACCGACCGGAGCGGAAGACGGACAGCGGCAAAGCCGCCGGTGCGAATGTAGTAGGAATGCACCGCTTCGCGGTTATCGGCTTCCGCGGCGCGGCAGTTTTCCGGGAACATGGAGCGCGCGCCCTGCTGCGCCGCAGAAAGATCGCGCAGCACCGCCGAAGCGGTGGGGAAGCGGCCTGCGCCCTGCCCCATCAGCACAATGGAGCCACAGCGCTTGCCGGTATAGCTTGCCATGTTGTTATTCGTGAAAACCGAGCTCTCCGGCGCGGCACGGGGGAAGAGCACCGGCTCCACATACGCCGAAACGCTCTCCCCGGCGCGGCTGCCGCGTGCCATAAGACGGCAGACGAGACCGCGGCTTTGGATATCCTCCACGTCCGCGGCGGTGAAGTGCTCCATACCCTCGCAGAGCATGCCGCTTTGCGGCAGCACCCCGAAGGCGACCGCGCACGCGAGCTGCATTTTCCGCAGCGCGTCCAGCCCGGAGACGTCCGCCGTCGGGTCGGACTCGGCATAGCCGAGAGACTGCGCTTCCCGGAGCGCGTCGCCGTAGGAAAGACTGCGGCGCTGCATGGCGTCGAGCATGTAGTTCGTTGTGCCGTTCAAAATGCCGGAAACGGCCTCAATGCGGTCGGTCTCCGCCGAGAGCGCGAGATTGTGGAGAAACGGCACGCCGCCGCCGCACGCCGCGCTGAAGAGAAACGCCGCGCCCTTTTCCCGCGCGAGCGCCGCAAGCTCCAGACCGTGCGCCGCGACCATCGCCTTGTTCGCGGTGATGAAGTGCTTCCCGGCCTCAAGCGCGCGCATACCATAGGAATATGCCGGGTCGAGCCCGCCGAGCGTTTCCACTACGGCGTCGACTGTCGGATCGCCGAAAATGAGCGCGGCGTCGCTCACCATGAAGTTCTCGACCGCCTTACCGGGGCGCACGAGCACCGGCCCTGCCTCCATGCCGGGGGCGTTCGACAGCATCGAATAAACACCCGCGCCGACCGTACCGTATCCCAAAACCGCAACTTTCACGGCATCGCCTTCTTTCTCTGATCGGTCAAATGTCCTTGAGTTAACAACAAATGTTCTTGATGGAACGTATTGTAACAGAACGCCCGCGAAAAAGCAATGCTTTTTCGCGGGCGATTCGATGAAATATACAGAAAAATGAAAGGAGTTTTTTACATATTGCCGGTGGCGTACATAAGCGCCGAGAGCGCGGCGACCGGCGCGGTCTCGCAGCGGAAGATGCGCGGGCCCATCGAGCAGATGTGCAGCTTCATAATGCGGGCAAGCTCCGCCTCGAACGGCTCAAAGCCGCCCTCCGGACCGGTGAGAATGGCGGCGGAGGCGATATTTCCGGCGCTCTCCACGGCCTCGCGCAGCGTTTCGCGCTCGCCGGTTTCGTACATAAAGAGGGGCAGCGCGGTGGCATTCGCCTTGTTGAAGGCCTCCGCGAGATCGGGCAGGAATCCGACGGTGGGGATCACGCCGCGGCCGGACTGCTTGGCGGCCTCCTCGGCGATGCGCTGCCAACGGGCGATCTTTTTGTCCGCGTCGCCCTGGATGCGCGCCACGCACCGGCTGGAGGCAAAGAAATAGATCTCCGATGCGCCAGCCTCGGTGCATTTCTGGAGAATGTAGTCGGTCTTGTCACTGCCCTTGGGAAGGCCCGCGAGAATGACGGTGTGCACGCTCGGCTCGCCCTGACAGGGGACGACCTCGAAGATCTCGGCCTCGACCTCGTTGGGCGTGATCTTCGTAACGGTGCAGTGGTGGTCTTTGCCGCCGTCGCACACGATCATCGTGTCGCCGACGCGAAGGCGCAGCACCTTGGCGTGCGCGGCGTCCTCTCCCAGAATAAACGCCGTGCCCCCGGCGATCGAGCTTCCGCCGGAGAGAAAGAATCTCGGCATGAGCACATCCTCCCACACATAACATTATTTCTTATTATGGCATAGTTTGGCGCGGATTGCAAGACGGGAACCGAAGCGCGGCGGCGGAATAGACTGTACCGGGGAGGCGGTCGTATGGATACCGAGCGCATGAAGCGCGTATTGGAGCGCGTATATGGGCCCGCTGCGCCGACAGAGGAGAAAAAAACACCGGACGCGCTGCGAGAAAGCATTCGTCTTGAGGCGGAGGCCGCGGCACGGCTGCGCTATCTTATGCGCACGAGCCGCGCGTGTCAGAATGCTTTCGGCGAAGCGCTGCGCCGTTGTGAGACGCGGCGGCGGGCGCTGCACGCCGAGTTCTTCCTCCGCGAAGGGGAGCGGGCGCCGCAGCCTCGCTCCGGCACCGCGACGGGCGTTCTATCAGCGCTGCGGCAGATCGTGCTTTTGGCTCGCGCGCGGGTGCGGCTCTATGAGAGCGCGAAGGAAAACGCCCTGCCGCTCGC
>DPHR01000026.1:0-5318 GCA_003522945.1 Clostridiales bacterium
CCGCCGTTTTCCCGGTATACGCGGCAAAGGCCGCCGCAACATACGGCAGCGCGGCGGAGCTCGCGGTGGGCGAGCCCTCGCCCTGCTCATACACGAAGCGCGCCGATTCCAGCTCGCCGGTCTCGCGCGCCGCGGCCGCCGTCTGCTCGAACGTATAGCGAAGGTCGCTGAGCAGGATATGTATCGCCTGCGGGAACGTCAGTCCCTCGGCGAGGCCGGAATCATAGAACACCGGTTCGGGACGGCTCTCGCGCGTATCGAGTATTTCGCCCTCGGCCGGGAGTTCCGGCGTCGGGGATACCTCCGGCGTCGGAGAGGTCTCCGGTTCGGGCGTCTCCGACGGTTCGGGCGTTTCCGACAGGTCCGGCGTGGTCTCCGGGGCGGGGGTGTCCTCCGGCTCCGGCGAAACCGGCGCTTCCGGTGTGGCCGTATGCTCCGGCGCCGGCGTTTCCTCCGGCTCCGGTGTTGTGACCGGCTCCGGGGTTTCCGCCGGTGCGCTCATCGCTTCCGGCGTTGGCGCGGGCGTGGTCTCCGTCTGTTCCGTCTGCTCCGGCGTTTCGCCGCCGGACGCCGCGGCAAGCGGCGAGACGGTGACGAGCGCCGCCGCCGACAGGAGAAGCGCCAGAGTTTTCCGTACTTTCTCTCTCATAGTTTCATTCCTTTTAAAGAAGAACGCTTTTTTGAAGCTCCGCGTGGACGGGCTGGCCGTTCTTCACGGTGATCACGAGCTTTCCGTAGTCCAGCTCGCGGATCAGGCGCAGGAAGCCGAGATCCTGCTCGGTCAGCTCTGTCGGCCCGGTCTCCTTCACTTCTTCCGGCAGCGCAGTCGTCATTTCGATTCACATCTCCTTTCGCAGGGCGTCTTTCGAGACGAAAAAAGCCCTCTGTCATGCGACAGAGGGCTTTGTACACAAAAGGAACGCCAACAGTCTCTCACCGGGCCGGGGCAGTTCAGTTGCCTAAACTCCCAGCCGCGGGGAAACGGTTGGCGGATCTGCTTTCGATAAAACATACGGAGAGCTCGCCCGCTGTCTCTTGTTCCGGACGGTGGTAATTCTCCTGGCTCGCGCTGCGGAAGGTTCTTCCTTCCTCATCCGTGATCTACCTTCTCACCGGGGTTTTCACCCAGCAATGGCGGACTTTCGTCCCTGCGGCTCTCGCCGCTTCGATCCGGACTCGCGCATACAGTACCGTGCGTGCAGGGGATTCGCACCCCTTTCCTTTTTCGCCGCCGCCTGACTTTAAAAAGCCTTTACAGCAAACGGCTACCTGTCCGATGGAACCTTATTCAATTGTACAAATAAATTATATCTGGCAGTTTGGAAAAGTCAAGGTTCCGCACCGGCTTTTTTTGGCAAAATTCTGTCATTTCCGCGCTATTAATATATTTTTTTCAAATTGCAGTCATATCGTTTTTAAAAATATATGCCCCCGGTTTTTTCCGGGGGCATACGGCTTTATTCCCATTGCTTCCACACGTCCGGGCAGTACCCGGCGGTGGCCTGCTTTCCGTTGCGGACAACGGGCGTTTTCAAAAGTGTGGGGTCTTCCAGAATGCGCTCGAGCTTATCGTCCGCGCGGGCAAGATAGCGCAGCAGCGCCGCGTCCGGGTGCTTTTCGTCGATGAGATCCTCAAACCCCACGGCGTTTTTCACGCTTTGCAGCTCGCCGCGGCTGATGCCGTAGCGGTTGAGATCGATGTACTGGTATTTGATGCGGCGCTCTTTAAAGTACCGCTCCGCCTTTTTCGTGTCAAAGCATTTGCTTTTGCCGAAAATCTGTATGTTCACAGCGCTTCCCCCAGGAACCGGTGGAGGTTGTGGAAGAAGATATCCTGCACGAGCGCTTCGCTGAAGCGGTGCGCGAGCATCTGCTCATACAGCTCTTCCATGCTCTCCACGCCGGCGATGCCCTCCGGCAGCGACTCGATGCCGTCAAAATCGGTGCCGAGACAGAGATTTTCGCGCGCGTCCATGCAGAGGAAATGGTCGATGTGCGCGAGCACGGCGTCCATATTCCGCCCGAGACCGAGAAAGCCGGGGCAGAGATTCAGCCCGATAACGCCCTCGTTGTGGACAATGGCGCTGATCTGCGCGTCGGTCAGATTGCGCGGATGGTCGCACACGGACTTCGCGTTCGAGTGGCTGCACAGCACCGGGCGCTTCGCAATGCGCATCACGTCCCAGAACGTTTTTTCCGAGGCGTGGGAGAGATCGACCGCGACGCCCTTTTCCCAGCAGGTGTTCACGAAGCGGACGCCGTCGGCGGTCAGGCCCGCGCCGGTATCCATTGCCGAACCGCACAGGCGGTTATCCTTGTTCCAGCAGAGCGTCACCATGCGCACGCCGCGGCGGTAGCCGTCGAGCAGACCCGCGACGCTGCACCGGAGGAGATTGGCGCCCTCGACCGAGAGGAACACGGCGACCATATCGTCCTTCGCGGCGGCGTCGGCCTCCGCGACGCTCGTGCAGAGCGCGGCGAGATCGCGGTTTTCCTTCAGCTCACGCTCAACGGTGAGCATGATGCGGCGGAACGCCGTGGGGCCGTCAAAGCCCGGCGGCGCCCAGATCGCCATGACCTGCGCGGCGGGGGCGTAGTGATGCAGACGCAGAAGATCGATGTGGTTCCGGCTGCTCTGGCGCAGGGAATTGAACTTCGTCAGAGTGTCGCAGTGAGCGTCAAAATACGGGATGCAGTACGGCAGAGCCATGGCGATAGTCTCCTTTTCTTTTTATTTGATGTCTGATCCCAACCGCTGCGGGATTCCTTACAGTGCCTCCCTTGTGTAAAGGGAGGTGGCTCGGCGTCAGCCGAGACGGAGGGATTGTAAACTGCGGTTTCTGCAAAACGACAATCCCTCAGTCAGCTTCGCTGACAGCTCCCTTTGCACAAGGGAGCCTTTCAGACTTCCATGATGATCGGCAAAATCATCGGGCTGCGGCGGGTCTTTTTGAAGAGATAACCGGAAAGGCCGGACTTCACGCGGCTTTTGATGCTTGCCCAGTCGGTGATGCCGTTATCCTCGCAGTAGGCGATGCTCTCCATCGCCACGCGGCGCAGCTCGTCGATGAGCTTGTCGTTTTCCTTTTCATAGACAAAGCCGCGGCTGATGATGTCCGGGCCGGAGATGAGCTGCGCGTTCTCCGCCGAGAGCGTCATAACGACGACGACCATGCCCTCGTCGGCAAGGAGCTTGCGGTCGCGCAGCACCACGGTGCCGACGTCGCCGACGCCCATGCCGTCCACGAGCACGCGGCCGGACGGGACGGTCGCGCCGAGCTTGGCGGATTTGGCGGTCAGCTCAATGACTCTGCCATTCTCGCCGATGATGATGTTCCGGCGGTCGTGACCCATACCCACGATCATGTCGCCGCTCTTGTGGAGCATGCGGCGCTCGCCGTGCACGGGGATGAAGAACTTCGGCTTTACGAGCGCGTACATCATTTTGAGCTCTTCCTGGCAGGCGTGGCCCGATACATGCAGATCGGTGCCGCGCTCGTAGATGACCTCCGCGCCCTTGGCGAAGAGCTCGTCAATAACGCGGGAGATCGTCGTCTCGTTGCCGGGAATGGCGCTCGCGGAGATGATGACGCGGTCACCCGAGCCGATGTCCACCTGCTTATGCTCGGAAAACGCCATGCGGTAGAGCGCGGACATGCTCTCGCCCTGGCTGCCGGTGGAGAGGATGACGAGCTTATTGCGCGGCACGGAGCCGATGCGCTTCATGTCCACAAGAATGCCGTCCGGCACCTTCATATAGCCGAGCTCCACACAGAGCTTCACCACGTTTTCCATGCTCCGCCCCGTGATGCCGACCTTGCGCTTGTACTTGACAGCGAGATCGATGATCTGCCGAATGCGGTCCACGTTCGAGGCGAACGTCGTTACGATGATGCGCTTGTCGCAGTCCTTGAAGAGCTGGTCGAAGCGGTCGTGCACCTTGCTTTCGGAGAGCGAGTGGCCGGGGCGCTCCACGTTCGTGGAGTCCATGAGCAGCGCGAGCACGCCCTCGCGCCCCAGCTCGCCGAAGCGCGTGAGATCGGTCATCTCGCCCTGCAGGGGCGTGACGTCGATCTTGAAGTCGCCGGTCTGGACAACGGTGCCGATCGGCGTTTTGATCGCAAACGCCACGGAATCGGCGATCGAGTGGTTCACGTGGATGAACTCCACCTTGAAGCACCCGGCGGAGATCGTCTCGCCCGCCTCAACGGTGACGATCTTCGTTTTATCGAGCAGGCCGCGCTCCTGCAGCTTGAGCTGCACGAGCCCCGCGGTCAGGCGCGTCGTATAGATGGGCGGGTTGATCCGGTCCATCACATACGGCAGCGCGCCGATGTGGTCCTCGTGGCCGTGCGTGAGAAACACGCCGCGGATGCGGCTCTTGTTCTTCACAAGATAGCTCACGTCGGGAATGACAACATCCACGCCGTACATATCGTCGTCCGGGAAGCCCATGCCGCAGTCCACGACTATGATGTCCCGGCCGTACTCGTACGCCGTGAGGTTCTTGCCGATCTCGTTGAGACCGCCAAGGGGAATGATCTTCAGTTTTTGTGCCATAAAATAATAGTTACTCCTGTTAGATAGATTTAGATATGTATCCGGACGGGCCGCGCCCTTACCGGATTATGTTCGCAGTTGGGGAGGTTTATACCTCCGTTACATTTCGCGGCGGCCTTCGAGCGCTTTGAGCATGGTGGCGTCGTCCGCGTATTCGAGATTTGATCCGACCGGCACGCCGAAGCCGAGGCGCGTGATGCGGATGCCGAAGGGCTTCAAAAGGCGCGAGAGGTACATCGCCGTGGCGTCGCCTTCGGTGTCGGGGTTCGTGGCGAGGATGACTTCCTCCACCCCGCCCTGCGCCACGCGCTCGAGAAGCTCGCGGATGCGCAGATCGTCCGGCCCGACGCGGTTCATCGGCGAGAGAGCGCCGTGGAGCACATGGTATACGCCGTGGTATTCCCGGCTGCGCTCGATGCTGAGCACATCGCGCGGCTCGGATACGACGCAGATCGTCGTTTTGTCCCGGCTGTCGGACGCGCACACCGGGCAGAGCTCGCCGTCCGTCAGGTTCTGGCACACCGGGCAGGTGTGGACGCTCTTCTTCGCTTCGAGCACAGCGTTAGCAAAGCGGTCCGCTTCCTCCTGCGGGAGCGAGAGCACATGAAACGCCAGCCGCTGCGCGCTTTTGCGCCCGATGCCGGGGAGCGAGGCGAAGCCGTCGATGAGATTTTCCATAGCCGCCGGAAAGAACGATGCCATAATACTATAATTACACTCCTTGAAAAATCAGGCGTTAGCGTCGATTGACAAGGGCA
>DPHR01000026.1:5634-8274 GCA_003522945.1 Clostridiales bacterium
AAAAGGGCAAAAAGCACCGAAAAGGCTGGCTGTCCGACGTGTGGGCCCTTGTCAATCGACGCTTCGGATCGAAGAGACGGCCGCGGCGCGGTCCGCCCTGCCGAAAACGGCGCTGCCCGCCACGAGCACATCGCACCCCGCCGCCTTCACGAGCGGCGCGGTGTTCGCGTCGATGCCGCCGTCGCACTCGAGCGCGCAGGAAAGGCCGCGCTCCGTGATCCAGGCGCGGATCGTTTCGATCTTCGGCAGCATATCCGCCATGAACTTCTGCCCGCCGAAGCCCGGTTCGACCGTCATCACGAGCACCATGTCGAGCGTATCGAGCCACGGGAGCACCGCCTCCGCCGCCGTTGCGGGCTTGAGCGCCACGGCCGCCATTTTCCCTGCGGCCTTGATCTCGGCAATGGCCGCCGTGATATTCTCCGGCGTGTCGGCTTCCGCGTGTACCGTTACAAGATCGGCCCCCGCGTCGCAGAAGCGTCTGGCGTAGCGCACGGGCTTTTCGATCATAAGGTGGACATCGAGGAACATATCGGTCGCCTTCCGCACCGAGGCGAGCACGGGAAGGCCGATGGAGATGTTCGGGGCAAAGACGCCGTCCATCACGTCATAGTGGATCCAGTCCGCGCCGCCTTGCCGGACGGATTCGATCTCCTCGCCCAGACGGGCGAAATCGGCGGACAGGATGGACGGGGCGATCTTCAGCATGGCGGTATTCCTCCGGTATGTGTCGCGGGGTCGTCCCCCGGCATAAGTATGGTTGCGGGCAGAGGCTCGAGCGCTGTCTTTTTCGATACGGGGGACACCGGCCGTCCGGTGTCTCCCGGCTGTGCGCCTACCGGGCCAACTTGTATTATATACCAAACCGCCTCATAATTCAAGTGAACAGATATACAACTGTGCTTGACGGAAAAGGCGAATCCATGTAGAATGTAGTGTGATTCTCGAAGGAGGCGGTTTTATGCGGAGAAAGCGTCGCCGCGGCATCGGGCCGGTCGGCACGATCGTTCTTATATGGGTATTTTTTGCGTTCATTCTTCCGGTCCTCCGGCTGTCCGGCGGGCTGATCGCCGCCGGCCTCGCCATTATGGCGTCCGTGTGGGCGGCCAACGCGCTGCGCCGGAAGGCGGAAAAGAGGAAGGACGAGCAGGCAGCGATCCCCGTGCAGTACACGGAAGTAACGCCCGAACCGGAAAAGCCCGCCGCGCAGGAAGCGCCCGCCGCCGAGCCGAGCCCCTACTCGCCCGAGGTGCAGGCCGTCATTCAGGAGGGGCGCACGGCGCTCAAGGAGATGGGCCGGCTGTACGCCTCCATCCCCAACCCGGAGATCCGCAGCCGGATCAACGAGCTGATGAGCGTTTCCGACAAGATCATCCGCGACGCTATCGACGATCCCGCCGATGTGCCGCAGATCCGGAAGTTTCTCGACTTCTATCTCCCCACAACGATCCGCCTGCTCAACGCCTACGACCGCATGAGCGCGCAGGAGTTCGGCGGAGAGAACATCACCGGCTCGATGCAGCGCATTGAGGAAATGCTCGATACGACGATCGCGGCCTACAAAAAGCAGCTCGACGCGCTCTTTGCCAATCAGGCCGCCGATATCCAGATGGACATCGACACCATGAACACCATGCTCGCCCGCGAAGGGCTCGGCGGCAAGGGGTATCTCGATATCAAGGATTTCATGAAGCAGTACGAACAGCAGCAGAGCGCAGCCGAGGCCGCGCCCGCTCCCGCATCCGATACAAGCTCCGAACAAACGATGAAAGGAAGCACCTCCCATGGATGAAAAAACTTACGTTCCTTCCCTGACGCTCAATCCCACGCAGGCCGCCGCGCAGGAAGCCCCCGCCGCTCCGCAGCTCGTTGTTGAAGAGGAAAAGCCCGCCGTTGAGCCGGAAAAGCTCGACATTGACCGTCTCTCCCCCGAGGAGCAGGCCGCCGTGCGCGAGTTTGCCAAGCAGATCGACGTGACCGATACGAATCTTGTTCTTTCCTACGGCGCCGCCGCGCAGAAGAACATTGCCGATTTCTCCGGCGCCGCGCTCGGCAAGGTACGCACGAAGGACATGGGCGAGGTCGGCGACATGCTCACGAGCCTCGTCGTGGAGCTGAAGGATCTCGACTACGACGAAGCCGAGCAGAAGAAGGGTCTCCGCAGTCTCTTCAAAAAGGCCTCCCGCTCCATGGAGGAGACGAAGGCGAAGTTCGACAAGGCCGAGATCAACGTGGACAAGATCACCCAGCAGCTGCAGAACCACCAGGTCGTCCTCGCGAAGGACATTGCCTCGCTCGACCGCATGTTCGAGCTCAACCAGGCGTATTTCAAGGAGCTCACGATGTACATCATCGCGGGCAAGCTCCGCGTGCAGGAGCTGCGCGAAAAGGATCTCGCCGAGCTGCGCGCGAAGGCGGAGAAGTCCGGTCTGCCCGAGGACGCGCAGGCCGTGAACGATTTCACGAACCTCATCGGCCGCTTTGAGAAGAAGCTGCACGATCTGGAGCTGACCCGCACGATCTCCCTGCAGATGTCCCCGCAGATCCGCATGATCCAGAATAACGACCTTCTCATGACCGAGAAGATCCAGACCGCCATCGTGAACACTATCCCCCTCTGGAAGAGCCAGATGGTGCTGG
>DPHR01000026.1:8422-8821 GCA_003522945.1 Clostridiales bacterium
TCTGGAAGAGCCAGATGGTGCTGGGGCTGAGCATGTACCACTCCAAGCAGGCGATGGAAGCCTCCCGCGCCGTTTCCGATGTGACAAACCGGCTCCTGCTGAGCAACGCCGAGGCGCTGCACACCGGCTCGGTCGAGGTCGCGAAGGAGTCCGAGCGCGGCATCGTTGATCTGGAGACGCTCAAGAAGACGAACGAGCACCTCATCGCCACGCTTGAGGAAGTCCGCCAGATCCAGGACGACGGCCGCACCCGCCGCGCCCAGGCCGAGGAAGAGCTTGGCCGCATCGAAGGCGAACTCAAGCAGAAGCTCATGGATATGAAGGGCTAACGCCCTCAAAGGGGAGTCCCGCGCAGCGGGACTCCCCTTTGATAAAGCTGCGGCTCGCCGCAGCGCACTC
>DPHR01000026.1:9010-11048 GCA_003522945.1 Clostridiales bacterium
AAAAGTATTTTTGCCGACGTACACGCCGCCGGCAAAAATGTTTTGCACTTTATTTGCGTCTGCGGGCGCAAACTCTGCGAAGCTTTTATTGCATACGAAAGAGGCGGCTCCGAGAGCCGCCTCTTTTTGTGTTGGATTGGAGAATTACTCGGCGTCGGCGAGAGCCTTGGCTTCCTCGATGACCTTCTGCTGGACGTTGCCGGGGGCCTCTTCGTAGCGCACGAACTTGCAGGTGAAGGAGCCGCGGCCCTGCGTCATGGAGCGCAGGTCGATCGTGTAGGAGCTCATCTCGGCCATGGGGACCTCGGCCTCAACGATCTGCATGCCGTCCTCGGCGGTCATGCCGAGCACCGTGCCGCGGCGCTTGGAGGAGATATCGGACATGATATCGCCGAGGTTCGCGTCGGGAATGGTGACCTTCAGCAGGCCGATGGGCTCGAGAATGGTCGGCTTCGCGCGGGGGATGCCGTCCTTGTAGGCGAGCTGCGCCGCCGTCTTGAACGCCATTTCGTTGGAGTCAACGGGGTGATAGGAGCCGTCGTACAGCGTGGCCTTGAGGTTGACGAGCGGGTAGCCGGCGAGGACACCCTTCTGCACGGCGTCGCGCAGGCCCTTTTCGACCGCAGGGAAGAAGTTTTTGGGAACGCTGCCGCCAAACACTTCCTCGGCGAAGATCATTTCCTCAGACTCCTCCTGGGGCTCGAAGCGGATCCAGACATCGCCGAACTGACCGCTGCCGCCGGTCTGCTTCTTGTGGCGGCCGTGGGCTTCGACCTTCGCCTTGATCTTCTCGCGGTAAGGCACGCGGGCGGGCTTGAGCTCGCTCTCGACACCGAAGCGGCTCTTCAGCTTGGCGCAGAGGACGTCGAGCTGGATATCGCCGGCGCCGGAGAGGACCATCTGGTGGGTCTCGGCGTTGTTGACGACCGTGAAGGAGATGTCCTCCTCATTCAGACGGGCAAGACCGTTGGCGATCTTGTCGTCCTGACCCTTCGTCTTGGGGGAGATGCACATGGAGTAGCAGGGCTCCGCGATCTCGATGGCGGGAAGCTCGATCTCGGCCTTCGGGTCGCACACGGTGTCGCCGGTCTTCCAGTCCATCTTGCCGATGGCGACGATGTCGCCGCAGCAGGCGTCCTTGACCTCGGTGGTCTTCTTGCCGCACATGGTGTACAGACGGCCGAGCTTATCGGTGTTGCCGGTGCGCGAATTGCGCAGAGACATATCGGCGGTCA
The DNA here is from genome assembly GCA_003522945.1 of Clostridiales bacterium. Taxonomy (GTDB): domain Bacteria; phylum Bacillota; class Clostridia; order Oscillospirales; family Oscillospiraceae; genus Apopatocola. The sequence continues at coordinate 10,246 of DPHR01000026.1, forward strand.
GCTTGCCGCTGACGAGCTTGATGAAGTTGTACTTGCCGAACTGGTCGGACACGGTCTTGAACACGAGACCGGCGGTCGGGCCGTTGGGATCGATGCCCTCGACCTCGTCGGGCGCGGGGACATAGTCCAGAATGGCCTGCAGCAGAGCCTGCGTGCCGACGCCGGTCGTACCGACGCCGCAGAACACGGGAACGACGCTGCGGTCCTTCAGACCGGCCTTGATGCCGGTGACAAGCTCTTCCTCGGAGAGGGTCATTTCCTCGAAATACTTCTCCATGAGCTCCTCGGTAGCGCCCGCGGCGGTCTCCATAAGAGCCTCGCGCAGCTCCTCGGCCTTGCCGGCGTCGGCGGCGGGGACGGCGACCTTCGCGGTCTTGCTGCCGTTGGTCTCATACGCGATGTTGTGCACGAGATCGATGACGCCGGTACCGTCGGAGGCGGGGATCGTCACAGGGCAGACGATGCTGCCGTACTTGGCCTGCAGCGCTTCGAGCACGCCGAAGTAATCACCGTGCTCCTCATCGAGCTTGGAGACGTAGAAGGCGACCGGCTTGCCGGCGGCCTTGAGCAGCTTCCAGTTGCGCTCCGCGCCGACGGAAAGGCCGTCCTTCGCGGTGCAGAAGATGATGCCCGCCTCGACCGCGCGCAGCGCGGCGGCGACTTCACCGGCGAAGTCCTGGAAGCCCGGGCAGTCGATCACGTTGATCTTCTTGCCGCCGAAGGAAATGGGAGCGATAGCCGCGGAGATCGTTACCTGACGCTTGATCTCTTCCGCGTCATAGTCGCAGACGGTGTTGCCGTCG
>DPHR01000026.1:11221-11759 GCA_003522945.1 Clostridiales bacterium
TAGTCGCAGACGGTGTTGCCGTCGTTGACCTTGCCCTGACGGTCGATGGCACCGGTCAGGTAGAGCATGTTCTCGGTAAGGGTGGTCTTGCCGCTGCCGCCGTGACCGAGCAGGCAGACATTGCGGATGTCCTTGGTTGTGTAGCTCATGGGTTGTCCTCTCCTTATAATTATCTTAAAAAACTTTAATTCATTGTCCTGTGAATCGGCCTTGTCATTCTTCCGAAAAAACAGGGGAGCGCCACGAGGATAAATTATACACTATGACAGTTTTTTTGGCAATAATTATTTTTGCAGCAGCGTCCGCAGTGCCAGCGGCACGATGATCCACGCGAGCATATAGAGCAGCACACGCCCCGCGCCGATCGCCGTCCACAGTCCCTGCCATGCCGGGACCACCGCAAGGATCGCGCCGAGCGCGGCGCAGATGACGCAGCACCACGCGCACACGCGGCCATAGGAATGCAGCTTCGTGCCGCATTCGGCAAAGTCCACGAGCGTGTCGAGACCGTCCTGCGCCATCACACCGGCGGCAGGGC
>DPHR01000026.1:11991-12136 GCA_003522945.1 Clostridiales bacterium
GGCAGGGCTGCCCGCCGAGGCTGGGATGCCGGAAATGCGGTACCGCTCGGCGGAGGACGGGAACTGGAAGCCCTCGGCGGATACGCCGAACGTTTTCTGCAGAAGAAGAGGGTCAAGATTAAAGTCGCGCACGGCGAAGATCGGC
>DPHR01000173.1:0-276 GCA_003522945.1 Clostridiales bacterium
GCAAGCGTCAGGCGCTTGCCGTACTGCCGGGCCGAGCGCAGCGCGCTGTAGATCTCCGCCGGGAGACGCTGCTGCATAACGGCATCCGAAAATACCATCGAGCCGAATTCTTCTGTCATACCGCTCATAAGCCCTGCCCCTTTTATTTTTATAATTATTATATAGTAGTTATCCGGGTGAAGACCCCCTCGGTCACGGCCGCGCCGTGCAGTCTCCCCTATCGTGGGGAGCCAAGTGGGTTTGCAGAAAACGATCTTGCCTCCCCTAACAGGGGAG
>DPHR01000173.1:442-6965 GCA_003522945.1 Clostridiales bacterium
CTTGCCTCCCCTAACAGGGGAGGTGGCTTTTGCCAAAGGCAAAAGACGGAGGGGTTGTCCCTGTCTTTATCACTTTAACTTGCTCACTCTACCCTGTGCCGATGATTTTGTCAATATTGCCCGCGATTTTTTATTGACAAAGACGGCTCCGTTCCGTATAATTCGTGTGCGTAAAGGTGAGCAATGGCGTTCGCCGACGCGGTTTACCTGACCGCGTCGGCGACGCTTTTTTCGTTTGGTCAGCGCCGCGTAACATCGTCTTCGGCGCTCGGCGGCGCTCTTGCCGAATCATGCGTTGCTGACGGATATCCTTTATATTTTAAAAATTTTTGCTGCGGAGGCTATTTATGACCGGAGAGACTGTATTGATTCTGGATTTCGGCGGGCAGTACAAGGAGCTGATCGCGCGCCGCGTGCGCGAGCACGGCGTCTATTCCGAGATCCGTTCGTGCAAAATGCCCGTGGAGGAGATCCGCGCGATGGCGCCGAAGGGCATCATCTTCACCGGCGGACCGGACAGCGTATACCGCGACGATTCCCCTACCTGCGACAAGGCCGTGCTGGAGCTCGGCATCCCGGTGCTCGGCATCTGCTACGGCATGCAGCTCATCTGCCATCTCTGCGGCGGAACGGTCGAGGCGGGCACGAAGCGCGAGTACGGCGTATTCCCCATCACGCTCGACACCTCTCTCCCGCTCTTTTCCGGCTGCACCGTGCCGACGGACGTGCTTATGAGCCACACCGATCTCGTCACGGCGCTGCCCGAGGGCTTCCGCGTTGCCGGTCACACCGATCTCACGCCCGTAGCGGCGTATGTGAACGAAGAGCGCCGGCTCTACGGCGTGCAGTTCCATCCGGAAGTGACTAACACCGTGCAGGGCAATCTCATTCTCAAAAACTTCCTCTTTGATATCTGCGGCTGCGCCGGAAATTACTCGATGGAGAGCTTCCTTGAAACGAAGATCCGCGAGATCCGCGAGCAGGTCGGCAGTGAAAAGGTACTGCTCGGTCTCTCCGGCGGCGTGGATTCCTCGGTGTGCGCGGCGCTGCTCGCGCGCGCGGTGCCCGGCCAGCTCACGTGCATTTATGTCGATCACGGTCTCATGCGCCAGGGCGAAACGGAGGAGATCCGCTCCGTATTCGAGAATAAGGCGCTCGACTTCCGCTGCGTGGACGCTGCCGACCGCTTTCTTGCAAAGCTCGAGGGCGTGACCGATCCCGAGCAGAAGCGCAAGATCATCGGGCGCGAGTTTGCTCTCGTTTTTGAGGACGAGGCGAAAAAACTCGGCAAGGTCGGCTTCCTCGCACAGGGGACGATCTACCCGGACGTCGTCGAGTCCGGCACGGGCTCGGCGGTCATCAAGAGCCACCACAACGTCGGCGGGCTTCCGAAGGATCTCGGCTTTTCCGGCATCGTGGAGCCGCTGCGCTATCTCTTCAAGGACGAGGTGCGCAAGCTCGGTCTCCTGCTCGGTCTGCCCGAAAGTCTCGTAAACCGCCAGCCGTTCCCCGGCCCCGGTCTCAGCGTGCGCGTGCTCGGCGAGATCACGCGCGAAAAGCTCGCTATTCTCCGCCCGGCAGACGCCATCGTCCGCGAGGAGATCGGCAAGTGCGGCTGCCGCGCCGATCAGTATTTTGCGGTGCTCACCGGCGTGAAGAGCGTCGGCGTCATGGGCGACGGACGCACGTATGACTACACCGTCGCGGTGCGCTGCGTGGAAACGAGCGACTTTATGACCTGCGTGTTCGCGCCCCTGCCGTGGGATGTGCTGCGGCGCATCTCCTCGCGCATTACGAACGAAGTGCGCGGCATCAACCGCGTTGTCTACGACATCACCTCCAAGCCGCCCGCGACCATCGAATGGGAGTGACCGTTTCGCCATGAACGCATGGAAGCGGCTGGACGAGCGCCTTTCCGCAGGGAAGGGACGCACGCTCTGGCAGTTTGTGAAATTCAATCTTGTAAGTCTCACGGTGACGATCTTGCAGCTTCTGCTCGCCAATCTCCTGCCGCTCGCGTTTGACCGCGTTGTCTCGCCGCTGCCGCCGCTGCTGCGCGGCATATTCCGTGCCGACGCGCTTTTCCCGGACGGCTCGAAGTATGTGGTAAACGGCGTCGTCACATGGGGATATGTGCTGCCGTTCCTGCTGGCAAACGGTCTTGCAAACATCTACGGCTATTTTATCAACATGAAAACAACGTTTCGCGGCGAGGGTACCCGCGCGGGGTTCGCGGTGTATCTTGCGATCCTCTTCGCGCTCATTCTCTTTGCCACGTGGATGCAGGGCGCGATCGTCGCAGCGATGGCGTCGAGCCGCATCGCTCCCCTCTCGCGCACGCTCGCCTCGTTCGGCGCGGGCATCGTGCAGACGGCGGTGCTCTTCCCGCTCGAAAAACTTGTACTGTTCCGGCAGAGGCCGGACGACGGAAAGGAAATGAAATGAACGAAAAGCTCTTTGATTATATTGCCGTATGTCCCACGGCGTTCCACACCTGCGCCCACAGCGCGGACATGCTGCGCGAATCCGGATATACCGAGCTTTGCGAGGCGCAGCGCTGGGAGATCGTTCCCGGCGGCAAGTATTTTGTCACGCGCAACGGCTCTTCCCTCATCGCTTTCCGCGTCCCCGCCGGGGAGATCGCGGGCTTTATGATGACCGCCGCGCACGGCGACAGCCCGGCGTTCAAGATCAAGGAGAATGCCGAGCTTTCGGACGGGAACTATCTTCGTCTCTCCGTGGAAAAATACGGCGGGATGCTCTGCGCCCCCTGGCTCGACCGGCCGCTCTCCGTGGCGGGCCGTGTTCTCGTCTCCGAGGGCGATAAGCTCTCGGTAAAGCTCGTGGATCTCCGCGAGCCCTGCGCGATCATCCCGAACGTCGCCATCCACATGAACCGCAACGCCAACGACGGCATGAGCTATAATGCCGCCGTCGATATGCTGCCCGTATGGATGAGCAGCGAGAAGGGCAGCTTCCGCGCCGCCGTCGCCAAGGCCGCCGGGGTATCAGAGGACGCCATCGTCACGGGCGATCTTTTCCTTTACGATCCCCAGAAGGGCGTATCGCTCGGCGAATACATCTCCGCGCCGCGGCTGGACGATCTCCAGTGCGCGTTCTCTTCGCTGACGGCGTTTCTCGCCGCCGGGGAGAGCCGCTCCATTCCCGTCTGCTGCATCTTCGATAACGAAGAGGTCGGCAGCGAGACGAAGCAGGGCGCGGCATCCACTTTCCTTTATGACACGCTCACGCGGCTGTGCGCCGCGCTCGGCATGGACGGCAGCGAATACCGCCGTCTCGTGGCGGGCAGCTTTCTCGTCTCCTGCGACAACGCGCACGCCGTCCACCCCAACCACGGCGAATTTGCCGACCGCAACCACACCGCACGCATGAACGGCGGCGTTGTCATCAAATACAACGCCAACCAGCGCTACACCTCCGACGCCGTTTCCGCCGGCATCTTCCGCCGCATCTGCGAGAGCGCCGGCGTGCCGGTGCAGTATTACGCCAACCGCGCCGACATGCCGGGCGGCTCGACGCTCGGCAACATCTCCAACACGCAGGTCTCGCTCAACGCCGTGGACATCGGTCTCGCGCAGCTGGCGATGCACTCGCCCTTCGAGACCGCGGGCGCGTCGGACACCGTCTCGCTCGTCAAAGCTCTCACCGCCTTTTTTGAACATTCCCTCGTTGCCGAACGCGACGGGGTCTACCGCTTTCTCTGAGGCTCAGCCGCCTCCCGGGGAAGGGAGGCTCACCTCCCCTCCCCAAATTTTTTTGTGTATATTCATCCTTTGGGAGTGTGAAAGATATGACAAAGTACATTTTCGTCACCGGCGGCGTGGTTTCCGGTCTCGGCAAGGGCATCACCGCCGCCTCGCTCGGACGCCTTTTGAAGGCGCGCGGGTTCAAGGTCGCGGCGCAGAAGCTCGACCCCTACATCAACGTCGATCCCGGCACGATGAGCCCTTACCAGCACGGCGAGGTCTATGTCACCGAGGACGGCGCGGAGACCGATCTCGATCTCGGCCACTACGAACGCTTCATTGACGAGGACCTCAACAAGTTCTCGAATCTCACCACGGGCAAGGTGTATTCCCGTGTGCTCGAAAAGGAGCGCCGCGGCGAGTATCTCGGCAGCACCGTGCAGGTCATCCCGCACGTCACCAACGAGATCAAGGAATTCATCTATCAGGTCGGCAAAAAGTCCGGCGCGGACATCGTCATCACCGAGATCGGCGGCACGACCGGCGATATCGAGAGCCAGCCGTTTCTCGAGGCCATCCGGCAGGTCGGGCTTGAGGTCGGGCGCGAGAATACGCTCTATATCCACGTGACGCTCGTGCCGTATCTCAAGGCCTCGGGCGAGCACAAGTCCAAGCCGACGCAGCACTCTGTCAAGGAGCTGCAGGGCATGGGCATTTCCCCGGACATCATCGTGCTGCGCTGCGACGAGCCGATCGAGGACGAGAACATCTTCCGCAAGATCGCAAACTTCTGCAATGTGGAAAGCGACTGCGTCATCGAGAACATGACGATCCCGGTGCTGTATGAGGCCCCCCTCATGCTTGAAAAGGCGCACATGGGCGACACCGTCTGCCGCAAGCTCGGTCTCGGCCAGCCGAAGGCGGATCTTGCCGAGTGGGAGGAAATGGTCAGCCGCATCCACGGCCGCACGAAGCGCGTGCCCATCGCGCTCGTCGGCAAATATACGCAGCTGCATGACGCCTATCTCTCCGTGATCGAGGCGCTGCGCCACGCGGGCTACACCGTGGGGACGCACGTTGCCATCCGCTGGGTAGACTCCGAAACGCTCACCGAAGAGAATCTGGAAGAAAAGCTCGGCGGCGTGTGCGGCATTCTCGTGCCGGGCGGCTTCGGCGACCGCGGCATCGAGGGAATGATCCTCGCGGCGAAGTACGCCCGCGAAAAGAACATCCCGTATCTGGGACTGTGTCTCGGCATGCAGATCGCCGTCATCGAAAACGCGCGCAACGCCGCGCATCTTGAAGGCGCGAACTCCCGCGAGTTTGACGAGCGCTCCCCCTACCGCGTCATCGACTTCATGCCCGGCCAGAGCGACGAGATCGCCAAGGGCGGCACGCTCCGTCTCGGCGCGTATCCGTGCGACGTCATGCCCGGATCGCTTCTGGAAAAATGCTACGGCGCGCAGCACATCTCCGAGCGTCACCGCCACCGCTACGAATTCAACAACGAATACCGCGAGACTCTCACCGCCGCGGGGCTCGTTCTCTCCGGTCTCTCGCCGGACGGACGGCTCGTTGAGGTCGTGGAGCGGCACGATCATCCGTTCTATATCGGCGTGCAGTATCACCCCGAATTCAAATCCCGTCCCAACCGTCCGCACCCGCTCTTCCGCGGCTTTGTCGCCGCGGCGCTCGAGCTTTTCGAGCCGCGCGGATAAGGCCCGTCCGTATGGGAAAAATTATTGACGCTCACCGGCGGAAAGTGGTATTATAAAGTGTCAGTTTATTGCCTACTCTCTCTGATTTTGGAAAGGACTCTTTTATGGGAAAATATTTCGGCACCGACGGTTTCCGCGGCAAGGCCGGCGAGGTATTGACCGCCGAGCACGCCTTCAGAACCGGCCGTTTTCTCGGCTGGTATTACGCAAACCGTCATACGAGCGGCACGGCCCGCATCGTCATCGGCAAGGATACGCGCCGCTCCTCCTACATGTATGAGAGCGCGCTCGCCGCGGGCATCACGTCCTCCGGCGCGGACGCCTATCTTCTGCACGTTACAACGACGCCCTGCGTCAGCTTCATCACGCGCACCGAAAACTTTGACTGCGGCGTGATGATCTCCGCGAGCCACAATCCCTACTGGGACAACGGCATCAAGCTCATGAACGGCGTCGGCGAGAAGATGGACGACGCGCTGCAGGACGAGCTCGAAGCCTACATCGACGGCGATCCCAACAGCATTCCCTGGGCGGTCGAGGACAAGATCGGCCGCACGATCGACTTTTACTCCGGCCGCAACCGCTACATCGGCTATCTCACGAGCATCGCCACCCGCTCGTTCGGCGACCGCAAGGTAGCGCTCGACTGCTCGAACGGCAGCGCGTGGATGATCGGCCGCGCCGTGTTCGACGCGCTCGGCGCCAAGACGTACGTCATCAACGATAAGCCTGACGGCGTGAACGTGAACCTGCGCTGCGGCTCGACCCACATTGAGGGATTGCAGCAGTATGTCCGTGAAAACAAGCTCGATGTCGGCTTTGCCTTTGACGGCGACGCCGACCGCTGTCTCGCTGTGGACGAGCTCGGCAATGTGGTGAACGGCGATCAGATCATGTACATCTGCGCCAAGCACATGAAGGCCAACGGCCAGCTGCCGAGCAATACCGTCGTCACGACGATCATGAGCAACTTCGGTCTTTACAAGGCGTTCGACCGCATCGGCATCGCCTACGAAAAGACCGCCGTGGGCGACCGGTACGTTTACGAGAACATGAAGGCCAACGATCATATGCTCGGCGGCGAGCAGTCCGGCCACA
>DPHR01000173.1:7167-7420 GCA_003522945.1 Clostridiales bacterium
GCAGTCCGGCCACATCATTTTCCGCAAGTTTGCCCATACCGGCGACGGCCTCATCACCGCGATCATGCTCATGGGCGTGCTCATCGACACGCAGCTCCCGCTCTCGGTGCTGGCCGCGGAAGTGAAGATGTACCCGCAGGTGCTCAAGAACGTGAAGGTAGACGATAAGGACGGCACGCTCGCGGACGAGACCGTGAAGGCCGCCGTGGAGAAGTGCCCCGCCGCGCTCGGCGACGGCGGGCGCGTGCTGCTG
>DPHR01000148.1:0-991 GCA_003522945.1 Clostridiales bacterium
GGTTACTCGCCATACTATCTCTACCGGCAGAAGTTCATGTCCGGCGGCTTTGAAAACGTCGGCTGGGCCAAGGATGGCCGGGTGAACCTGTATAATATCTGCATCATGGAGGAGCTGTGCAGTATAATAGCAATGGGCGGGGGCGGCTCGACGAAGCTCATCCGTCCCGACGACGGGCGCAATATCCGCATCATGGCTCCGAAATACCCGCTTGAATACATAAACAGCATCGGCACTACCTGTACCGAAAAAGCAAAGATACTCGGCTTTTACAACGATTTCTATAACAAATAAGGAGGAAAAGTTATGGCGTTCCAGCTTGAGGATATCAACTTCAAAACCGTCGCCGATCCGAAGGGCTTCATTGAGGAGGGCGATCAGGCCTATAAGGGCAGAGTCGCCAAGGCCGCGGATAAGATAATCAGCAACCGCGATAAGAGTCCCATTGTTCTGCTCTCCGGGCCATCCGGCTCAAGCAAGACCACGACCTCGATGAAGATCGCCGAGGAACTCAACCGCCGCGGCATCGGCACGCACTACATCGGCATGGACGATTATTTCAAGACCATCGACGAGAACAGCCCCCGCACACCCGAGGGCGAGCTGGATCTTGAATCCCCGCTCTGCCTCGACATGGAGCTTATGAACAGGCACTTTGACATGCTCTCCAAAGGTGAGCGCATCTACGTGCCGAAGTACGAATTTGCCCGGCGCATGAGGAGCCTCACCCCCTCCAAGTCCATCCAGCTCAAGAAGGACGAGGTCGTCATCGTCGAGGGCATCCATGCTCTGAACGACATGATAACGAACGCGCACCCCGAAGCCTTCAAGCTCTATATCTCCGCGCGCAGCGATGTGCTCTTCGGTGACCGCGTCGTCTTTAAGCGCACATGGTTCCGCCTTGTGCGGCGCATGGTCAGAGACTATAACTTCCGCGGCTCCTCCGCGGCCGAGACGATGGGCATGTGGGCAAACGTCCGCCGCGGCGAGA
>DPHR01000148.1:1197-1471 GCA_003522945.1 Clostridiales bacterium
CCGCGGCGAGAAGCTGTATATCTCCCCGTACAAGAACAAGGCCGACTATCAGTTCGACACCGCGCTCCCCTACGAGCTGCCCGTGTTCAACGAGACGGCGACGCAGCTGTTCCAGTCCGTGCCCGAGGGCATCGAGCGCTTTGACGAGCTGCGCCAGGTGCTGCCCGCGCTTCAGCTCTTCGGGGTCATTGACCATAGCCTGATCCCCAAAGAAGCCATGATACGCGAGTTCATCGGCGGCGGCATTTACGAATACTGATTTGAGCATTAAACT
>DPHR01000148.1:1593-2990 GCA_003522945.1 Clostridiales bacterium
TTGAGCATTAAACTACCGGAGCGGTTCAAGGCTGAACCGCTCCGGTGTTCTATTTTCATTTGATTTATCCGATATTCAATGTCGTAGGCTTTGTGACCTGCACAGCGTCAAACTCTGAGAGTGTTATGCTGACGGTGACTTCATAGACCTTTGTGTCCACACCGATCCCGACGTCCGTCTTCTCCATCGCCTTATCCACAAGAACGGGAACAAGCCCCTGCATCACATCCGACATATCCATTTCAACGCGCACTATCATGCCCGACTTCACATCGATCCAGATAGACACCGGCACATCACCGAGATCCTCAAATACATCGTCGTCAAGCTCGACATCAAGGCTCTCCTCAAGAGCCTGCTTGGCGTTTGCAAGCTCCAGCGCCTGCCTGAGCTCATCGCTTGTTATTTTGCCGTTATAGCCAATGGCGTCCGAGCCGTTTACCTTTTCCTTGCCATATTCCTTGAAGCTCGCGGCGCTTTCAGAGAGCAGCAGGAACAGCGATTTCCCGTCTGCCTTGCTGTTCTTTGAGCTGTCATCGTCTTCAACGCTGCCCTTTGTCCAGCTATCTCCGCTGTCGGCAGAGGAATAGACATCAAAGCCGTCGTCACGGCCCACGCCGTAAAACAGCAGGTTCTGTTCAAAGCCAGCTACTTCCGCCATCAGGTTCACATACACCCGCTCAGGGTCGCGCTGAATATCCGCGCCGCCCGTAATCGCGGTGTCGGCATTCACATCCTGCCCAAGCAGGGATATCCCCATACCGATCTGCATCTCAACGTCCGCGTGCAGGCTATCAAGCTTGCTCATTTTGATCGCCGCTTTTGCCGCGCGCGTCCTGAACATACCGCAGCCGCAGAGCAACAGCAGCATCGCCGCAAGTATTGCAAATACAAGTATTCTCTTTGCTTTTTTCATAGGCGTCTCCTGCATTATAATGTACAGTCCGGTTCTGTTGACATCCGAAGCGTTTTGAGCTATAACAAATCACAAAGGGCGATAATGTTACCGTCAGCTCTGAGATGGTTCAGAATTTAGGCCGTCACTTGGCAGAGTGGCGGTTTCTGCCTTTAACGATGGCGTTCTTTGCTTAAGCTTACTATACCACATCGCCCGTTCCATATCAAGCTTTTCGGCGCAGGGCACATATTATGTTTGACGCGCCGGCGCTTTCAATGCTAAAATACTTTTTGTTTATATACACGGAAACGAGGCAATGCAGATTGATAGAATATAACGCGGGAAAATGCGATATAGCCGTTATCGGCGCAGGGCATGCAGGGATTGAGGCCGCGCTTGCCGCGGCGCGCATGGGGCTTGACACCGTGTGCTTCACGGTGAATCTCGACAGCGTCGGCAACATGCCGTGCAACCCCGCCATCGGCGGCACGGGCAAGGG
>DPHR01000148.1:3203-6020 GCA_003522945.1 Clostridiales bacterium
CATCGGCGGCACGGGCAAGGGGCACCTTGTCCGTGAGCTCGACGCGCTCGGCGGCGAGATGGGCAAAGCGGCGGACGCCGCGGGCATCCAGTTCCGGATGCTCAACCGCGGCAAAGGCCCCGCCGTCTACTCTCTGCGCGTGCAGGCCGACCGGCGGCGCTATCAGGAGATCATGAAGGAGACGCTGGAGACGCAGGAAAATCTCGTGCTGCATCAGGCGGAGATCGTTTCCATCGGCCTTTCGGACGGCCATGTTTCCTCCGTCACGACGCACACGGGCGCCGTATACGCGGTGCGCGCTGTTGTCATCGCTACGGGGACATATCTCGGCGGGCGGACGATCGTCGGCGACGTGGTACGCACCTCCGGCCCGGACGGGCTCGCCGCGGCGACGGAGCTCACGAAGTGCCTCGCCGATATGGGTCTTCGTCTCCGCCGCTTCAAGACCGGCACGCCGCCGCGCGTGAACGCGCGCAGCGTCCGCTTTGACGAAATGCAGCTCCAGCCCGGCGATGAGGAGATCGAGCCGTTTTCCTATTCCACCGACGCTGCGGCGCTGCAAAACCGCGCCGTGTGCTGGCTTACCTATACCAAAGCGCGCACGCACGAGATCATCCGCGCCAATCTTGACCGCAGTCCGCTCTTCAACGGCACCATTGAAAGCACCGGCCCGCGCTACTGCCCCTCGATCGAGACGAAGATCGTCACGTTTCCGGACAAGGAACGCCACCAGCTCTTCATTGAGCCGATGGGTCTGCATACACAGGAGCTGTACATTCAGGGTCTGTCTTCCTCTCTGCCGGAGGACGTGCAGATCGATATTGTCCGCTCCATTCCGGGACTGGAAAACGCCGAGATGCAGCGCTGCGCCTATGCCATCGAGTACGACTGCGTCGATCCCACGGAGCTGCGCGCCACGCTCGAGAGCAAAAAGATCCCCGGTCTGTACGGCGCGGGCCAGTTCAACGGCTCGTCCGGCTACGAGGAAGCCGCTGTGCAGGGATTCGTCGCGGGCGTGAACGCCGCGCTCAAGATCCGCGGCGAGGAGCCTTTGATCCTGCGCCGTTCGGACGGCTACATCGGCACGCTCATTGACGATCTCGTTACAAAAGGAACGGAAGAGCCGTACCGTATTATGACGTCGCGCAGCGAATACCGTCTGCTCCACCGGCAGGATAACGCCGACGAGCGGCTGACGCACATCGGCCACCGCATCGGACTCATTTCCGACGAGCGGCTCGCCGCCGTGCAAGACAAATACGCCGCCGTCGCAAAAGAGCGGCAGCGGCTCGAGCATACGCATCTCGCCCCCGGCGAGGCGATCAACGCGCTGCTGCGCGAAAAAGGCACGGCGGAGATCGTTTCCGGCGCGTCGCTTGCCGATCTTCTGCGCCGCCCACAGATCGAATACGCCGATCTTCTCCCGTTTGACCCGGAGCGCCCGGCGCTGCCGCGCGCCGTCGGCGAGGAGGTCTCCATCACGCTCAAATACGAGGGCTATATCCGCCGCCAGCTCAAGCAGGTGGAGGATTTCCGGCGCATGGAGGATCGTCCCATCCCCGAGGATATCGACTATGCCGCCGTGCCGGGGCTCCGCACCGAGGCGCGGCAGAAGCTCGTCGCCATACGCCCCGTGAGCTTCGGGCAGGCCTCGCGCATTTCCGGCGTGTCTCCGGCGGATATGACCGCGCTTATGATCTATACCGAGAGCGGAAAGGAGCGCCGCCATGGATAAGGTCGTTCTCGGTCTCTCCGGCGGCGTGGATTCCGCCGTGGCCGCGCACCTGCTGTGCGAATCGGGGCTGGAGGTTTACGGGCTGTATCTCGATAACGGTCTCCCCGGCGCGGACGCCGCGCGCGAGGCCGCCGCTTCCCTCTCCGTTCCGCTCACGATCACCGACAGCCGCGAGGCAATGGAGCAATACGTCTGCACCCCGTTTGCCGAAGCGTATCTCCGCGGCGAGACGCCGAACCCCTGCATTCTCTGCAACCCGGCGGTCAAGTTCCGCGCCCTGCTGGACGAAGCGGAGCGCATCGGGGCAAAGCACATCGCCACCGGGCATTATGCCAGAGCGGAAAACGGCGCCATTTACCGCGGACAGCCGGAAAATGACCAGAGCTATATGCTCTGCCGTCTGACGCCGGACGAGGTGAACGCCCTTCTGCTGCCGCTTGCGCCATATAAAAAAACGGAGGTGCGCGCGCTGGCCGAAGAGCTCGGCCTGCCCGTTGCGCACAAGCCGGACAGCATGGACATCTGCTTCATCCCGGACGGCGATTACGCCGCCTGGATCGAACGCCGCGGCATCACGCCCCCGCCGGGGGATTTCGTTCTGGACGGTAAAGCCGTCGGCAAACACCGCGGCATCCACCACTATACCGTCGGCCAGCGCCGTCACTTCGGCGTCGGCTTCGGGAAACGCGTATACGTTTCCGACATATGCCCGGAGACGAACGAAGTCCGTCTTTCCTCTGACGACGCCGCCGTATGGCGGGAGAGTTTCCGTGTGCGCGGCGTAAACTGGCTTGTTCCACCGGAGGGCGAGATCGTCTGCGGCGTTCGCATCCGCCATTCACGCCGCGAGCTGCCCACCGGGACGGTGACGCCGGACGGAGACGGCGCAATCGTCCGCTTCCCTGCGCCGGTGCGCGCCCCCACTCCCGGCCAGACCGCCGCCTTTTACGACGGTGACCGTCTGCTCGGCGGCGGATTTATCGTAAAGTAGCAAAAGAGAGGGCTCTTCGCCCTTTCTTTTTGTTTTTTCTGTGCATTTACTTTAGCGTGGTAGCGTGCTAATATACTACCATAATAAATCA
>DPHR01000128.1 GCA_003522945.1 Clostridiales bacterium
AGCCGTAGTCGATGTCGGCGCGGAGAGTCTGCAGGGGGATGGTGCCCTCGTGGTAGGTTTCGCTGCGGGCGATCTCAGCGCCGCCGAGACGGCCGGCGCAGCAGACCTTGATGCCCTTGGCGCCCATACGCATCGCGCGGCCGATCGAGTTCTTCATCGCACGGCGGAAGCCGATGCGCTTCTCGAGCTGCTGGGCGATGTTCTCGGCGACGAGCTGGGCGTTCGTATCGGGGGTGCGCACCTCAACGATGGAGATGGCGACCTTCTTGCCGATGAGCTTCTCAACATCCTGGCGGAGCTTTTCGATCTCCGTGCCGCCTTTGCCGATGATCACACCGGGGCGGGAGCAGTGGATGAAGATGCGGACCTGGGCGCTGTCGCGCTCGATCTCGATGGTGGGCACGCCGGCGGCGTACAGTCTCTTCTTGAGGTACTTGCGGATCTTGTCGTCCTCGACGATCAGATCGCCGACCTTGTCGGGACGGGCGTACCAACGGGAATCCCAGTCCTTGATGACGCCGACGCGGAGGCCGTGCGGATTAACTTTCTGTCCCATAAATCAAGCCTCCTTTTCCGCCACAACAACGGTGATGTGGCTGGTTCTCTTCAGGATACGCGCGTAACGGCCACGGGCGCTGGCGCGGCCGCGCTTCATGGTCGGGCCGCCGGTGACCATAACCTTGGACACATACAGCTTGGAGGGATCCATCTCGTGGTTGTTCTCGGCGTTCGCGCAGGCGCTGCACAGAACCTTGTACAGCAGGGCGGCGCCGGAGTTCGGGGTGTTCTGCAGGATGCCCTTGGCAAGCTCGACGTCCTTGTCGCGGATCAGATCGCAGACGATCTTGACCTTGCGGGGAGAAATACGCGCGAATTTGTGTTCAGCTCTTGCTTCCATCAGTATCTCTCCTCCTTACTTTCCGGCAGTCTTGCTGCCGGCGTGGCCGCGGAACGTGCGGGTAGGCACGAACTCGCCCAGCTTGTGACCGACCATGTCCTCGGTGACGTACACGCTGACGTGACGGCGGCCGTCATGCACAGCGAAGGTGTGACCGATGAAGGACGGGAAGATCGTAGAGCTGCGGGACCAGGTCTTGAGGACCTTCTTCTCGCCGGCTTTGTTCAGTTCGTCGACTCTCTTGAGCAGCTCAGGAGCTGCGAAGGGGCCTTTCTTAATGCTTCTGCTCATATTTCCTTCTTCCCTCCTTACTTAGCGTTGCGGCGCTTGACAATCATCTTGTCGGTCGGGTTCTTCTTCTTGCGGGTCTTGTAACCCAGAGTCGGCTTGCCCCACGGAGTGACAGGGCCGGGACGGCCGACCGGGGACTTGCCTTCGCCGCCGCCGTGCGGGTGGTCGCACGGGTTCATGACCGAGCCGCGGACTTTCGGACGCCAGCCCATGTGACGGACACGGCCGGCTTTGCCGAGAGAGACATTGGCGTGGTCGATGTTGCCGACCTGGCCGATGGTGGCGTAGCAGTTCATGCGGATCTTGCGCATTTCGCCGGACGGCATACGGACGGTCGCGAGAGCGCCTTCCTTCGCCATGAGCTGCGCGGCGTTGCCCGCGGAGCGGACGAGCTGCGCACCCTTGCCCGGGTACATTTCGATGTTGTGGATAACGGTACCCACGGGGATGTTCGCCAGAGGCAGAGCGTTGCCCGGCTTGATGTCGGCGCCCTCGCCGGCAACGATCACATCACCGGCGGCGAGGCCGACCGGAGCGAGGATGTAGCGGCGCTCGCTGTCGGGATACTCGACCAGCGCGATGTAGGCGCTGCGGTTGGGGTCGTACTCCAGGCGGAGGACCTGCGCCTCGACGTTGCGCTTGTCGCGCTTGAAGTCGATGATGCGGTACTTCTGCCGGTTGCCGCCGCCGTGATGACGAACGGTGATGCGGCCGTAGTTGTTGCGGCCGGCGTTCTTCTTCTTGACCTCGACCAGGGACTTCTCCGGGGCGGCATGCTTGTCGACCCCATCAAAGCCGGAAACGGTCATGTGCCGGCGGGCGGGGGTGATAGGACGATAGGTTTTAATAGACATTCTCTTTCCCTCCCTTAGGCCATGCCTTCGAAGATCTCAATGTTCTTGGAATCTTCGCTCAGCTTGACAACGGCTTTCTTCCAGGTCTTCGCAAAGCCGGCGGGGTAACGGCCGGTGCGCTTCTGCTTGCCGTGGACGGTCGTGGTGGTCACCTTGACGACGGTGACGCCGAAGATCTCTTCCACAGCCTTCTTCACTTCGATCTTGGTGGCGTCCTTCGCCACTTCAAAAGCGAACTTCTTGATGTCCAGGTCTTCCATGGACTGCTCGGTGATGACCGGGCGGATGATCACATCATAAACGCTCTTCATCAGCAGTACACCTCCTCGATCTTGGCAAGGGCAGCCTTGTCGACCACGAGAGAGCGGGCCTTCATAATGTCGTAGGTGGAGAGAACGGTGGCGATCGTCGTCTCAACGCCGGGGATGTTGCGGGCGGACTTGATGACGTTCTCGTTCACGGTCTCGGTGACGATCATGGCGTTCTCGGCGCCGAGCTTCTCGAGCAGAGAAACGCAGGCCTTCGTCTTGATCTCGTCGAAGCTGAGACCGTCCACCACGAAGATCTTGCTCTCGGCCGCCTTGACGGACAGAGCGCTCTTCAGGGCGATACGCTTTTCCTTGCGGTTCATGGTGTAGCGGTAGCTACGCGGCTTCGGGGCAAAGGCGACGCCGCCGTGCGTCCACACGGGGCTGCCCTTGTAACCGGCGCGGGCGCGGCCGGTGCCCTTCTGGCGCCAGGGCTTGGCGGTGGTGTAGGACACCTCGCCCTTGGTCAGAGCGCTCTGCGTGCCCTGACGGCAGTTGGCCAGGTGGTTCTTGATCGCCGCATGAAGGACGATCTCGTTGGGCTCGATGCCGAAAACGGCTTCGGAGAGCTCAACCTCGCCGACCTGCTCGCCGGCCATGTTGTAAAGATTCGCTTTAGGCATAAATCAGACTCTCCTCTCTTTAGCGGTTGCGGGCGGAAGCCTTCTGCGGGTTGGTACGCGCGGAAGCCTTCTGCGGGTTGACACTCGTGCTGACGCTGGCCTGCTTGACGATGAGCGTCTTGGCGGTGTTCTTGATGAACACGATGCCGCCCTTCGGGCCGGGGATGGCGCCGCGGATGACGATCATGTTCAGTTCGGGATCGACCTTGACGACGTCAAGGTTCTGCACCGTGACCTGCTCGGCGCCCATGTGACCGGCGCCGATCTTGCCGGGAAGGATGCGGCTGGGATCCGTGGAGGAGCCCATGGAGCCGGCATGACGGTGGACCGGGCCGCCGCCGTGGGTCATCGGGGTGCGCTGGGCGCCCCAGCGCTTGATGACGCCGGCGTAGCCCTTGCCCTTGCTGATGCCGGTGACGTCGACCTTGTCGCCCTCTTTGAAGGCGTCAGCCTTGACAACGTCGCCGACGTTCATCTCGTTGGCATTCTCGAGGCGGAACTCGTGCAGCACGCGCAGCGCGCCGACGCCGGCCTTGTCGAGATGACCCTTTTCGGGTTTGTTGAGCTTGCGCTCGGGGATTTCCTCGAAGCCGAGCTGGACGGAAGCATAGCCTTCCTTTTCCGCGGACTTCTTCTGGACCACTTTGCACGGGCCGGCTTCGATAACGGTCACGGGGACGACCTTGCCGGTCTCGTCGAAGATCTGCGTCATGCCGACCTTCTTGCCGATGATGGCCTTTTTCATTGGATTGCTCCTTTCAGGTTATTGGTCAGGTCGCATGGATCATATCGTCCGGAGGCTCCTGACTTGACCCTGCCTTCGTAAGGCGCGGGGTTCAATACAGATTTTGAACGCGGGGGTAATGCCGGGGAATAAATATAAGGTGTATCTCAGAGCTTGATCTCGATCTCGACACCGGCGGGAAGCTCCAGGGACATGAGCGCTTCCACCGTCTTCTGGGTGGGGGCGATGATGTCGATCAGGCGCTTGTGGGTGCGGCGCTCGAACTGCTCACGGCTGTCCTTATACTTGTGAACGGCGCGAAGGATCGTGATGACCTCTTTCTGCGTCGGCAGGGGGATGGGGCCGGAAACCTTCGCGTCGGTACGCTTGGCGGTCTCGACGATGGTCTCGGCGGCCTTGTCGATCAGCTGATGATCGTAGGCCTTGAGGCGGATGCGGATCATTTTCTTTGCTGCCATGTTTGTTCCTCCAAAACTTTCGTACTTAGGTGGTGGCTGCCACCCAGTGGTACGGTGAGAAGTTTTCATCCACCGCGCCGTGCGTATCAGACCCGAACCGAAAATAGAACCGGCTTTCTGATGGCCGGTTTTTCTTCCCGTTCCGGCGATATACGCCTCTTGCTGGCCGGGGAAACGATAAACTCTCAGCCGCCCGATTTACGGACATACTCCACGGAAGTTACCACCGTCAAACGATGCAATCTCCCGCTTCACCGCATAATACGCCCTGCTTCTTCGCACAGGCGCTCTGATAGAATAACAAAATCCCCTCTTAATGTCAAGAGGGGATAGAGAAAAATTCAAAGTTTTTTTGGGGATTTCTCCGAATTTTCCGAATACGGAGAATTCGGCTCAGCCGCCGTCGGTGCGGACGCTGAAATGCATGAAATCGCGGCTCGACTGCCATGTTCCGCCCCAGCCCCAGCCGTAGGCGGCGAAGGCCCTCACAACGCTCCCGCCCGCGGCGATCGAGTACGGGCTCGGCTCGGCGAGCGTACCGGCCCACTCGCTCTTTTCGGTGCCGAGCGGCCACCAGCCCTGCCCTACCGTGATCTTCACCGCGCCGTCCGCGCGGTCCGCCGCGCAGTTCGCGTCGGGATTGATATCGACCGCCGCGCCCCAGGCGTGGCGCATGGTATCCGTGCAGCGCAGTCCGCCGACGGAGGCGATGGGGAATTTCTCCTCGTCCTCAAAGATGCGCTGGAATATTTCGTACACGTCCGCGGCGAGGTATTTATGTACCGTGAGCTTGAGCGCAGCCTGCGTTTTCGTCCCGTCCGGCTGGAGCTGCCATACGTTCACGGTGACATCGCGCATATACGGCGCGGCTTCCTCGGTGCTCGCAAAGTACGTTTTGTTCTCGTCGCCGAAGAAGAGCTTGTTAAAAGCGCCGCGCGGCTCGTTGTTGTTGAGCATATAACCGTTCTCGCGCGCCCAGATCATGAACGGCTGCAGGCCGTTCGGCGCGTCGGCAAGACGGTAGGGGTTGTTGTCGCTAAGATCGACCGGGGCGCGGCGGGCCGGATCGAGCAGGCGCACCATGACGGCGCTCGCCTGCGCGCGGGTGAGCTTCCGCTCGCCGCAGAAGGAGCCGTCCTCCGCTCCGGCGGTGTTTTTCATGCCGTTGATGATGCCCTTGGCGTACACCTGCGCCACCGCGCCGCGGTACGCCTCCGGAATATACGCCCAGTCCGGGATCCTGCGCGCCGCGCCGTTCGTCACGGCCTCGGTCTCCCCGCGCACCTTGGCGAGGAAGTTTCGGATCATCACGGCCATTTCGTAGCGCGTGGTCTTTGCCTGCAGGGCGTCGAACGTGCAGGGGATGTCCAGCCCCTCGAGCACGCCGTTTTCGGAAAGCATCGCCCAGTACGCCTCCGCCCAGTGCTTGCCGGGCAGCTCGCTTTTGTACGTCAGCGATGCGCTCGTGGCGAGCATTTTGATGAACTCGCTCCGGCGCAGATAGCCCGTCGGGCGGAACGTGCCGTCCTCAAAGCCGTTGACGATGCCCTTTTCGGTGCAGAAATCGACGTACTCCGTGTACCATTCATCCGCCGGAACGTCCGGGAACGCGGCAAACGCCGGAGCGGTGAGCGCCGGCACGAGCAGGCACGCGCACAGAAGCGCCGCAAGAATTCTCTTTCTCATATCTGGTCCTCCGCGGTGTTCTTTTTCGATGCGATCAGAAGTCGAAGAAAAACGGCATCATCTCCGAGAGCTTGTGGCTCACGAAGCTCCCGTCGCCCTTGGCGCAGAGCACGGTCATATGCTTGGAAAACTCCTGCAGAAACTGGCGGCACGAGCCGCAGGGATAACAGTATTCTTTGCTGTTGCCCCAGATGGCGATGCGGACAAAGTCGCGGTGGCCGCTGCTCACGGCCTTCACCGCCGCGGTGCGCTCGGCGCAGATCGTGTCGCCGTAGGCGGCGTTCTCCACGTTGCAGCCGGTGAAGATCGTGCCGTCGCTGCACTCGAGCGCCGCGCCCACGGGAAATTTCGAGTACGGCACATACGCATATTCGGCGGCCTTCTTCGCCATGTCCATCAGTTCCTGATCGGTCATATCCGTTTGCTCCTTTTTCCGCCGGCGGTCAGCCGATATTGACTGTCCAGGCGGTAATATTATTGAATACGTCGTACTGGTTGGGCGACATGCCGGAGATCACGCCGAGATGGGAGATAACCTCGCGCGTCTCAAAGCACACCGGCAGGATCACCGTGGTCGTCGTGAGGAGCTGCAGCCAGTCGTTTACGGCCTGCGCGCGGTCGTCGTCCTTTGCGCCGAGATAGGCCTCGGTGAGCTCCTCCAGCTCGCTGTTGTCCCAGCCGCCGTAGTTGAGGGTGTTGTCATCCTCCCAGTCGCCGGAGATCAGCGTGAGAATGTTCCAGTCGCCGGTCAGCGCGACCTCGGCAAGATACATATCCATAACGATCTCGGGCTCCTCCTGATCGAAGTCGATGTATCCGGAGCGAAGCGCGGCGAGATAGTCCTTCCATGTAAGCTCGCGCAGGTTGACGCCGATGCCGATGGCTTCCAGATCCTCGGCGATCCGGCGCGCCTCCTGCACCTTGGCGGCGTTGTCGGCGCAGACGGCGAAGTTGAGCTCAATGTCCACCTTCATGCCGGAGAGCGCAAATTCAAGCATGCCGTCCGCGTCCAGATCGCGGCAGCCGCCGCGCTCGAGCTCGGTAAGGCAGCGCGAGGGATCGTAGGAAAACTGCGAGGCGATCGAGGTATCGTACAGCGCGCTGTTCGGGTGGACGGGGAGCACCGTCGCCACGGCGTTGCCGTCGAGCGTGTCCGATACGATCTTGTCGCGGTTCACGATCCAGTTCATCGCGTAGCGGTAGGCGTCATACTGGAAGAAGCGGCTCTGGCTGTTGAAGCCGATGAAGTGGAGATTCGTGGTGGTGATGGTGCGCTTTTCGTTTTTGCCGCCGTAGCCCATGTTGTAAATGCCGGTCGGGTCGTTCACGACGAGATCGACGAGACCGCTTTCAAACTCGGTGATGAGCTCCTCCATGCCGCGGTAGGCGCGCAGCTGCACCTCGTCGAGCGGGAGACTCTCGCTGTTTTCATACCCGTCAAACTTCACGAGTGCCGTGCGGTCTTCATTATACATATACGGGCCCGATCCGACGGGGATCTCGTCGCCGACGGAGCCGGACTTGATGACCGGGATGCTCATACGCTGCGGGAGCTGCGCGTTGTCCGCGCCTTCCACGGCGAGATACACCTCGCCGTTGTACGCGCTCGAATAGACGCGCCCGACCTGCTGCTGCAGATGCTTGTGTCTCTCGCTCGTGAAGATGCAGGACACGGAATACGCCACGTCCTGCGCGGTGAGCGTGGAGCCGTCGTGCATCTGGATGCCCTCCCTCACCTTGAGCACCCACACGCCCGCGCTGTCTTCGTTCTTGGAGTAATACCAGTCCGAAAGAATGCGCGACGTCACGTTGAAGTTCTCATCGACCTCGAAAAGCCGGTCGTACACGAGGCAGTCCACGAGCTGATTGAGCGTGCTCTGCGTCTTGATGGGGTTGAGGCTCTCCTCGTAGTCGAGTGAGAGCGAGAACACGTCGTCCGCGGCGCCGGCGAAGGTGAGCGTCTGGCCGGAGACGGTCGCGGCGCTCTCGTCCAGC